>CAYZFZ010000208.1:0-6566 GCA_964477795.1 uncultured Bifidobacterium sp.
CTGGCCGGTCATCATGCAGTAGCGGGCCGGGGTGCACAGCGGGCTGTTCGTGTACGCCGCGTCGAACACCACCCCGTCGGCGGCGAGGCGGTCGATGTTGGGCGACTTGACGGCCTCGTTCCCGTAGCAGCCGAGCGCGGCCGGGTTGATCTGGTCGTACATGATCACGAGGACGTTGGGGCGGGTGGAGGTCACGCCGACGAGTCTGCCAGCCGCCGGACGAGCCGACAGGACGGGCAATCGTCAGGTACCACTGGGCGGCGGTGCCGACTGTCCGCCCAGGGCGGCCAACTGCACCTCCAACTCGGCCACTCGCCGCGCTGCCGCGTCGGCCCGCGCCGCTTCGGACTCGGCCCGCGCAGCCTCCGCGTCGGCCCGCGCGGCTTCGTCGAGCGGGAACAGCCAGCGGCGCTCGCTGCCGACGTCGAACACGGCGAGCATGCCGTCGATGAGCCGGACGGTGACGCCGGTGGCCGGGCTGACGATGCCCTCGTCGGGCACGGGCAACTCGACCAACGAGTCGCCCTGACGCACCCAGACCTCGAGCGTGCCGTGGTCGGGGTCGAAGGCCCAGTACTCGTCGGCACCGTGACGGTCGTAGAACTGGCGCTTGCGCACCATCTCGGCCCAGGTGTTGCTGGGCGAGAGGACTTCCACCACCAAGGCGACGTGGCCGCCGAATTCGAACTGGCGGTAGCTGCCCATCACGCGGAAGTCGGGGGGAGCCGGTAGGTCGACGACCACCAGGGTGTCGGGCGCCAGTACGACCTTGGGCTCGCCGCGCACCGGATACCAGAAGGCGTCGCCCGCCACCAGCACGTCGGCACGGCCGGCGTAGCGCCGCTGGAAGCCGAGGATGAGGGAGCGAATGATCTCCGCCTGCAACATGTTCTCTGCCATCGGTTCGTCATCGCTGTCCGGGTAGAACACGTGGTCGAACGAGTGATCATCGATCATCGGCATGGCCATGAATCTACTCCTGTCGTCAGAAGGTGAGCCCGGGGGAAGCCGTGCGAGGCACCCTACGAAGAGGGTGCGCGACGGTTGTTCGAGTGCCCGTGGAGTGCGGCCCTGAAGGGTGGGTGGAACTAACGACGGATGCCGCTGAACACGACGGCAACTCGCTCGTCCGGGGTGATCCGGTCGCGGATCGCGAGGAGACCGGCCAAGCCGGCGGTCCCCGTGTGGCTGGCGTCGATGCCCGTGGTGCGGCGGGCCAGCTCGTTGGCCTCCAGCACCTGTGCCTCCGTCGCAACCACTGGCGAGCCGCCACTGGTCGCCATCGCCTCGACCACCGGCAACCAGTCGTAGGTCTCGTCGTCGAGGATGCCGTCGGCGGCGGACTCGCCCACGTGCTCCCACGGCCACATGCACTCGCTCCAGTGAGCCCCGGCCTGCAGCGGCCCGCCCAACGCTTGCGACCGTTCCCAGGCGCGCGCCAGCGGAGCGCACGAGTCGGTCTGCACCGCGTGCAGCGCGGCCGTGCAGCCCCCCATGCGCAGCCCCTCGGCGACGGAGGCTGCGAACGCTCCCCCACCGACCTGCACGAACACCCGATCCCATTGGACGACGTCGACGAGCTCCCAGCCCAGCGTGCGGCCGCCGTCGAGGCACCACGCGTTCTCCGGACCCTGCACGCTGAAGGGCACCGCGCCGGTGGCCACGGCCTCACGGAAGCGGTGCACGCACGGGTCGCCGGGCAGGTCGCTGGGCAGGCGCGGGCAGGCGACCACCTCGGCGCCCAGCTCCCCGAGCCGTTTCGTCACGTGGAGGTTCGCCGAGGGGGGCACGAAGACCCGGATCGGCCATGACACGGCTGCGGCCAGGGTGGCCGCAGCCAGCGCCGCGTTGCCGCACGAGGCGATCGCCAGCGGCGGTCGCTGCGACCACTGCGCGAGCCCCAGCTGCTCGGCGGCGCGGAGGTGCAGCAGGATCGTGAACAGGTGCCGCGCCTTGTGGCTGCCGGCGACGTTGTGCGTCTCGTCCTTCACCCACACTCCCCCGTCGCGCCCGAACCCCAGCGCGTTCGACAGCTCGTCGGCGCGCTCGCAGGGCGTGGCGACGAAGCCCGTGCCGGCCACGGCGGCAACCAACCCGTCGAGGTCGGCCACCATCGCGTCGCGGGCCGCCTCGGTGACGCCGTGGGCGGCGGCGAAACCGTCCCACGCGAGCGAGCTGCGGAAGGCGAGGAACGGGTTGGTTTCACCGGTGGATCGCAGGGGGGCGATGCCCTGCACAAGCTGCAGCGCGTGGTGACGATCGGTTGCCGACGCGTTGGGGCATCTCCACGAGAACGGCATTGCGATGTCGACGGATGCGCCGCACACGCGGCACTGCCAGCCGGCGATGAGTGGGCGTTCCATGCTGGCGGTCAGCCCGCCGCGACGCGGGCGTTGAACTCGCTGATCATCCCGTCCCACACGGGCAGCAGGCGGCGCAGACCCTGCCAGAACGACTGCTGGCGGCGGGCCTCGAACAGTTCGAACGGTGTGCCCTGCTGCTCGACCCACGTGTAGTAGCCGAGGTTGAAGATGCGGTTGCGCTCGCGCTCGGTGAGCTCGAGCGTGTGCGCGGTGGGCACGTTGGCGAGGTGCTCGCCCCACACCTGCGCGGCGTCGAGGTTGGTGAAGCCGTTGCCGAAGTCGCGGGCTGTGATCTTCGTGTACTCGCTGGGGTACAGCGCGGCACCGTCGGTGGCGACGGTGATGATCGCATCGGCGGCACCGAGGCCGAGCACCTTGGCCGTGCTGATCGCGGCGAGCACGTTGCAGAGGGACGACAGGCCGAAGTGCTGCAGCGAGTCGAGCACCTGGCGCGGCACGTGCCGGCGGTCGGCCAGGTAGCCGAGCCCGTCCTCGCTGTTGAACATCGCGTACAGCTGATCGGTGGCCTGGTCGCTGATCGCGCACACCACGTCGCTGTTCATCACGTTGTGGATCAGCGGGATGTGCTTGTCGCCGATGCCCTGGATGTTGTGCTCGCCGAAGCCATTCTCCAGCATCGTCGGGCACTCCAACGCCTCGACCGCGACGATCTTGGTGCCGTAGTCGCGCTTGAGCAGGTCGCCGGCGGCGATGGTGCCGGCCGAACCGGTGGCGCTGGTGAACGCGGCCAGCCGCAGGTCGCGCCCGGAAGCGGCGCGGGCGGTCTCGAACGCATGGCTCAGCGCACGGCCGGTGACCTCGAAGTGGCCGAGGTGGTTGCCGAACTCGCAGAACTGGTTGAGGATGAAGTTGCCCGGGTCTTTGGCCAGCTCGTTGCAGGCGTCGTAGATCTCCTTGACGTTGCTCTCCGTGCCGACGGTGCGGATGACGTCGTCCTTCGGGTTCTCGCACCACTTGTCGAGCCAGTCGAAGCGCTCCTGGCTCATGCCCGCCGGCAGGATGGCCACCCCGCGCGAGGCCATGATGCGCGAGATGGCGATGCCGCCGCGTGCGTAGTTGCCGGTGGACGGCCAGATGGCGCGATGGCGGGTGGGGTCGAACTGGCCGGTGACGATGCGCGGCGCGAGGCAGGCGTAGGCGGCGAGCACCTTGTGGGCGGTGATCATCGGGAAGCGGTCGCCGAAGACGACGATGATCGGCGCCTCCACCCCGGTGAGCGACGGCGGCAGCACGATGTGATCCGGCACGCTCACCCGGTTGCCGGCGACGTCGTTGTACCAGTGCACCCGCCACAGGTTGCGGGCGTCGGGGCCGTTCTTGTCGGCGTCGCCGACGAGCCCGGCATCGAACGTGGACGGGTCAGCCAGCTGGGCGAACGTGGGCAGGGTGATGCCCCGCTCGCGGAAGCGGGCCGCGCTGTTGGCCAGTGCCGCCTCGTCGACCACCCGATCGGCCAGCCCGAACTGGTTCTCGAGTGCGTGGGCGATCGGGTCGGTGACGGTCATGTTTGACATTTTGTCAAGGCGCGAGCGTGTTCGCACTCATCCACCGCGCCAAGGCTGCATCGAGGTGGGTCGGTAGGCTGCCGGCATGTCCGACGTCGCCAGCGATCTGTCCGGCGCCAAGCGCCGGATCATCGAGCGGCTCAAGCGCGCGGACACGGCCACCGCCCCCGAGCTCGCCGCCGAGTTCGGTCTCACCGACACCGCCATCCGCCAGCATCTGGAAGCGCTGGAGGGTGCCGAGCTGGTCGAGCGTGTCGTCGCCCCCAGCAGCGGCCGCGGCCGGCCGCCGGTGCACTGGCGCCTGGCCGCGTCGTCCAGCTCGCTGTTCGCCGACCGGCACAGCGATCTCACCGTCGAGCTCATCGCTTCCATCCGCAGCGCGCTCGGCGAGGAGGCGCTGGAGGCCGTCGTGCGCACCCGCGCCGAGCGCCAGCTCGCTGCCTACCAGCGGGTGCTCGACAAGGCCGCCACCGTCAAGGAGCTGGTGCACCTCATCGCCGAGCTGCGCAGCGCCGAGGGCTACCTGGCCGAGGCCGTCGACGGCGACGAGTGCGTCACGCTCGTCGAGCACCACTGCCCCATCCGCGGCGCAGCCGACTCGTGCGCCGGCCTGTGCAGCGCCGAGCTCGACCTGTTCCGCAAGGCACTCGGCCCCGACGCCGACGTGGCCCGCGAGCAACACCTGCTCGACGGCGGCCAGCGCTGCGCCTACCGCGTCACCCTCCGCTGACGGCCGGCACCGACGACCCGCTCGATGGCTCGTCGCAGCTACCGTGGCGCACATGGCTGAACTGCTCCTCGGCGGGTTGATCGATCCTGCGCAGCACACCCGCACCGACAAGACCGTGCTGCTACCCAGCGGCGATCTCACCACCCACGGGGTCATCGTCGGCATGACCGGCTCGGGCAAGACGGGCCTGGGCATCGTGCTCATCGAGGAGGCGCTGCAGGCCGGCGTGCCCACCCTGCTGATCGACCCGAAGGGCGACCTCACCAACCTGTGCCTCACGTTCCCCGCGCTGGCAGCCACCGACTTCGAACCGTGGGTGAACGAGGGCGACGCCACCAAGGCGGGCGTCTCCGTGCCCGAGTTCGCGGCCGCGCAGGCGAAAGCCTGGACGGAGGGCCTGGCCGGCTGGGGCATCACCCCCGATCGCATCGCCACCTTGCGCGAGAAGGCCACGTTCACGATCTACACGCCCGGCTCGAACGCAGGCGTGGGGCTCGACATCATCGGCTCGCTGCAGGCGCCCGGCGCAGGCGCCGACCCGGAGATCGTCGGCGACGAGATCGAGGGCTTCGTCTCCGGCCTGCTCGGCCTCGTCGACATCGACGCCGACCCACTGAGCAGCCGCGAGCACATCCTGCTGTCCAACCTGATCCTCAACGAGTGGAACGCGGGCCGCAGCCTGGATCTGCCCACGCTCGTCGGCATGGTGATGAACCCGCCGGTGCGCAAGCTGGGCGTCTTCGAGCTCGACCAGTTCTTCCCGCCGAAGGACCGCACCGCGTTCGCGATGCGGCTCAACGGCCTGCTCGCCTCACCGTCGTTCGGCGCGTGGATGTCGGGCACCCCGCTGGACATGGCGGCGATGCTGCACACGCCCGACGGCCGGCCGCGCTGCGCGATCGTCACCACCGCCCACCTCAGCGACCAGGAGCGCCAGTTCGTCACCACGCTGATCCTCTCCAAGCTGGTCACCTGGATGCGCAAGCAGAGCGGCACCACCGATCTGCGCGCCCTGCTCTACATGGACGAGGTGGCCGGCTACCTCCCGCCGACGGCGATGCCGCCGACGAAGAAGCCGATCATGACGCTGATGAAGCAGGCCCGCGCGTTCGGCGTGGGCGTGGTGCTCAGCACGCAGAACCCGGTGGACGTGGACTACAAGGCACTGTCGAACGCGGGCACCTGGATGATCGGCCGCCTGCAGACCGACCGCGACAAGCAGCGCCTGCTCGACGGGATGAGCGCGGCGGCCGGCGGCGTGGACGTGGGCGCCGTCGGCGACACGATCAGCGGCCTGGCCAAGCGCGAGTTCGTGCTGCGCCGCGCCGGCAAGGATCAGCCGGAGGTGTTCACCACCCGCTGGGCGATGAGCTACCTGCGCGGCCCGCTCACCCGCGACCAGATCGCCGTGCTGATGGCCGACCAGAAGGGCGCCACGCCGGCAGCCCCGGCCGCACCGCCGGCCGCGGCCTTCCCCCCGCCCACCGCGCCCAGTGCGCAGGCCGCGCCCACCGCGACCACCGCGCCGACCACCCCGCCGGCTCCGACGATCGCTCCCGCGGCACCGGCGAGCGAAC
This sequence comes from uncultured Bifidobacterium sp., assembly GCA_964477795.1. Taxonomy (GTDB): domain Bacteria; phylum Actinomycetota; class Acidimicrobiia; order Acidimicrobiales; family Ilumatobacteraceae; genus UBA668. The sequence continues at coordinate 6,197 of CAYZFZ010000208.1, forward strand.
TCGCGGCCGACGAGTCGCCGCTGATGCAGGAGATCGCAGCCGGCGTCGCCATCCGCTGGGTGGACGTGGCCGCGCCCTGGCTGGCCACCGTCGGCGGCGACCCGCGCGGCACCCGCTTCGAGCCGGCAATCGTCGCCCGCGTGGCGTTGCGCTACGACGACGAGAAGGCCGACCTCGTCCACGACGAGGAGTACGAGGCGGTGCTGTTCCCGGTGGGCGACCAGGTCGACCCGTCGCGCGCGATCGCAGTCGACTACGACGACCGCGACCTGCGCGTGGAGGTGCCGCCCACCATCACGTACCAGCTGACGAAGGCCCCGCTGAAGGCCAAGACGTTCTGGACCGGCGTCGAACGCGACCTCGTCGACTA
>CAYZFZ010000209.1:0-1691 GCA_964477795.1 uncultured Bifidobacterium sp.
CGACGCCGCCGACCGGCAGCGAGCGCGACCCGTAGGTGTCGAGGCCGAGCGGGGCGATCGCGGTGTCGCTGTGCAGCACGTCGACGTCGTCGGGCGACACGCCCATCTTCTCGGCGACGATCATGCTCCACGAGGTCTCGTGGCCCTGACCGTGCGGGGAGGTGCCCGTGACGACCTGGATCTTGTTCGTGGGCAGCACCCGCACCGTGGCGGCCTCCCAGCCGCCGGCCGAGTAGTTCAGCGAGGCCAGCACCCGCGAAGGGGCGAGGCCGCACATCTCGAAGTAGCTGGCCTGGCCGATGCCGATGCGCTTCGTCGCGCCGGGCACGTTCTGGGCGGCCTGGCGGGCGCGCACCCCCGCGTAGTCGGCGAGACCGGCGGCCTGCTCGGCGGCGGCCAGGTGGTCGCCCGAGTCGTACGTGAGCCCTGTCATCGCCGTGTAGGGGAACTGCTCCTTGCGGATGAAGTTGCGGCGGCGTAGCTCCATCGGGTCGATGCCCATCTGGTCGGCCAGCTGGTCCATCGCCCGCTCGATCGCATACGTGGCCTCGGGCCGGCCGGCACCGCGATAGGCGTCGGTGGGCGTGAGCGTGGTGAACACGCTGGTGCAGCTGAAGTCGTACAGCGGCACGTCGTAGACGCCGGCGTAGAGGAACGCCCCGAGCAGCGGGATGCCGGGGGTGACGAGCTGGAGGTAGGCGCCCATGTCGCCGATCAGCCGCACGCGGATGGCGAGCAGCTTGCCGTCCGCATCAGCGGCGAGCTCCATGTGCTGGATCTGGCCGCGGCCGTGGATGGTGGCGACAGCGTTCTCCGTGCGGTCCTCGTTCCAGCGCACCGGCACCTTGTGCTTGCGGGCGAGCGCCACGCACAGCAGCTCCTCGGCGTACACGTTGAGCTTGGCACCGAAGCCGCCGCCGACGGAGGGGCACACGACGCGCATCTGGTGCTCGGGGATGCCCAACGTGAGCGCGGTCATCACCTTCAGGATGTGCGGCACCTGGGTGGCGGAGTACATCGTCATGTCGCCCCCGAACGGCTGCGGCACGGCCGCGACGGCGCGGGGCTCCATCGCCATCGGCAGCAACCGCTGCTGCACGTACCGCGAGCTGACTGTGTGCGCCGCGTTCGCGAACGCCTCGGCGACCGCCCCCTCGTGATCCTCGATCTTGAGATCCCACGTGTAGCTCTTGTTCGTGCCCAGGTCCTCGTGGATGATGACACGATCGCTGAGCGAGTCCTCCAGGTCGACGACGGCGGGTAGCGGCTCGTACTGCACGTCGACCAGCTCGGCGGCATCGCGGGCGACGGACTCGCTGGTGGCGAGCACGACGGCGACGGCATCGCCCACGTACGCGGCCTTGGTGGCGGCCACCGGGTAGTGGGCGGGGCTCTTCATGTCGGCCGTGACCGGCCAGGCGCACGGCATCGGGCCGGCCCACAGGTCGGCAAGGTCGGCGCCGGTGTAGGCGGCCACCACACCGGGGAGCGCCCGCGCCGCGGCCAGGTCCACACCGAGGATGCGGGCGTGCGCGTACGGGCTGCGCACCACGCCGAGGTGGAGCGCGCCCGGCAGGTGCAGGTCGTTGGTGAACTTGGCCTCGCCGGTGAGCAGGGCCGGGTCTTCACGGCGCAGCAGCCGGCTCCCCAGCACGGCTGCAGGTCGGTCGTCGATGACGGTCATGTCGGTA
>CAYZFZ010000209.1:1701-6509 GCA_964477795.1 uncultured Bifidobacterium sp.
AGCACGGACTTCACGATGTTGTGGTAGCCGGTGCAGCGGCACAGGTTGCCTTCGAGGCCGAGGCGCACTTCCTCCTCGGACGGATGCGGGTTCTCCTTCAGCAGGCTGGTGGCCGCCATCACCATCCCGGGTGTGCAGTAGCCGCACTGGAGACCGTGGTTCTCCATGAACGCCTGCTGCATCGGGTGCATCTCGCCGTCCACGGCCAGGCCTTCGATCGTGGTGATCTGGGCGCCGTCGGCCTGCACGGCGAGCACCGTGCAGCTCTTCACGGCCTCGCCGTCGAGGTGGACGCTGCAGGCGCCGCACGACGACGTGTCGCAGCCGATGTTGGTGCCCGTGAGCGCGAGCGTCTCGCGGAGGTAGTGCACGAGCAGCGTGCGCGGCTCGACGTCGCTCTCGTGAACCGTCCCGTTGACGGTGACTGAAATCTTCACCGGATGTCCCCTCTCCTCGATGAGTTGGTCGCCGACAGTTCGCCGGGACCGCCGTGATCGGCGTGCACCAGAACGTTCTTGGCGTCCACCGCCCGGCCGGAGCCGGATGCCGGATGCCGTGAGCCCCCAATCGGCCCGCCCATCATGCACCAAATCCGCAGGGGTGTGCGACCGGAGGCCGGCTCGTCGGCCACGGCACGCTGGGGCGTCGTGCCAGAGTGTGCCGATGATCGTGCTGCGGGTGCTGGCAGGTGTCGCCGGCCTGGTGTTGGTGGTGCTGACGCTCGTGTCGGCGCTGCGGACGATCGTCGTGCCGCGCGGCTACGTCTCCAGGCTCACCCGCGCCCACTTCGTCGCCTGCCGCCGGGTCTTCGGGCTCTTCGCGGGGCCGGGCCGCAGCTACGACGCGCGCGATCGCGTGCTTGCCCACTATGCACCGGTCGCACTCGTCACCCTGCCGGCGGTGTGGGTCACCCTCGTGTCGATCGGCTTCACCGGCCTCTACTGGGCGTCGGGTGTCTCGCCGCTCACCGAATCGTTAGTGATCAGCGGATCCTCGCTGTTCACGCTCGGCTTCCTGCACCCGCCGGGCACGGCGCGGGTGGTGATGTCGTTCGTCGAGGCGGGCATCGGCCTCGGCCTGGTCAGCCTGATGATCTCCTACCTGCCGACGATCTACGGTGCGTTCAGCCGGCGCGAGGCGCTGGTCGGCTTGCTCGAGGTGCGCGCCGGCCTGCCGCCGTCTCCCAGCGAGATGCTCGTCCGCTTCTTCCGCATCGGCTGGATCGACCGCCTCGACGACGACGTGTTCGTGCGCTGGGAGGAGTGGTTCATGGACATCGAGGAGAGCCACACCAGCCAGCCCGCACTCGTGTTCTTCCGCTCGCCGCACCCGGACCGCAGCTGGATCACGGCCGCGGGCTGCGTGCTCGACACCGCCGCGCTCGCTGCGTCGGCCATCGACCGCACCCACAACGCACAGACCGATCTACTGCTGCGCACGGGCTTCTTCTCGCTGCGCCGAATCGCCGACTGCTTCGGGATCTCGTACGACCCCGACCCACGGCCGGACGCGCCGATCACGGTGACCCGGGACGAGTTCGACCAGGTGTGCCGCGAGCTGCACGCGGCCGGCATCGCGCTGGCCGCCGACCTCGACCAGGCGTGGCGCGACTACGCGGGCTGGCGGGTCAACTACGACGCCGTGCTCGTGCAATTGTGCGCGCTGGTGATGGCGCCACCGGCTCGCTGGAGCAGCGATCGGGTGCCGCCCGACGCGCGCCCGCCCCGCATCTTCCGCCGCCCGCCCCGGACGTGGCGCTAGCCCTAGCGCTAGCCGACCACCATCACCGAGGCGACCACGGAGACGAGCGCGATCGCGATCGGGGCGGCGTAGGCGGCCCACTTCGGCTGCGGCTTCCAGTTGGGCGCGAGCATCACGAACCCGCAGAGCGCGCCGCCGATGGCACCGCCCACGTGCCCGCCCTTGGAGATGCCGGCGATGGTGAAGGTGAGCACGATGTTGAGCATCAGCGTCGTGCCGATGCCGGTGCTGAACACGTTGACGCCGCGCCGGTGCAGGCCCACCGCGGCGCCTGCCATCAGGCCGAACACCGCGCCCGAGGCGCCGCCGCTGACGGCTGCACCGGTGTCGAGCAGCAGCACGCCCAGCGAGCCGGCCAGCAGGCTGGCCACGTACAGCAGTACCAACTTGGTGGGGCCCAGCGCCCGCTCGAGCAGATTGCCCAGCTGGTACAGCAGCAGCATGTTCATCGCGATGTGGAACACGCCGAAGTGGATGAAGCCGGCGGTGACGAGCCGGTACCACTGGTGCGGTGGGATGAGCGTGTTGTCGAAGTCGTAGACACGTCCCTGGAGGATCGCCTTGCTGAGCCCGAGGTCGGCGTGGGCCTGGGTGACGTTGCCGCCGAGCGTCTTGGGGTCGGCCAGCACCATCAGCACGAAGACGGCGACGTTGAGACCGATGATCGTGTACGTCACCGGCGCGAGCACGCGCGAGGACGCCAGCTTGGCCCTTGTCGCCACATCGGGCCGGGCGGCGCGAGCGCAATCGAGGCAGTGCGACCCCACCGTCGCCTGCACCAGGCACTCGCTGCAGGCCGGCTTCCCGCAGCGGGTGCAGCTGCGCCCCGCCTCGCGATCCGGGTGGCGGTAGCAGTGCGGGAGCGTGGGCGAGGGAAGCGACACGCCGGTCAGGCTACAGATGCCGCTCGCCCAGGATGCGGCGGCTGCCGGTGGCTCAGACGAGGGCGTCGAGCGCGACGGCAGTGATCACCAGCAGCACGATCAGGCCGTTGTAGACCGTGTGCGCGGTGGTGGACTCGAGCGTCGCCGCCCAGCGGCTGTGCTGCCGACGGTGGGCGCGCAGGTACACCCACATGAAGTAGGCGCCGCCCAGCGAGAGCGCGAGCGCGGCGCCGAGCGGGATGCCGATGATCGCGTGGATCATCCCGAACTGCACCGTCTTCAGCGCTCGCTTGCCGCGCGACCAGTCCTCGGCGCCGCTGCGGAACAGGCGCTCCTCGGCGTAGGCGAACAGTGGCAGCGCGGGGAGCAGCAGGCACATGAACACGAGCGGGATGACCCACTCCAGCACCGTGCCGGATGTGGCATCGGAGGAACCGAACACGGGGTTGCCTTCGCCGCCGAGCATCGTCCACCACCCCCACGCGAGGCCGGGGATCTGCATGAGCGCGGTCGCCACGACGATCACCGCGGTGAGCAGGAGCGGCACCGGCCACACATGGCGCCAGCCGATGTTGTGCACGACGTCGGACACGATCGTGCGGCCGCCGGCGGAGCGCGAGCGCTGCAGGCCGGTGACCAGGCGCACACCCATGAACCCGAGCACGGCGAACGTGAGCACGTTCGACAGCTGGGAGCTCACGGCTGTCATGCGCGGGTGTCGCTACCCGCGGGCGTACGTGCCGGTGACGTCGGCGGCCGCGGTCTCCGCGTCGGCGATCGTGGCGAGCAGCTCGTCGGCCGGCACGCCGTCGTCGAGGTCGGTCGCGGTGCCGAGGTAGTGCACCGTCATCCGGTACTCGTGCTCCGTGCCCGCCGGAGGGCAGGGCCCCGTGTAGCCGAGGTCGCCGGCACCGTTGATCGCCTCGTACGCGCCCAGCGGGACGGTGTCCTCGTTGAGCGCGATCGTGCCAGGGTCGAGGCCGGCGATCGCCCAGTGCGCGAAGTCGGGCGCATCCAGGTCGCTGAACGTGATCGCGATCTCCACCGTGCCCGCAGGCGCGGCGCTCCACGAGAGGGCGGGGGCGACGTTGACACCGTCGCACGTGTAGCGCGCATCGATCTCGCCGCCGTCGCGCCACGGCGCGGTGGCGATCAGGCCGGAGTCGGTGGGTGGCAGCGTGACCGCGCCCGCCGAGGTGCTGGGCCCACCGACGGCCGTCGTCGACACCACCGTGGGCACCGCAGTGGACGCCGCCACGCTGTCGACCGCGTCGGGATCGACGAAGCCTTGCGTGGTGGTGGTGGCGATGTACGTGGAGACCGTCGCGTCCTGCTCGGGGTTCGCCGGGCGCAGGGTGCGGCCGTCGTGACGGCAGCTGGCGGCGGCCATCAGCAGCAGGAAGGTGGTGGTGAGCAGGGCTACTCGGCGCACCGGTGCAGCCTAGGCAGCAGCGAGTCACGATCAGGGTGCAGGGGGCTATCGTGCCGTCGTGGATTCTCCGCTCTGCGTGCTCACCGTGCACGCCCACCCCGATGACGAAGCCTCCAAGGGTGCGCCCACGCTCGCCAAGTACCACGCCGAGGGCGTGCGCACCGTGCTGGTCTGCTGCACGGGTGGCGAGGAGGGCGACCTGCAGAACCCCGGCCTGCGCGAGCCCGGCCAGCCGTTCCACGACCTCACACCCCAGCAGGAGAAGGCGCTGCTGGCCGAGCTGCGGCCGCACGAGTTGGCCCGCTCCGCCGAGGTGATCGGCTTCGACGAGGTCGTCATGCTCGGCTACCGCGACTCGGGCATGCCCGACAGCGAGGCCAACCAACATCCCGATTGCTTCCACCAGGCGCCGCTCGACGAGGCCGTCGGCCGGCTGGTGGCCGTCATCCGCCGTGAGCGCCCGCAGGTGATCATCACCTACGGCGACGACCAGCGTGGCTACCTGCATCCCGATCACCTGAAGGTGCACGACATCTCCGGCCCGGCCTTCGAGCGGGCGGGCGACCCGTCGTGGTACCCCGAACTGGGCCCGCCGTGGCAGCCGCAGAAGCTGTACTACACGGTGTGGTCGAAGGCCCGGCTGATGGCGGTGCACGAGGGCATGCTCAAGCACCGTGGCGAGTCGCCCTACGAGCAGGACTGGCTCGATCGGCCCGGCCACGACCACCGCA
>CAYZFZ010000210.1:0-6468 GCA_964477795.1 uncultured Bifidobacterium sp.
GCACGCGGGTGCTCGACGCGATGGACGAGGAGGACGCCGACGTCATGCGCCGCCTGCTCGCCTACGAGGAGGGCACGGCCGGCGCGCTGATGACGCCCGACATCATCATCCTCGGCGCGAACGCGACGGTGGCCGAGGCGCTCGCCGAGATCCGCGACCCCGACTGGCTGGTCAGCATCGCCGCCCAGGTGTTCGTGGTGCAGCCGCCGTACAAGCCGCCCACCGGCACCTACCTCGGTGTCGTGCACTTCCAGCGGCTGCTGCGCGAGCCGCCGTCGATGGAGCTGGGCCGCTGCGTGGAGCTGGAGCCCACCATCACCCCCGACATCCTGGAGCGCGAGGTCGCCGAGCGGCTCGCCAGCTACAACCTGCTGTCGCTCGGGGTGTGCGACGAGGCCGGGCGCCTGCTCGGCGCCATCACGGTCGACGACGTGCTCGACCGCACGCTGCCCACGGGATGGCGGCAGCGCAGGCGGGTGAACGCAGGGTCGGTGTCGCGATGAAGCGCCGCGAAGACCTCACCACCCCCCGCCAGCGCCGGCGGCTCGGCGTGCACTACGACCCCGAGGCCTTCGGCCAGTTCAGCGAGAGCATCGCCCGCTTCATGGGCACCGCTCGCTTCCTCGTCTACCAGAGCGTGTTCTGCGCCGGCTGGGTGCTGTGGAACGTCGCCGGGCCCAAGTCGTGGCGCTTCGACGAGTGGCAGTTCATCGGCCTCACCCTGCTGCTCTCGCTGCAGGCCGCCTATGCCGCGCCGCTGATCCTGCTCGCCCAGAACCGCCAGGAGCAGCGCGACCGGATGCAGACCGACACCGACCGGCGCGTCGCCGAGCGCACCCAGGCCGACACCGAGTTCCTCGCCCGCGAGATCGCGAGCGTGCGCCTCTCGCTGGCCGACGTGCCCACCAGCGGCGATCTGAACGACCACCTCGACAGCCTCACCGAGGCCATCGAGCGGATGACGGCGCGCCTCGACGAGATGGAAGCGCAGCGGCAGAAGGCCGACGAAGCCGACGCGTGAGGGCCTGCGGGCCCGTCAGCTCACCACGTGCTGCACCAGCTGCACGGTGGTCTTCGCGAACGCATCGGGCGAGGTGAGCGACACCAGGTGATCGTCGGCGACCTCCACCACGTAGGCGTGCAGCGCATCGGCGAGCTGGCGCTGCTTGCGCGGCTTCACGAGACGATCGCGCGTGGTGATCATGCTCGACGCCGGCTTGCCCAGCGTGGTGGCGAACTCGCGGGCGTCGTAGCGGCTGAGCGACTGACCGGCCTGCACCACGTTGAACGCGTCGTTGCGGTGCAGCTCGCAGGCCAGCCAGGGCACGTACTGCTGCAACGGGTGGTTGGGGCCGAGCACGCGGCGGATCCCCCAGCGGATCCAGCGCGGGAACACACCCGAGCGCAGCAGCGGACCGAGGATGTGGACGGTCTTCCACTCCCACCGTTCGTACCACTTCGCCCGCCACTCGAGCGCCGTCGCCTGCACGACGATCGCGCGCACGAGATCCGGATGCCGCTGGGTGAGCAGCAGGCTGATCGGGCCGCCCATCGAGTAGCCGACGGTGACCACCTGCGCGATGCCCAGCCCCTGCACGAGCAGTGCCGCGTCGTCGGCGACATCGGCGAGGTCGAACTTCTGCGGGCTGCGCAACCCGCGGCCGTGGCCGCGGTGGTCGATGGCGACGAACGAGTAGTGCTCGGCGAGCGCCTCGTAGGCGGTGAAGAACTGCAGATCCGCGCTGGCCGTCCAGCCGTGCAACAGCAGCAGGGTGGGCGCGGCGGGATCGGCGTGGCGGTGGTAGCGGTAGAAAACCTCACCGCGCCCGGGCAGCACCATCGTGTGGCCGGGTGGCAGCCATGGCATGGCCATCCCCGCCGTTGTCACGGTTGCTTCCGACATACCCACAAGTTACCAGCCAGTAGCCTGCCCCCGTCCCGGCAGCGGCGCTTCCTGGTGCGACGTCGGGCTCACCAGGCGGTGGGGCGGGCGACGCCGGTGAACTCCTGCACGCGCACGCCGTGGCGGGTGGCGTGGTGGAGCAGGTCGAGCCCCTCCATCGCCTCGTCGCCGGGGGTGTGCACACCCGGCGCGAGGCCGTGCACCAGCACCTGCAGCACCACGGCGGAGCACACCGCCGCGGCCAGGTCGCCGGTGTGGCCAGCGGCACCGGCGATGACCGCGACCCGCGCGCCGTGCTCGTCGGCACCGCGGGCTTCCACGCGCACCGCGCCGATGCTGCCCGAGGCGTGCGGCGGCGACAGCATCGGCAGCCGGGCGGTGAGCCGGTCGCGGCGGGTGGCCGACACGCGGGCAGCGATGCGCTGTGCCTGCGGGAACGCCCGGTGCAACAGCAGTGGATCGCCGAGCGCGGCGCGATAGCAGTCGCGCGCGCCCACCGGATCGGGGAACCAGACGAGGTCGCGTCCGCTGCCACCGGGCGGTTCGATCCACTCCCCGTCGTGCCAGCCGAGCGCGGTGTCGCCGAGCGCGTCATGGTGCTGGCGCGCGCATGCCGGGCCGGCGGTGCCGTGGATCGCGACGTGCAGCTCGTCGAGTGTGTGCAGCTTGCCGGCCAGCGAGCGGGCGAGCAGCCCGGACAGCCCGGGGGCCATCCCCGCCCCGACGACGAGCGGCACACCCTGCTGCTGCGCCACGCGCTGCAGGCCGAGCAGCTCGTCGAGATCCTCCAGGTCGTCACCGATGGAGACCACGGGCGTGCCGGCGCGCACGAGGCGCTCGGCGATCTCGGCATGTGGCCCCGGTTGGCACAGCACGACGAGGTCGGCGACGGCAAGGTCGTCGACGCGGTCGACGCTCACCACTCCAGGGCGGCGCGCCGCCGGCGCACCCTGCGGGTCGTGCACGGCAACCTGCACCTGCTGCGCCGTGAGGTTCGCTACCGTCCGGCTGCCGGTGACCCCACAACCGACCACGCCGACGATCGCGGCGGCATCCGGCCCGGTCATCGCGGCGGCCCGGTCATCGCGGCGGCACCTGCACCTCGCGCCAGCCGCCTTCCTGAGGTGGCACGCCGCCTTTGCCGCGCAGGCGCAGGAACCCGGCGATGGTGCCGGCGAACGACAACGCGACGAGGGCCCGGCGCAGCATCTTCATTGCCGGGAGCGTACATGGACGGCCGACTGCGGCCTCGGTGTCGTGCCCGTCGCGCCGGCATCGGCTGGCTACGGTGCGTGCATGGAGCTGCGCATCGTCCGCCACACCACCGAGTTCGACGCGGCCTGCCGCTTCTACGGTGTGCTGCTCGGCTGGCCCGTCACCCGCGAGTGGCCCGCCGGCGACGGCCAGGGCCGCGGCCGCATCTTCGGCTACGGCGATGTCGCCCGCGTCGAACTGCTGGAGGATCAGCACCAGCTGCCCGTCTCAGGTCTGTTCATCTCCGTCGAGCACGACGACGTCGCCGCGCTGCACGATCGTCTCGCCGCGGCCGGCGTGGCCATCAGCCGCGGGCTGGCCGACCAGCCGTGGGGTCACCGCAACATGGCGGTGCACGACCCCACCGGGCTGGAGGTCGTGTTCTTCCAGGTGATCGGCTGATTCCGCCACCATGAACCCGCAGGCGCTGCGCACGCTCGTGCTGATCGTCTCGATCGCGACGCTCAGCCCGTTCATCTCCGACATCGCCCGCCGCTGGACCCGCCTACCGGGGGTGGTGGTCGAGATCGGGCTCGGCATCGTCATCGGCCCGCACGTGCTCGGCTGGGCGCACCTCGACGAGGTGATCGACGTGCTCGCCGAGTTCGGCCTCGTGTTCCTCATCTTCCTCGCCGGCTTCGAGATCGACCCCAACCAGGTGAAGGGCCGGCCGGTGAAGCTGGCCGTCAGCGGCTGGCTGATCTCACTGGTGCTGGGCTTCACGGTGGCGACGGTGCTGCAGCGCCTCGACGTCACCGCCGGCATCCGCTACGTGGCGATCGCGCTCACCACCACCGCCATCGGCACCCTGCTGCCCATCCTCGGCGACGCCGGTGTGCTGCCCACCCCGCTGGGCACGAACATCCTCGCCGGTGGAGCGATCGGTGAGCTGGGCCCCATCGTCGCGATCTCGGTCGCGCTCACCAGCGACACACCGGCGCGCACCACGGTGGTGCTGCTGGTCTTCGTCGCGATCGCGCTGGTCACCGGTTGGCTGGCCACCCGCGACGCCCGCCCGCGCACGGTGCAGCTCATCTCGCGCACACTGCACTCCAGCGGGCAGCTCGGCGTGCGCATCAGCGTGCTGCTGTGCGTACTGCTGGTGTGGACCGCGTCCGAGTTCGGACTCGACGTGCTGCTCGGTGCGTTCGCCGCCGGCATGGTCGCGCGGCTGTTCCTGGTCGAGCACAGCGCGCCCGCGAGCGGCGACCACCGCGTCGAGGTGCAGAGCCGGCTGGAGGCGCTCGGCTTCGGGTTCTTCATCCCCCTGTTCTTCGTGGTGAGCGGGGTGCGCTTCGACCTGGAGGCGCTGCTGCACCCGATCAGCCTGGTGAAGGTGCCGATGTTCCTGCTGCTGTTCCTGGTGGTGCGCGGGCTGCCGGCACTGCTCTACCGGCGCGATCTCGGCACGCGCGACATGGTGGCGCTGGGCCTGCTGCAGTCGGCGGCGCTGCCGCTGCTGGTGGTGATCACGACGATCGGGGTGGAGACCGGTCGCATGCGTTCGGAGAACGCGGCGGGCCTCGTCGGTGCCGGCCTGCTGTCCGTGGTGGTGCTGCCGATCGTCGCGCTCGCGCTGTGCGAACACGGTGCTGCGGAGACGGCGCGGGAGCCCGCGGCGCACTGAACCGGCCGGGTCGGCGCGACGGCGGTCGCGCGAGACTGCGCAGCATGGGACATGGGGCAGAGCACGATCGGTTGCAGGCGATCGAGGACGGTGACAACTGGCGGGCGTGGGGCCCGTACCTCAGCGAGCGCCAGTGGGGCACGGTGCGCGAGGACTACAGCGACGACGGCGACGCGTGGGCGTACTTCACCCACGACGAGGCCCGCTCGCGCGCCTACCGCTGGGGCGAGGACGGGCTGGCCGGCGTGTCCGACAGCCAGCAGCGGCTGTGCCTCGCGCTCGTGCTGTGGAACGAGCACGACCCGATCCTCAAGGAGCGCCTGTTCGGGCTCACCAACAACGAGGGCAACCACGGCGAGGACGTGAAGGAGTACTACTTCTACGTGGACAACGTGCCCAGCCACGCGTACCAGCGCTGGCTGTACAAGTACCCGCAGGCAGCCTTCCCCTACGAGCAGCTGATCGGGGTCAACGCGGCCCGCACCCGCCACGAGATGGAGTACGAGCTGCTCGACACGGGTGTGTTCGACGAGGGCCGCTACTTCGACGTGGAGGTGGAGCACGCGAAGGCCACGCCCGACGATCTGCTCTGCCGCATCACCGTCCACAACCGCGGCCCAGTCGCGGCGCCGATCCACCTGCTGCCCACCCTGTGGTTCCGCAACACCTGGTCGTGGGCACCGTTCGACCCGCGCCCGCAGCTGCGCGCGCTCGACGGCGCGAGCCCGCACTCGGTGGTCGAGATCGAGCACCACGAGCTCGGGCGCCGGTACCTCTACGCGGCGCCGGGTGGCGAGCTGCTGTTCTGCGACAACGAATCCAACGCCACGCGCCTGTGGGGCCAGGCCGACTCGCCCGCCCACCCGAAGGACGCGATCAACGATGCGGTCGTGCACGGCACCGCATCGGTGAACCCGGCGCAGACCGGCACCAAGGCGGCGGCTCATGTGCGGCTCGTGGTGCCGGCCGGCGGCAGCGCCAGCTACGAGGTGCGCCTCACCACGCTCGCCCCGAGTGAGCTGGCCGACCCGTTCGCCGAGTCCGGCGCGCTGCTCGCCCAGCGGCGCGCCGAGGCCGACGAGTTCTACGACTCGATCACGCCCGCCGGTGTGCCGGCCGACGAGCGGGCTGTCATGCGCCAGGCGCTCGCCGGCATGTTGTGGTCGAAGCAGACGTACTACTTCGACGTCGACCAGTGGTTGCGCGAGCGCCACGCCCATCCGCTGCGGCCACCGGCGCGCCAGTCGCGGAACGAGTCGTGGTTCCACATGGCCAATCACGACGTGATCTCGATGCCCGACAAGTGGGAGTACCCGTGGTACGCGGCCTGGGATCTCGCCTTCCACACGATCCCGCTGATGATGGTGGACCCGGCGTTCGCCAAGGAGCAGCTGCGCCTGATGCTGTCGCCGCGCTACCTCCACCCCACCGGGCAGATCCCTGCCTACGAGTGGAACTTCGGCGACGTGAACCCGCCGGTGCACGCGTTCGCGACACTGCTCGTGCACACGAACGACTCGGCGCGGGCCAGCGGCGACGAGATCGACTTCGCGTTCCTCGAAGACTCCTTCGCCAAGTTGAAGGTCAACTACACATGGTGGGTGAACCGCAAGGACCCGGGCGGCCGCGGCCGGGTCGAGGGCGGCTTCCTCGGCCTCGACAACATCGGCGTGTTCGACCGCAG
>CAYZFZ010000211.1:0-6460 GCA_964477795.1 uncultured Bifidobacterium sp.
CCGGCGTCGAGCCGCACCTGCGCTACGCGACGTTCGCCGACTCGATCATCACCGTCGCCCGCGAGCTGGGTTGCGAGATGGTGGTCACGCTCGGCGCCGCGCCGGAGGCGATCCCCCACTCACGCCCGCCGCAGGTGGTGGGCAGCAGCACCAACGACGGGCTCGTGCGCGCGCTCGGGCTGGGCCGCCCGCAGTACCAGGGCGTCACCGGGCTGGTCGGCGTGCTGCAGGAGCGCCTCGATCGCGCCGGCATCCCCGCCGTCTCGCTGCGCGTCGGAGTGCCGCACTACCTCGGCAACGCCAAGCACCCCCAGTCGTCGGCCGCGCTGCTGCAGCACCTCGAGCATGTGCTCGGTGTGCCCACCGGCCACGCCGCGCTCGCCGAGGATGCGATGCGCTGGCGCACGCTGCACGACGAGGCGGTGGCCGAGGACGAGCAGGCTGCGCCGTACGTGACGATGCTGGAGCACGAGTACGACCGGCGCATGGAGGCCGCCATGCCCAGCGGCGACGACCTCGCGGCCGAGCTGGAGAAGTTCCTGCGCGACCAGCGCGACGACAACCCCGAGTAACGGTCCGGTGGGCGTCCCGTGCGGCGCCGTCGTGGCACCTTCTGCTTCCCATGGGGGGCGAAACCTGCCAGAGGCGACACGAACGACCACCCATGGGAAGCGGAACGTGTCAGAGCCCGGTCAGGTGCCGGATCGCGATCAGGTGCCGGCGGCGGCGATGGTGTCGAGCTGCTCCTGGGTGACACCACAGCGCAGGGCCGACGCCGACAGCAGCGCGTCCACCTCGGGCGGGCGCGGGGTCTGGGCGATGCCCATCGCCAGCAGGTCGGCCTCGGGCGTGGTGGCGATCAGGTCGTCGGCGGCGCAGCGGGCGATGCCAGGGTCGACACCGACCCCGGTGAGCGCGTCGTAGAACACACCACCGATGAGGCCGGTCGGCTTCTCCGGCGGCCCGGGAGGCAGCGTGGAGTCCGGCGCCAGCGAGGTGGTGGGCGCCACCGTGGTGGACGGCGGGATCGTCGCCGGTGCCTCCTGCGACGTGGTCATCAGCGGCGAGGCGGTCGCTTCGTCGGAGCCGCCGACCGCCTGCACCACCATCACGGTGCCGACGATGGCGAGGGCGACACCGCCGATGATCGCCACCGACGTACGGCGGCCGGTTGCCGCGGTGTAGCTCTCGGGCCCCATCGACAGCAGGCCGCGGTGGTCGGCCTCCTTCACCAGCGGCGGCACCACCACCAGCGCGGCGAGCAGGGCGACTGCGATGTTGACCGTCACCACTACGCCGAAGTCGCTGAGCAACGGCAGCGACGAGAACATCAGCACCGCGAAGCCGCCCAGCGTGGTGAGCGCGGAGGTGAAGAACGCGCGGCCGGTGCGCTCGGCGGCAACACGGTTGCTCTCCTCCGGGCTCAGCCCACGGCGGCGTTCCTCCGCGTAGCGGTCGACGAGCAGCACCGCGAACTCCGCGCAGGTGGCCACCACGAGCGGGCCGCTGACGGTGGTGAGCGGGCTGAGCGTGATGCCCAGCACTCGCACGAGCACGGCCGAGGTGCCGACGGCGAGCAGCACGGGGATCATCGTCAGCAGGCCACGCGTGAGGTCGCGGTAGCGCAGGACGATGAACGCCCCCACGAGCAGCAGCGCCACGATGGTGAGCTCGGCCCGGTTGGCGGTGATGTTCTCCAGCAGGCCGACGCCCACCACCGCCAGGCCACCGGGGGTGGCCGACGCCTGGATGGGCAGCAGCGCCTTGTCACCGGGATCGGCGATCGACGCCTCGACGTTGTCGAGCACCTTCGAGCGGGTCTCCAGCGACGACGGCCCGACCTGGAACAGGATCTGAGCGGCGTTGCCGTCGTCGGCGATCATCAGCTGCTGCAGGGTGGCCGGCGCCACCTTGTACGCCTGCAGCATGTCGAGCCCGGTGGGCGCCAGCGGGGTGGCACCGGGCACCTCGATCAGCCAGCCGACGGTGGTGGCCAGGCTCGAGGCCTGGGCGAGCTCGGGGTTGGCGGCCATCGTGCTCTCGACCAGGTCCATCTGGAACGCGCCCATCTGGTCGGTGAACGCACCGTTCGATTCCACGCCGGGCGCCGACTGCACGAACACTCCGAGCGTCGAGGCGAACCCGGCCTCCTTCTCCAGGATGCGTGCGTTCTTGATCGCAGCACTCGACTGGTTGGCCCAGTTGATCGGGTCGCTCTCGATCTTCGAACCGGTCTCCATCATCAGGCCGAGGATCGGGATGACGACAGCGATGGCGACCAGCGGCAGCACTGCGAACCGCGGCAGGCTGCCCAGCTTGTCGACCGTCGCCTCGACCCACGACGTCTTGGCTTCCTTCGTCGTCGGGCTGCGCCGCTCGCGGGCGCCGATCACTGTCGTCGGCAGGACGATGCCGGCGACGAGCAGGGCGACGATGCCCATCGAGAGCAGCACGCCGAAGTCCTGCACCATCGGCACCTTCGACAGCTTGACGACGAGGAAGGCGATGACGGCCGAGATGGTGGCGGTGAGCAGGGGCGGGCCGAGGTGGCTGAGCGTCTCGCCGAACGGGCCCTTGGCGTGGTCGATGCCGCGCTCTTCCTCGATGCGGTTCTGGATCTGGATCGCGAACTCGATGCCGAGGCCGATGAGGATCGGCAGGCCGGCGATGGTGACCAGCGACAGCTTGGTGCCGCTGAACCCGAACGCGCCGAAGCCCCAGACGACGCCGACCACCATGCCGGCCAGCGGCAGCAGCCGCCAGCGCACCTTGAAGGCGACGACGAGGATGACCACCATCACCAGCACGGCGATGCCGCCGAGCGAGAGCATGCCGCCCTGCAGGTAGTTGTTGATGTCCGTGAGGAACGTCGGCGTGCCGGTGACGACCACCGAGGCCTCGCCGAACGTGCGCCCCTTGAGTGCCGCCTTCACCGCATCCGAGCCGGCCGCGAGGTCGTCGAGCGGTGCGTTGCCGGCGAGCACCGCGGCGAAGACCGCGTGGTGCGGATCGGGGATGAACGCGCGCAGCGGCTTGCGCACGACGAGCAGCTCGTCGGTGGGCTCGACGAGCTGGTTGTCCGCGTCCACGCTGAAGCCGGTGTTGTCGTACAGCAGGAACTTCACCCAGCCGGGGTTGTCGAGCGACTGGTCACCCGCGGCGCCGAGGCGCATGGTGGTGACGAGTGCGTCGGCGCTGCGCAGTGCCTTGCCCGCGTCGCTGGGGTCGCGCTCGGTGGCCCGCGAGAGGATCTCCAGTGCAGCCCCCTTGGCGATGAGGTCGCTGCTCCATTGCAGCAGCGCGACCGGCGACACCACGGAGTGCACCGCCTTGTTGTCGAGCAGCTGGGCCTGCATGTCGTCCATCTGGGCGATGTTCTCGGAGGTGAACAGGTCGACGAGCGTCGCGTCCTGCGGCACCGTGAACAGCACGACCATGCTCTCGCCGCCGAACAGGTCCTGGTACGCGCGGTTGTCCTTCGCGACCTGGGAATTGGGGTCGATGTAGCTGTCCTGCCCGGTCGCGAAGTCGAGCTGGTTGAGCCCGATCGCGAACACGCCGGTGACCACGACGACGGCGGCGAGCGAGACCAGCGTCTTGCGACCGACCCACTCTCCGACGGAACGCCACCATGAACTCATTGCACTTCCTCCCCCTCACCGTGGACGCGCTTGACACTATTCGCAGCGTGCACACGGCATCAGAGACGTTTGGCACAACTTCCCCCGGACGTGTGCCAACGGGCCCTGCCTGCACCCATCGCCGTCAGCCACACTGGCGGCATGCAAGCTGCCGTCGCGCCCGAGGCGAGCGTGTCGGCGGCGCGTCTGGTCGCCGCCCGCCTGCGCGGCCCGGTCGCGGCAGCGGTCGTCGGCACCGCCATCGCCTCGGCCGGCTACGTCGTCATCGAGGGCTGGGGCTGGCTCGACTCCGTCTACATGACGATGATCACCATCGGTCAGGTGGGCTTCGGCGAGATCCATCCGCTCTCCACCGCCGGCCGGGTGTGGACGATGGCCGTGATCGTCAGCGGCTTCGCCGTGTTCGTCTACTCGGCCGCGTCGTTGACTGCCCTGTTCCTGTCCACCGAGGTGCGCACCGCGCTGCGCGCAGCAAGGAGGTTGCGAGTGCTCCAGCAACTCCATGACCATGTGGTCGTCGTCGGCTTCGGTCGCGTCGGTCGCGCCGCCGCCGCCGCCTCGGTACGCAGCGGACGGACGTGCGTGGTGGTCGACAACAACCCCGCCACCGAAACCGTGGTCGACGCGTTCGGCGCGACGTTCCTGTGCGGCGACGCCCGCGACGCCACCGTGCTGCGCAGCGCCGGCGTTGCCCGCGCAGCCGCGGTCATCACCAGCCTCGACGATCCGTCCAACGCGGTCGTCGCGCTCACCGCCCGCTCGCTCGCGCCCGACGTGCGCATCGTCAGCCGCGTCACCGATGCCACCTGGCGCGACCGGCTGATGCGCGCCGGTGCGTCGCACGCGGTGCCGGTGTACGAGAGCGTCGGCGCCAGCCTGGCGGCCACCGCGCTCGATGCGGAGGTGCTGGGCGTGCTGCCGATCCCGGGCACCGACATGCGCGTGGAGGAGGTGGAGGTGGGCGCCGGTTCGCTGGCCGAGGGGCTCGATCTGCCGAGGCTGATGCAGACCGCCGACGGGCTGCACGTGCTGGGCCTGCGCTGCGAGCACGAGCTGACCCGCTGGCACGAGGCCGGCGAGCCGTTGCGCGGCGGCGACGTGCTGGTGGTGATGGGCGACGTGAGCGCGCTCGAGGCGCTGACCGCGCTGGTGCGCCACGGCTCACGTCACGAGTGACGCGGGCCGCGGCGCAACGCGGCGCTGTCAGCCGGCGGCGGCGAAGCCGAGCTCGAGGTCGGCGAGGATGTCGGCGATGTTCTCCAGGCCGACGCTGAGGCGCACGAGGCCCGGGCGCACGCCGGTGCTGGCCTGCTCCTCCTCGGTGAGCTGGCTGTGGGTGGTGCTCGCCGGGTGGATCACCAGGCTGCGCACGTCGCCGATGTTGGCGACATGGCTGTGCAGCTGCAGCGCCTCCACGAACTTCTGGCCGGCCTCCCGGCCGCCCTTGATGTCGAACGCGAGCACGCTGCCGTAGCCCTTGCCGCCGCCGTACTCCTTGGCCCGCTCGTGCCACGGGCTGCTCTCCAAGCCGGCGTAGGCAACGGCCTCCACCTGGGGGTGGTCGACGAGGAACTTGGCCACCTTGTCGGCGTTCTCCCAGTGCCGCTCCATGCGCAGGCTCAGCGTCTCCAGGCCCTGCAGGATGAGGAATGCGTTGAACGGCGAGATCGCCATGCCCAGGTCGCGCAACATCTGCACGCGGGCCTTGATGATGAACGCGCCGTGGCCCAGGGCCGGGAAGTAGGGCAGGCCGTGGTAGCTGGGGTCGGGCTCGGTGAAGTTGGGGAAGCGGCCGCTGGCGGCGAAGTCGAACGTGCCGCCGTCGATGATCGCGCCGCCGATGCTGGTGCCGTGGCCGCCGATGAACTTGGTGAGGCTGTGCACCACGATGTCGGCGCCCCACTCGAACGGCCGGATGAGGTACGGCGTGGGCACCGTGTTGTCGACGATCAGCGGGATGCCGTTGTCGTGGGCCACCTTGCTGACACCGACGATGTCGAAGATGTCGTTGCGCGGGTTGGCCAGCACCTCGCCGTAGAACGCCTTGGTGTTGGGGCGGATCGCTGCCGCCCACTCGGCCAGGTCGTGCGGGTCGTCGACGAAGGTGACCTCGATGCCCATCTTCGGCAGCGTGTAGTGGAACAGGTTGTAGGTGCCGCCGTAGAGCGACGGGCTGGCCACGACATGGTCGCCGTGCTCGGCCAGCGTGAGGATGGCCAGCGTCTCGGCCGCCTGGCCACTGCTGACGACGAGCGCGCCGGGCAGGCCGACGGCGGTGGTGACACCGCCTTCCAGGCTGGACAGGCGGGCCTCGAGCGCACCCTGCGTCGGGTTCATGATGCGGGTGTAGATGTTGCCGATCTCGGCGAGCGCGAACAGGTTCTGCGCGTGCGCCGCGTCGCGGAACTCGAAGCTGGTCGTCTGGTAGATCGGGACCGCGCGGGCTCCCGTCGCCGTGTCGGGCTCGCCGCCCACATGGATCTGCCGTGTCTCGAAACCCCAGGTGTCGCTCATGGCCGGTGAGCGTAGCGGTGCGATTCCCGACCCTACAAGTCGGAATTACCACGAGGCCTGCGCCGCTTCGCAGCTTCCGGGTCTGAATCGTCTCCACTTCCGGGACGATCTCCGCATCACTTGTGCCGTCACGAAGGCTCCCAGGGGCCGCTGCTCGTGTGCATGCTGATCGGGTTCGTGGCAGCGGCCCCGGGTCTTCTCCCGGGGCCGCACCAACTCACACTGCGATGGACTCGAACACGAACCGATCAGCCGCCGCTGATGTCGGCGACCTTCTGCTTGCCGGCGCCGAGGAACGGCATCAT
>CAYZFZ010000212.1:0-6453 GCA_964477795.1 uncultured Bifidobacterium sp.
GATCCACTTCACGGCGAACCTGCGCCCGTACATCGCCGAACGACTCGGCGTGCTGCACTTCGTGATGGATCCCGAGGTGGCCGGCACGTTCATCGCCCACGACCTCGACCGCGAGTCGGTGTTCATGCTCACCTACGACTCGGCGACACAGACCGTCGACGACTTCACGCCCGAGCGCTGCACCCGGATCCTGCGCGGCGCGATCGGTGACGACGCCGCCGACGTGCACGTGGTGAGGTCGGGCACCTGGCACATGACCGCGCAGGTGGCCGAGCGCATGCGCGCCGACCGCATCTTCCTGGTGGGCGACGCCGCCCACCGGTTCCCGCCGACCGGTGGCATGGGGCTCAACACCGGCGTCGCCGACGCGCACAACCTCGTGTGGAAGCTGTGCGCGGTGGAGGACGGCTGGGCCGCCCCCACCGTGCTCGACACCTACGAGATGGAACGTCACCCGATCGCGCACACCAACTGCCACCAGAGCGCGACCAACGCGTTCAAGATGGTGCTCCTGGCCGAGGCACTCCGGCTCGGCCCCGGCGCCACCTCGGCCGACCTCGCCGCGACCATCGCCGACCCGGACAACGCCGAGCGGATCGCGGCAGGTGTGCAGGCGCAGGCGACGCACTTCGACATGCTCGGCCTGCAACTCGGCTACGTGTACGCCGACGGTGCCCTCGCCCGCGAGGGTGCGCCGCCCGCGCCGATCGACGATCCGAGCGTGTTCGAGCCGTCGGCCGAAGTGGGCTCGCGCCTCCCCCACGGGTGGCTGGGCGACGGCCGTTCCACGCTCGACCTGGTGCCCTCCGATGCGATGGTGCTGTTCACCCTCGGCGCGCACGACCGATGGGCCGACGCGGTCGCCGCAGCACCCGTGCCGGTTCGTCTGGTGCGGCTGGGCGACGACGCGAAGGTCGGCGAGGACTGGCGGGCGCTCTGCGGACTCGGCACCGACGGCGCGCTGCTCGTCCGACCCGACCAGCACGTCGCGTGGCGAGCCGACACGATGCCGTCCGACCCGAGGGCCGCACTCGCCGGTGCGGTCGCGACGATCGTCGGCTGAGCGTCGGCTGAGCGTCGGCTGATCAGCTGCCGGCAGCCTCGAACAACGCCTTCGCGCCCGGGTAGTCGGCCTTGCCGTTCGGCGCCCGCGGCACGCGCTCGGCGACGTGCAGCGAGCGGGGCACCTTGAAGCTCGACAGCCGGTGCTTGGTGTCGGCGATCACCTCGTCGGCGGTCGCCGACGCGCCCGGCGCGAGCGACACGACGCCGACGATGCGATTGCCGAAGCGCTCGTCGGGCACCCCGAACACCAGCGCGTCCTCGACCGCCGGGTGCTGCTTCAGGGCTTCCTCGACCTCCTCGGGGAAGACCTTCTCGCCGCCCGTGTTGATGCAGTTCGATCCGCGGCCGAGCAGCTCGAGCGAGCCGTCGGCCGCGACCCGCGCCATGTCGCCGGGGAACGAGTAGCGCACCCCGTCGATCGTGCGGAACGTGCGCGCCGACTTCTCCTCGTCCTTGAAGTAGCCCAGCGGCACCATCCCGCCGGCGGCGACCATGCCCACCTCGTCGCTGCCGGGCGTCACCTCGCTGCCGTCGTCCTTGAACACCTTCGTCGTCGGGTTCTGGGTGAACTTGGCGGTCGCGGGTGGCACGCCCTTCATCGAGACGCTGTTGCCCATCGACCCCTCCGACGAGCCGATCGCATCGAGCAGGATCACGTGCTCGATGCGGTCGAGCAGCTGCTCCTTCACCTCGGCGGTCCACATGACGCCGGAGGAGATGATCATCTTCAGCTGCGACAGGTCGTAGGGCCGGCCGGCGGCGACGGCTGCGTCGATGGCACGGATGATCGGCTTGGCGAACGCGTCGCCGACGATGGTGAGGTTGCTGACGGCCTCGTGCTGGGCCGTGCGCAGCACCTCGTCGGCGTCGAGCGAGCGGCTCTGCAGCGTGACCACCTCGGCACCGATCAGCTGCGGGATCATCGCGCCCAGCCACATGCCCGTGCCGTGCATCAGCGGCGCGCACGGCATGGAGGTGAGCAACGCGCCGGCCTCCGCCATGCCCTGCACCATCGGCGCGATCTCGGCCGCATCGGTGGGCGGCACCAGGCCGAGCAGGGGGAAGCCGAGCGTGGCGAACGACCGGCTGAGCCCGCCCATGTCGTACATCACGCCCTTGGGCATGCCCGTGGTGCCACCGGTGTACAGCATGTAGATGTCGCTCTCGTCGCGGGTGATGCGCGGCATCGGCGAGTGGCTGGCGACGACCTCCTCGTAGCGGCGGGCGACGGGCACCTGCCCGGCACCACCGTCATCGACCTCGATCAGCAGGCGCAGCTTCGGTAGCCGCTCACGCACCCGCTCGACCCGGTCGCCGAGGGAGGAGTGGAACACCAGCGCCTCGGCGTCGGCGTTGTCCAGCAGGTACCACAGCTCCTCGTCCATATAGCGGTAGTTGACGTTGATCGGTACGCCGCGCATCTTGAACGCGCCGAAGTGGGCTTCGAGGTACTCGTTGCCGTTGTAGAGGAACAGCCCGATCTTGGAGTCCGGGCCCAGGCCGGCGGCGCTGAACGCAGCCGCGACGCGGGCAGCCCGCTCGTCGTACTCGGCCCACGTGAAGCGGTGGTCGCCGTGGACGACGGCCGTGCGGTCGGCGAGCGAGTCGGCGATCGATTCCCAGATGGTGGCGAAGTGGTACTCCATGCGGCGATGGTAGTGCCGCCGGTCACACCCGATGCTGGTCGGGCCGGTCGGTGCCCGGCGGTGCGTCCCCGGCTCCGCGGGTCGTCAGCCGAGCACCTTGCCGTACATCTCGCCCAGCGGATCGCTGATCAGCTCCAGCCGCTCGCCGTCGGGGCCGCGGAAGTACAGCGACGAGCCGTCGACGTGGGCGTACTCGATGCCGGCCGCGGCGAGCCGGTCGCGAGCCGCCTCCCACTCGGGGCGGCTGATCGAGATGGCCAGATGGTGGTGTCCGCCGAGCACCTCCTGGTACGGGCCGAGGTCGAGGCCGGGCAGGTCGAAGTAGGCGAGCGCGTTGCCGTGCCCGAGGTCGAAGAAGAAGTGGGTGCTGCCCTCGTAGTCGCGGTTCTCGAACATCTCGATCAGCGGGAAGCCGAGCAGGCGGTCGTAGAACTGGATCGTGCGCTCCACGTCACTGCTGATCAGCGCGACATGGTGCACGCCGCGCGCGGTGGAGGCCGGCCGGTCGGCGGTCGGCTGCAGGTACTGGGCGCTGAGCTGGGCGCGCCGCGCCGCCAACTCGTCGCGCTGCTGTGCGTCTACTCCGTGGCCCATGCCGACAGTTCAGCACCTTCCGCGCCGGCTGTGAAGGGCTGGTGCGGCGGCCGTCAGGGCGAGGCCACTGCGGTGGTCGTGCTCTGCGGGCGGGCGACACCGGTGATGGCGGCCCACGCCGCGTCCGTGTCGTACCCGAGCGCCCACAGCACCACACCGCCGATGCGCTCCTCGCGGGCGACATCGACGCGGGCGCGCACACCCTGCGCATCCACATAGTGCACCTCCCTGGTCTGGATGCACCCGGTCGTGCCGTCGTTGCTCTCCCGCTGGTACGTGAAGCTGGCCTCCTGCAGCGACTCGTCGCGCACGGGCACGGCCGCGTACTGGGCGAGCAGCGCGTCCACCTCGCGCAGGTTCGGGTCCACCGTGCCGGGGGCGTCGGCCGGGCAGGTGCCGGCGGTCGCGACCACCCAGTTGCGGCCGTAGAGCGGGATGCCGAGCACGATCTTGCTGTCGTCGCCGATCTCCTTCTTCGCCACCCGCAGCGCGTTGCGCACCCAGCGGATCGGTGCGATCGGCCCCGGCTGATCGCTGGAGTAGTCGTAGGCCATGATGCGGATGCGGTCGGCCAGGCGGCCCATCGCCGGGTAGTCGTACACCCACGAGCCGCTGTCTACTGTGCGCGCCGTGTCGTAGATCGGCGGGACCGTGACCGACAGGAGCTTGCCGTCGGCGTGCAGCGCGGCCGACAGCTCCTCGACGAACGCGACCCAGTTGGGGCGCGTCGCCTCCCACGTGGTCTTCGCGTCGACGAACGCGAACTGCTCGTAGTCGATGTCGATGCCGTCGTACCCGTTGTCGCGCACGAGCGCGCTGATCGTGGCGACGTGCTGGGTGCGCTGGGCAGGGTCGGAGAGCAGCGCGGCCATCCCGCCGGCGGCCATGCCATCGGTGATCGCCGGCAGCACGGTGGCGCCCTGGGCGCGGATGGTGGTGACGAGCTGGGGCAGCTGGTCGGCGTTGCCGGCGAACGCGATCTCGCCGGCACCCGTGGCGGAGTAGGCGAACGGCGAGACCTCGTGCATCGTCGAGCCGTGCAGGCCGACGCTGCCGGTGGCGTCGCCGATCACCCAGTACGGCGCCCAGCCGCTGACCGGGATGTCGGCCAGCGGCGGAGGGCTGTCGCCACTGCGCACGGCGAGCGCGACGCCCGTGCCGAGGCCGGCCACCGCGAGCACACCGAGCAGCGGACGCAGGTGTGCGCGGCGCCGCCGTGCCTTCGTCGCCTCGCTGCTGAGGCCGAGCATGGTGCCATCGAGCTCGTGCAGCGAGCGCACCACCGTGTAGCCCCGCCCCTCGGGGATGTCGACCACGTTCGGGACGACGATCGTGCGGCAGCCGGCGGCGACGGCGCTGCGGACGCCCGTCGGTGAGTCCTCGATCGCGATGCAGTCCTTGGCGCGCACGCCCAGCCGGTCGGCGGCCGTGAGGTAGGGCTCCGGGTGCGGCTTGCCGTGGCGCACCTCGTCGCCGGTGATCACCACGTCGAACGAGCCGGGAGGCAGCGCCTTCACCACCGCGTCGGCGAAGCGCGTCCAGCTCATCGTCACCATCGCGCAGGGAATGCCCGCCTTTCGCAACGCCGCCAGCGTCTCGCGGGCGCCGGGCCGCCACGGCACCCGCCGCTGCACGCGCATGATGACGCCGTCGAGCAGGCGGTTGACGATGTCGTCGATCGGCAGGTCCACCCCGCCCCGATCGCGGATGATCCCGGCCGACACGCGCAGGTCGTTGCCCACCAGCGAGTGCGCCTTCTCCTGGTCCCACTCGCCCCCGAACTCCGCCACCAGCTCGTACTCGCACTCGATCCAGTACGGCTCGGTGTCGACGATCGTGCCGTCCATGTCCCACAGCACGGCCGCGGGGCGCGCCACGGCGCGGGGTCTCTTCGTGGCGGCACTCATCTCGCCCCGACCCTACTGGCGCCACCCACGCGCGCCCCGGCACCCCGTCTGGTCGGGGGGTCCGTCGAGCGGGCCACCCAGTGTCACGTTCTGCTTCCCATGGGCGGGGAACCGTGCCGCTTCCGACACCCTCGACCGCCCATGGGAAGCAGAACGTGACATCGACGCGGGATGGTGCATGCCGTGCAGTCGGGCGGCGAGGGAAGCGCCAGCGACGAGCCGCAGGAGGGAGCAGCCGAAGCGCAGCGGAGGCCAGTCCCGACCATCAGCACGGCCAGTCCCGACCATCAGCACGGCCTGTCCCGACCACCGGTTACAGGGCGAGGGCGGCGCGGCGGGCTTCGAGGATGGCCTCGTGGATGGTGCGCGGGGCGACGCAGTCACCCGCTTGCGCGACCGCACCCGGGATGGGGTCGGTGGGCAGGCGGAAGCCGCAGTCGACGAGGGCCGCGCAGGGCACCGTGCGCCTCGCGCCGCTGAAGCGATCCTCCAGCTCGATCTCGCCCGGACGAACGGCGCGCAGCAGGCTGCGGCGCTCGATCCGCACGCCCTGCTGCTGCAGGCGCACGTTGGCCGGGGCGAGGTCGCCGCTGCGGGAGAGCTCGTTGCCCGCGATCTGGTCCTGGGTGACGAGGATGGCGCGGGCGCCCAATGACTCGGCCAGGCCGACCGCGATCGGCCCGCCGATGGGGTCGAACAGGGCGATCGGGCCCTCGGGCAACTCGGCGCCGAGGTGCACGTCGATGACGTCGAGCACGACGGCGCCATCCTCGATCTCGTAGGGCCGCGTCCCTGCCCGGCCGCCCGTGCACTGCACGACGGCCTCGCCCGGCGCGGCCTCGTCGAACGCGACACCCAGCGAGACGGGCACGCCTGCCGCAGCCACCTCCGCGACCAGCCAGTCGACCAGCAGGCCACCCGGGCCGGCCAGCGCGGCGATGCCGCCGGGCCGATCGGACTGCTCGACCAGCCGCACACGATGACCGCGCGCGGCCGCGACCCGCGCCGCCTCGAGGCCGGCGACCCCGCCGCCGACCACCACCACGTCGCGTGGCCGGGTCGCGGGGGCGTACCAGTTGGGATCCTCCGTCTCGCGGCCGCTGGTGGGCTCGCCCACGCAGGTGACGATCGGGCTGCGCGCGTCGCGCACCTGGCACGTCTGGTTGCAGCGGATGCACGGGCGGATCCGCTCGCCGTCGCCTGCCGCCAGTTTCGCGGCGAGGTCGGGGTCGGCGATCTGG
>CAYZFZ010000213.1:0-292 GCA_964477795.1 uncultured Bifidobacterium sp.
GTCGGCCATCACCGGCGAGTCCGCTCCCGTCATCCGGGAGAGCGGTGGCGACCGGTCGGCCGTCACCGGCGGCACCCGTGTGCTCAGCGACGAGATCGTCGTCAAGATCACGGCCAAGCCGGGCGAGACGTTCCTCGACCGGATGATCGCCCTCGTCGAGGGCGCCGATCGGCAGAAGACGCCGAACGAGATCGCGCTGTCGATCCTGCTCGCCGGCCTGACGATCATCTTCACGCTGGCAGTCGTGACGCTGCAGCCGTTCGCGATCTACTCGGGCGCGCAGCAGACGATC
>CAYZFZ010000213.1:302-6336 GCA_964477795.1 uncultured Bifidobacterium sp.
TCATCGTGCTCGTCGCCCTGCTCGTCTGCCTGATCCCGACGACGATCGGCGGCCTGCTCTCGGCGATCGGCATCGCCGGTATGGACCGCTTGGTGCAGCGCAACGTGCTCGCGATGTCCGGCCGCGCAGTGGAGGCCGCCGGCGACGTCAGCACGCTGCTGCTCGACAAGACGGGCACGATCACGTTCGGCTCCCGCCAGGCGGCCGAGTTCATCCCGGTGCACGACGTCACCGCCGCCGAGGTGGCGGAGGCCTCGCTGGTGTCGTCGCTGGCCGACGAGACCCCAGAGGGCCGTTCGATCGTGGAGCTCGCCGTCCGCGACTTCGGGCTGACCGCGCTCGACGACCCAGCCGCCGTGCTGGTGCCGTTCACCGCTCAGACCCGCATGTCGGGCATGGACCTCAGCAACGGTCGCACCGTCCGCAAGGGCGCTGCCGACTCGGTACGCCGGTTCGTGCTCGCCGAGGGCGGCCAGGTGCCGCTGGAGCTGGGGCCGATCGTCGAGCAGGTGTCGAGCGACGGTGCCACCCCGCTGGCGGTCATCGACCGGCAGCCAGGCGGCGTGTGGCGAGTGCTCGGTGTGATCCGCCTGAAGGACACCGTCAAGCCCGGCATGCGCGAGCGCTTCGACGAGATGCGCGCGATGGGCATCCGCACGGTGATGATCACGGGCGACAACCCGCTCACCGCCGCCGCGATCGCCCGCGAGGCAGGCGTCGACGACTTCCTCGCCGAGGCCACACCCGAGGACAAGATGGCGCTGATCAAGCGCGAGCAGGCCGGCGGCAACCTCGTGGCGATGACCGGTGACGGCACCAACGACGCGCCAGCACTGGCCCAGGCCGACGTGGGCGTGGCGATGAACACCGGCACACAGGCCGCGAAGGAGGCCGGCAACATGGTCGACCTCGACAGCAACCCGACGAAGCTGATCGAGATCGTGGAGGTCGGCAAGCAGCTACTGATGACCCGCGGTGCGCTGACCACCTTCTCGATCGCCAACGACGTGGCGAAGTACTTCGCGATCATCCCGGCGATGTTCTCCGGCGTGCTGCCGGCACTGGACCGGCTGAACGTGATGGACCTCGGCTCACCCCGTTCGGCCATCCTGTCGGCCGTCATCTTCAACGCCCTCATCATCATCGCCCTCGTGCCGCTGGCGCTGAAGGGCGTGAAGTTCCGGGCGGAGGCGGCGTCCGCCGTCCTCCGGCGCAACTTGCTGATCTACGGCCTCGGCGGCGTCGTCGCCCCGTTCATCGGCATCAAGCTCATCGACATCATCGTGACCGCTCTGGGAGTGAAGTGACATGCGTGCATTCATCCGTCAACTGAGGCCGGCGCTCATCGCGGTGGTCGTCTTCACGGTGCTCCTGGGGGTCGTCTACCCACTGGTGGCCACTGCCATCGGGCAGGTCGCGTTCAAGGACAAGGCCGACGGTTCGCTGATCACGCGCGACGGTGTCGTCGTCGGCAGCGAGCTGATCGGGCAGACGTTCACCGCCCCGGGGTACTTCCACTCGCGGCCTTCCGCCGCCGGTAGCGGGTACGACGGGTCGGCCAGCTCCGGCTCGAACTTCGGGCCGCAGAACCCCGACTTCCTGGCGGCGGTGGCCGAGCGTGTGGCCGCCTACCGCGAGGAGAACGGGCTCGGTGACGACGTGCAGGTGCCCGTCGATGCCGTCACCGCCTCTGCGTCCGGCCTCGACCCGCACATCTCCGTCGCCAACGCCCGCCTGCAGGCGCCGCGTGTAGCGGAGGCCCGGGGCCTCTCCGTGGAGGTCGTGCTGGCACTGGTCGACGACCACACCGACGGCCGTTCGCTGGGCGTGCTGGGCGAGCCCGGCGTGAACGTGGTGCTGCTCAACCTCGCCCTCGACGACCTGACCTGAGGAGTGATCATGAACCCGAACACTGGTGAGTCGGCCAGCGCCGGGGCGGGCTTCGCCGCCCTGGCGATCGGCGTCGCGGCGGCACTGGTGCCGTTGCGCAGTGAGCTGGGCAGCACCAACGCCGCGCTACTGCTCGTGCTGGTCGTGGTCTGCGCCGCCTCGATCGGTGGTCGTGTGGCCGGCGCCGCCACCGCGGCGGCCGCCTCCATGGCGTTCAACTTCTTCTACACCAAGCCCTATCTCACCCTGCGCATCCACTCCGGTAAGGACATCATCACCACGGTCTTGATCTTCGCGGTCGGGCTCGCGGTGGGCGAGCTGGGTGTGGCCCGGGCCCGGCAGAGTGCGGTGCGCCGCTCGCACCTGCGCTCGATGCGGTCGCTCGAGTCGATCGGCGCACTGGTCAGCGGTGGCGCCGCGGTGGAGCAAGTGTGGGACGAGGTGCGCGGTGCACTCGTCGCCTCGCTGGGCCTGAAGGGTGCCCGCTTCGAGGCGATCGATGCCATGTCGGCCGGGGCGAACATGCCGGTGATCGAGCGCGACGGGAGGGTGGACCAGCACGATCGGCAGTACATCGGTGACGGCTTCGCGCTGCCGGCCGGCGGGGCCGTGCTACCCGTGGAGGCCGACGGTGCGCCGCTCGGCCGCATCGTGCTGGAACCGATCCCGAGGGTCGGGGTCACCCGCGAGCAGCGGCGCACGGCAGTCGCGTTCGCCGACCAGCTCGCGATCGCGCTGCGCAAGGAGCCGCGGGCCCACTCACTCGGCTGAGCCCGCAACCACCGGTGTGCGTCAGGCGCCGGCGCGCACCTCGGCGACGCACCACTCGATCAGCGCGGCCGTCGCCCGCATCGAGTCGGTCCGCGCCGCGCCCAGCTCGGCGGCCTCGCGGGCGGCGAGCGCCGCGTGGATCACGTCGTGCAGCTCGGCGGGGGCGACCCGGAGCCCGTACTCGCCGGCAGCTCGCTTCGACGTCACGTCACCGGTGAACGCCGTGTAGTGCAGTCGGAGCGGCCCGAGCGTGCACCACACCAGGTCCGCGGCCGTGAAGCCGGGCGGCTCGTCGCGGTTGCACAACGTGGTGACCCCGTCGGCGACCTCGTGCCAGTAGCCCTGCAGGTTGTCCACGACGAAGCGCACGCGCGCCTCGGTGCCGGTGGGGATCGCCAGCGACTGCGCCGCCGGGCCTCGCGCCGTCACGCCGTAGGTGGCCAACGTGTACCAGGTGACGGGGTTGATCTCGAAGCAGTCGCCGTCCTGGCGCAGCTCGCCGTGCAGCGCCCACGGGCGGTGCAGACCCGTCGCCGGCTCCACGACCAGATCGCCCCATGCCACGTACGGGCCGTCGATGTGGGGGAGCGGCTGCTGCTCGGCGAGCAGTGCGTGCACCGTCCGCAGGCTGCCGTAGTCCTCGTCGGTGGCCGGTTCGGCCGTCACCGCCACGATGTCGATGTCGCTCGTCGCCTCCACCCAGTCGCCGAGCGCGTAGGAGCCCACCACGTACAGCCCCTCGACGAGCCCGGGCGCCACCGAATCGGCGATCTCCAGGTACCTGCCGAGCGCGCTCCCCACGTCCATCCCGCCGACGGTATCGCGGGGGCGTGTTACCGTCGCCGCCGTGCCGACTCTCGACCTCGCCGCAGTGGAACGGGCGGCCGACGCCCTGTTCGCCCCCGACGCGCCGCATGGCATCTCGCTCGCGCTGGTGGTGATGCAGGCCGGCGACGTCGTGTTCGAACGCTACGGCGAGCAGCCCGACACGCCCTTCGGCCCCGGCGGCCCCGTCACGGCCGACACCACGCTCATCTCGTGGAGCATGGCCAAGAGCATCACGCACGCGGCGGTCGGCATCCTGGTCGGCGAGGGCCGCCTGCAGCTCGACGCCCCTGCACCGGTGCTCGAGTGGCAGGGCACCGCCAAGGCCGCGATCACGTTGCAGCAGCTGCTGAACATGCGGCCCGGGCTGGAGTTCGTCGAGGACTACGTCGACGACTCGGTGAGCCACTGCCTGGAGATGCTCTACGGCGCCGGCAAGGACGACATGGCCGCCTACGCCGCCGCCCTGCCGCTGATCCACGAGCCCGGCGCGGTGTGGAACTACTCCAGCGGGACGACGAACATCGTCAGCCGCATCGTGGGCGACGCGGTCTGCCCTCCCGGTGGCGACCGGCGTGAGTCGATGGAGGCGTTCCTCCACGACCGGCTGTTCGGTCCGGCCGGCATGCACAGTGCGATCCCGAAGTTCGACCCCGCAGGCACGTTCGTCGGCTCCAGCTATGTGTACGCCACGGCCCGCGACTTCGCCCGCTTCGGCGAGCTGTACCGCAACGACGGCGTCGCCGCCGGCGGCACCCGCGTCACGCCCGCCGGATGGGCGGCGCACGCGGCCACGTTCACCGCACACGACCCCGACGGCGGCTTCGACTACGGCGCCCAGTGGTGGATGTGGCCCGACTTCGCCGGCAGCCTCGGCTGCCACGGGTACGAGGGCCAGTACACCGTCGTACTGCCCGATCGGCAGCTGGTGGTGGTGCACCTGGGCAAGAGCCCGGCGGACTCGCGGTCGATCGTCGACGATCGGCTGAGGGACATCTTCCGCGCCGCCGGCTGACCGAGAGACGCCCGGCATCGCGCCGGATCGGCTAGCAATGTGGGGTGGCGATGGACCCTG
The DNA here is from genome assembly GCA_964477795.1 of uncultured Bifidobacterium sp. Classification (GTDB taxonomy): domain Bacteria; phylum Actinomycetota; class Acidimicrobiia; order Acidimicrobiales; family Ilumatobacteraceae; genus UBA668. Next base: position 4,864 of record CAYZFZ010000213.1, read on the forward strand.
TCGGCCCCCTCACCGGTGAGCTGCCCCGTGTGTCGCTGGACGACACGGGCGGGCCGCCGCGCCCTCATCGCTTCCGCCCTCTACGGCTGAGCCTGAAGCTGGTCGCCTTCCTGGTGATCGTCAACTACATCGTCCTGCCCCTGCTGCCGAACTTCACCAAGGCGATGGACGAGCTGCGTTCGGTCGATCCGGTGCTGCTCGTGCTGGGCCTGCTGCTGCAGATGGCGGCACTGCTGTGCTACTCGCTGCTCACCAAGGCTGCCCTGGGTGCGGCCGGTCACGCGATCTCGCGCTCGCGGCTGTTCCGCATCCAGATGAGCACCAAGTCGCTGTCGAACATCGTGCCCGGGGGTAGCGCGGCAGGGCCGGCGCTCGGCTACCGGCTGATGACGCTGTCGGGTGTGGAAGGCCCCAGCGCCGGCTTCGCGCTGGCGACGGCCGGGCTCGGCTCGGCGGTCGTGCTCAACCTGCTGCTGTGGGTGGGGCTCATCGTGTCCATCCCGATCCGCGGGGTGAACAAGGGCTACGGCCTGGCCGCGGTGGCCGGCATCATCGTGATGCTCATCGCGGCGGTGCTCGTCGTGGGACTGATGGACGGCCAGGGTCGCGCCGAGCGGGCGCTGCGCTGGATCGCCGGCAAGCTGCACCTCAACGAGGACCGTGCCGGTGCGGCCGTGCGCCAGGTGGCCGGCCGGCTGGAAGACCTCGCCCGCGACCGGCAGCTGCTCGTGCGCGTCGCCGGTTGGGCGACGGCCAACTGGCTGTTCGACGCTGCCTCGCTGTGGGTGTTCCTGCGTGCGTTCGGCGTCTCACTCGACCCCGACGCGCTCATCATCGCGTTCGCGGTGGTGAACATCATGCAGGTCATCCCCATCATGCCGGGCGGCCTCGGCATCGTGGAGGCCGCGTACGCGATCCAGCTGGCGGCGTTCGGTGTGCCCAAGATCCCCGCGACGCTCGCCGTCGCCAGCTACCGCATCGGCCAGTACTGGTTGCCGACGGTGATCGGCGGCATCCTCTACGCGTCGTTGCGGGTGGGGCCGTTCAGCATCGAGCGCCGCGACAAGCTGCTCCGCATGCGCGAGCTCGCGGCCGAGACCGACACGAACCGGGAGAGCGCGCTCGACTTCGCCGCCCGCTTCGGCCGCCGCCGCAGCGTGGTCAACGACAACTCGTCGGCCTACCCGGCCGAAGGTGATGGAAACGACGACCGCTGACTAGCGTTCGTGCCATGACCACGCATGAGCGCCCGTTTGGCCGGTACCTCGAGGACTTCGTCGTCGGCGACGTGTACCGGCACTGGCCGGGCAAGACCATTACGGAGTACGACGACCACCTGTTCTGCATGATTACGATGAACCACCATCCGCTGCACACCAACGACTGGTTCGCCGGGCAGAGCGTGCAGGGCCGCAACGTGGTGGTCGGCAACCTCGTCTACTCGCTCGTCCTGGGCATGAGCGTCCCCGACGT
>CAYZFZ010000214.1:0-6325 GCA_964477795.1 uncultured Bifidobacterium sp.
CGCGACCACCTCGCGCCTCCTCCCGTCGAGCCCAACCTGCCAGAACCCCCGCCCGGTGACCAGTGGGCGAATGTAAGCAGTCGGACCTCGGTTCAGGGTCTGTCGGCGGTCGCCTTCCGAAGGCCGACGAGTGCCTCGGCCGCGTCCCGCAGATCGGGGAGCAGCAGATCCGGCTCCAGAGGGGCGAGCTCGTGCAGCGAGTAGGCGCCGGTCGCCACCGCCACCGCAGGGCAGTGGTGCACGCGCGCCGCGCCCACGTCGAGCGGGGTGTCGCCCACGATCACCGGCCGAACGTGGGCCGTGACAGCCTGAGCGACCAGCTCCTCGCGCGATGGACTGGCATCGCCGAAGAAGCCGGTTTCGATGTAGGAGGCAATCCCGAAATGGCGTAGCGCCACCGCCGTGGCCGCCGCCGAGTTGCCGGTGATCACGCCCAGCCGTTCGCCCCGGGCCCACAGCGCCGACAAGCACTCCTGGACTCCGTCGATGAGCGCGCCCGAGTTCGGCAGCTCTGCCTCGAGGGTCGCGGCGTGCGCGGCCACGAACGCCTCCCGCTCGCCGGGCTGAACCGGCCGCTGCACGAGCCTGGTGAGGATCATGAGCATCGTGGCGCCGTGATGCGGCACGTCCAGCAGCGACCGGTCGATGCCGAAGACGTCGAGGGTGGCCTTCTCTATGGCGCGGCGCTGTGCTTCACCCGCGCTGATGAGGGTTCCATCGAGGTCGAACAGGATCACGACGCGCCTTCCCCAGACGCCACAGGCCGGCTCGGCTCAGTGGAAGGATCGTCCAGAATCCCCCAGAGCCGCTCGGCAGGGAGCCGCACGCCGACCGACGAGCCGGGCGTCAGCCCGGGGTCGTTCGACTCGATCGTCAGGTCGACTCCCGCGGCGGTCCGCAGGACGAGCGCGTAAGAGCCGCCCGCGTAGCGCCGATGGACGACCTGCGCGCGCAGGGTGTTCTCACTGTGCGTTCCGGCGAGTTCGATCGCCTGGGGCCGGATGGACAGGAAGTCCGCGTGTTCCTTCCCGGCGGCGGCGATCAGTGACTCTCCACTGGGCAGCCGGCACCGCAATGCTCCGTCGGGCTCGCGAGAGACCGTCTCGCAGGGCAGCAACACGCTGTCCCCGCAGAAGCGCGCGACGAAGGAACTCGCCGGCCGTTCGTAGATGTCCTCCGGCGTTCCGTGCTGAAGCACGACGCCGTCGCGCAGCACAGCGACCCGATCCGCGAGGGCGAGGGCGTCGTCCTGGTCATGGGTCACGTAGACGGCGGTGAGACGAAGGCGTTCCTGGATGGCGCGCAGTTCGAGCCGCAGATCGTCACGGAGCCGAGCGTCCAAGGCCGAGAGCGGTTCGTCGAGCAACAGGACCCGGGGCTCGACGGCGAGCGCGCGAGCCAAGGCGACCCGTTGCCGCTGCCCGCCCGACAGGGCGCCTGGCTTTCGTCCGGCCAGGTGTCCCAGCTGAACGAGTTCGAGGGTCTCCGCCACCTTCTGGGCGATGGCGGAACGAGACTCGCCGCGCACCCGGAGCCCGAAGGCCACGTTGTCGAACACAGACATGTGCGGCCACAACGCGTGGCTCTGGAACACCATCGCGGTCGGTCGCGCCTCCGGCTCGAGGCGGGTCACGTCCTTGTCATCGATCGTGATGGCACCCGAGTCGGGCTTTTCGAAGCCGGACAGCAGACGGAGCAACGTGGTCTTCCCCGACCCGGACGGTCCGAGCAGGACGCAGAACTCACCTGCGCCGACCTCGAGCGAGGTGGGCTTCAGCCCGTCTCCGGCCGGATAGATCCGGGAGAGATTGCGAACCGAGATCGCGGTCATGCGGAGGCTCCCTTGAACGAGACGTCGGAACGTCGGGCGGCGTAGACGGCCAGCAGACAGGCTGCCGCTGACGGCACCAGCAGCACGACGGAGACCGCGGCTGCGGCGGAGACAGAGCTCGACTGCACCGCTCCGTACAACAGCACCGGAAGCGTCACGATGTCGATGCCTGAGATGAGGAAGGTGAGCCCGAACTCGTCCAGGCTGAAGATGAAGCTGTACAGGGCGGCGGACACGATCGACGGTGCGACGATGCGCATGCCGAGGAGAAACCGGCGTCCCGGCTTGGCGCCCAGATCCTGGGCTGCCTCCAGCAGGCTCTTGTCGAGCCCGGTCAGCGCGGGCCGCACCGCGAGCAACACGAAGGGCAGGCAGCCGACCGTGTGGGCACCAATGAGCGCCCACCAGGTGTCGATGGCCCCGATGCGGTACAGCATGGCGGCTGTGCCCAGGCCCAGCACGATCACGGGCACGGCCGAACGCAGCAGCGCCGTCCCTTCCAGGGCGGCCGATCCGCGCACGTTGTAGCGAGCGATCGCCCAGGCTAGCGGCAAGCCGATCAGCAGGGCGCAGACCGTCGAGGTCGCGGCGAGAATCAGGCTGGTGACCAGCGCGGAGACGGCGCGGGGATTCTCCCAGAACGCGTCGAACCAGCGCCCGGTGAGCGCGGTCGGGAACGGACTCGCCGGAGTGAACGAGTCGGCCACCGAGTACATGCCCAGGATGAGCAGGGGGGTGAGCATCGCGACGACCAAGAGCGTCGTGCCCAGCAGCTGCGCCGGCGTCCGAAGCCTAGACATGCGCGCTCATCCGCTTGTTCAGCCGTTCGCCCAGCAGCGAGGCACCGACGACGAAGACCGCGAACGCCAGGCCCAGCGCGGCAGCTACGCCCGGCCGGTCCGCCTGGTCGAGGTAGAACACGTTCATCGGGATGGTCGTGACCTTCTTCTCCGCGTACACCACGAGGGTGATCGAGTACTGGGCGGCGGCGAGGATGAACACCAGCGATCCGCCGGCCACCAGGCCCGGTGACATCAGCGGAAGCAGGATCTGCCGGATCCGCCTGGTCGCTGACGACCCGAGGTCGCGTGCGGCCTCGATCAGCTCGGGAGCGATGGCCGATCGTGCCGCTTGGGCGCTCAGATAGGCGTAGGGCAGCAGCTTCCACACCAGGGCGATGATCAGCGCGGCCGGCGAGACGAGGATGTTCGGAGCATCCGGCCCCACCAGGATCGAGAGCAGAGGGCCGGCTGGCGCGAGGGCGAGTCGGACCGCGTACGCGGCGATGATGTGCGGCACCAGCAGCGGCATCATCATCGCGAACGCGGTGACGGCCTTCACCGCGCGATGCGCGGTGTGCATGGCGATGGTGACACCGGCGCCGATGGCCACCGCGACCAGCGCGACGGCCAGGGAGGTCCACACCGAGAACCAGAAGTCGTTCAGGATCGGTGGGGAGACCAGGGTTTCGATCCTCTCCATGCCTCCTCGCAGGGAGAGGATCAGGGCTTCTGTCAGCGGCCAGGCGAAGAACGCCAGCAGGAGAATCGCAGCCGGAGCGGCGAGCGTGGCCGACATGGCCCACGCTCGCCGCTCCGAGGTGCTTCTAGCCACGCCCGATGACCTCTTCCGACCAAGCGTTGGTCAGTTCGCCGACCGCCACCAGCGCCTCCCTGCTGTTGTAAGCGGGGAAGTTCTTCGCGGCGATGTCGGCGAGCGGGAAGCCGAAGGTGTCGTCGGTGATGGCGTCGGCCACGGCCGCCGCCTGCGACGACGGGATCTGGTGCAGCACCGTGGCGAAGCCCGTCTGGACCTCAGGCCCGAGCACCCAGTCGGTGAAGAGCTTCGCGGCCGTCGGGTGGGCCGCTCCCTTGGGCACGACGTACGGCGTGTATCTCACCGGGAACCCGCTGTCCAGCAGCACGTTCGCCATGTCGTCGAGCTTCATGTCGGCCTTGGCGAACAGGCCGCCGTCGTTCCAGAACGGGAACATGTGCACTTCGCCGCGCTGGAACTGGTCGAGCAACTGGGCCCCGGCGGTCGGTTGCGGCGCGGAGTACTTCTGGAGTTCACGCAGGTAGTCCCAGCCCGGCCCCCAGGTCGACGAGTCCTTCACATCGCCGAACTTGTTCATCACGGCCAGCAGGAACATCGTGCCCGAGCCCGAACTGGTGTTGGCCTGCGGATCCTCGTAGGTGAACTTCCCCGGATTCTGCTTCGCCCACTCCAGGATGTCCTCGAGGCTGGCCGGCGGCGTGGCGGCCGCGCTGGTGCGGAAGAAGAGCGACATCGTCGGCTTGTAGATCGGCGCGCCGTAGGCCGCCCCGTCCACGGTGAAGATGTCCAGGCCCGCCGGGTCGACGTCGGCGAGGTTCGGCACCAGTTCGCCGGACAGGTCGGTGAGCAGGCCGGTGTCGATGGCGTCGAGCAGGCTCGCGGAAGGGGCGGTGCGGGCGACGTCGATGCCGAACCCATCCTTGCCGCCGTTGGCCTTGAGCCGGTCGAGGAAGGCACCGTCGCCGCCGGCGGCGTCGAGAACGTTGACTGTGGCATCGACGCCGTACTCGGCCTTCAGCTTGGCCACGAAGCCCGGGATGATCTGGTCGTTGATGAACTTGGTGAAGACGTCGTTGGTAGGCCAGTACAGATTGACCTGCGCCCCCTCGGCCTGCAGGGCGGCGGCCACCGAGTCGCCGCCGGTGGGCTCGACCGTCGCAGTGGTGGGTGCCGGGCTGCCGCTCGAGCAGCCGACGAGTAAGAGTAGGCTGACGGCGCCTGCCGCCGCCAAACGGAACGCTTTCATGAGGCCTCCTTGGATCGCCACGTTGCGGGGACAGCTTAGATACGAAACCGCACAAAGGCAACAAACATTACAAATCCGAACAGTGTGACATGGGGACATTGGGGCTAGACAAGTACCGGAGAGACGTGATTCTCGCCGCCCTCGAGGCTGAGGGGCGGGTGCGGATGCGTGAGCTGGCCGACGGTCTCGGGGTCTCCCAGATGACGATCCGACGCGATCTGCTGGAGCTGGAGAACGCCGGGCTGCTCGTCCGGGTGCACGGCGGCGCCGTCTCCTCCTCGACGGGCGAGCCGCGATCCACACGCGACCGATGGGTGATCAACCACACCGCCAAGGAGCGCATCGCGGCTGCCGTGGCGCGACTGATCCCGCACGGCAGCCGAGTTCTGCTCGACAGCGGCACCACCGTGGCGGAGGTCGCCAGGCGGTTGCGTGGGCGGGATCTCGAGGTCGTGACCGCCTCCCTGCAGGCGGCCTGGTTCCTGGCCGATGACGATGCCACGCATGTCAGGCTGCTGGGTGGGCGAGTGCGGTCGCGGACGTTGTCGGCCGTGGGCACGGACGTCGAGGAGTCCATCGAGCAGGTTCAGGCCGACTTCGGAATCCTGGGCGCCTCCGGGGTGTCGAACGACGCGTTCTACAGCCTGGTCCCAGCCGATGTCGGCGCCCAGCGCGCGATCATGGCGGCCTCCGCGGCCAATTGGCTGGTCGTCGACAACGCCAAGATGGGCTTGTCCGCCGGCGCTCGCGTCGCCCGGTTGTCCGAGCTGTCAGGCATCGTCACCGACGAGGCCGTCGACGACTCGATCGGCTCCGAACTGCCCCGGATCGTCGTCGCCGAAGCTGGCGAGGAACTGCGCCAGTGATTCTCGACATCGTCGGCTGCCGGGCCGGCCTGCCCGCTGCGAACGAACCATGCAGCTCTTACCTCGTTTCCTCCGGCAAGACCCGGCTGCTCGTGGACGTCGGGCCAGGAGCCTTCGCCCGGCTGCCCGACGCGCGGGAGGTGGATGCCGTCCTGGTGACGCATGCGCACCCCGACCACCTTCTCGACGCGGCCCTGCTCGGCTACGCCAGGCACCTGGACGGAGCCCCGCGAATCCCGTTGCACACCACCGCGCGCGCCTGGTGGCTGCTGACCGAATTGCAGCCGCTGTGCGCCGACGTGTTCGAGTTCCGGCCGATGGCTGACGGCCGGTCGCATGCCCTCGGTGATCTCGAGGTCACGTACTCGCGCGTGCCGCACGGCCCGGAGGAGGCCTATGCCGTCCGGCTGGACGACGGTCGATCGCGCCTGCTCTACTCAGGTGACTGCGGGCCAGGCCCGGCGCTCGTGTCAGCCGCGCGGTCGGCCGACGTGCTGTTGGTGGAGGCCAGCTGGGGGATCTCCCCGTCGCTGGGCGCCCACCATCTGACGGTGCGGCAGGCCTGCGAGGCGGCGGTCGCCGCAGGGGTGGCCGACGTGGTGCTCACCCATCTGGATCCGGCCGCGCCCCGCGCCGAGGTGCGTGCCGTGGCCGCTTCCTGCGGGCTCTCCGCCCGCATCGCCCGTCCAGGCCAGCGCCTGGAACTCTAGGGGACCGCTGAAGATCTCTGGCGAGTCGCACCTGTCGCAGCGGCGTGGGGTCATGGACGCCGGTTCGGGCCGGGTCGCCGGAACCGATAGGATTCGCCCGTGAGTATTCGCGGGT
>CAYZFZ010000215.1:0-6292 GCA_964477795.1 uncultured Bifidobacterium sp.
CCACGCCGGGCATTCGGTGGCGAAGCGCCCGTCGAAGCCGATGAGGGCCCGCGACGGAAGGTTGAGTTCGCGCCACCAGGTGACGTCGGTGATGTCGCCGAACGTACAGATCATGGCGATGCCGGTGCCCTTCTCCGGGTCGGCCAGGTGGTGGGCGACGATCGGCACCTCCACCTCGTAGAGCGGGGTGCGCACCGTGGTGCCGAACAGGGGTTGGTAGCGCGGGTCATCGGGGTGCGCCACCATCGCCACACAGCTCGCCAGCAGTTCGGGGCGGCTTGTTTCAATCAGCAGGGTGTCGATGGACACCTGACCTGCTTCGTCGAGACGGTGGAACGCGAGCTTGTGGTAGGCGCCCGGGATCTCGCGATCCTCCATCTCCGCCTGGGCAACCGCGGTGCGTTCGTCGATGTCGTAAAGGGTGGGCGCGTCCTGCTGGTAGGCCTCGCCGCGGGCCAGGTTGCGCAGGAACGCGCGCTGGCTCACCCTGCGGGCGTCGTCGCCGATGGTGGTGTACAGCAGGCTCCAGTCGACCGACAGGCCGAGGCGGCGGAACAGGTGCTCGAAGGCCTGCTCGTCGAGGTGGGTGATCTCGCGGCACAGCTCGACGAAGTTGGGGCGGCTGACGGGCACCGCGCGGTGATCCTTGGGCACGTCGCCGTGGAACGGGGCGCGGAACGACGGGTCGGGGGGCAGCGACGGGTCGCAGCGGACGCCGGTGAAGTTCTGCACGCGCCGCTCGGTGGCCAGGCCGTTGTCGTCCCACCCGATGGGGTAGAAGACGGCCTTGCCCCGCATGCGCTGGTAGCGGGCGATGGTGTCGGTGTGCGTGTAGCTGAACACGTGGCCGATGTGCAGCGAACCGCTGACGGTGGGTGGCGGCGTGTCGATCGCGAACACCCCCTCGCGGCTCGCAGTGCGGTCGAAGCGGTAGGTGGCGTCAGCTTCCCACCGCTGCATCCAGCGGGCCTCGATGCCGTCGAGCGACGGCTTGTCAGGGATGTTCGTCTCGTTCGTCATGGCGTGCACGAGGCTACCGAACCGGTCGGCTCGGCCTCGGGTGCGTTCCAAACCCTGGGCCGGCCGGATCGAGCGGGCCGTAGGCTGTGGCCCCATGCTGCACCTGTACGACACCGCCACCAGAGAGGTACGTGAGCTCGCACTGCGCGAGCCCGGCTCGGTGAGCGTCTACCTGTGCGGCCCCACCGTGTACGGCCCGCCCCACCTCGGCCACGGCCGGGCGACGCTCGTGTACGACGTGCTGCGCCGCTACCTGGAGTGGAGCGGCCTGCGCGTGCGGCTGGTCAGCAACATCACCGACATCGACGACAGCATCATCAACCGCGCCAACCGCGAGAATCGGCCGTGGCAGGAGATCACCACGAAGTGCGAGGCGGTGTGGTTCGAGGCGATGGGCCGGCTCGGCGTCGCCCGCCCCACCGACGTGCCCCACGCCACCGAGTACGTGGAGCAGATGGTCGCGATGATCGGCCAGCTCGTCGACATCGGCCGCGCCTACACCACCGACGACGGGGTGTACCTCAGCGTCGAGTCGGTGGAGGACTACGGCCTGCTCGTCAACCAGCACCTCTCCGACATGATCGAGGGCGGCGGCGACCGCGAGGTGTTCGGCGCCGGCAACAAGCACCACCCAGCCGACTTCGTGCTGTGGAAGCTGGCCACGCCCGGCGAGCCCGCCTGGCCCTCGCCCTGGGGCGACGGCCGCCCCGGCTGGCACAGCGAGTGCGTGGTGATGAGCCTCGACATCCTCGGCGAGGGGTTCGATCTGCATTGCGGTGGCATGGATCTCAAGTTCCCGCACCACGAGAACGAGCGGGCGCAGGCCGTGGCGCTGGGCAAGCGCTTCGCCAACCACTGGATGCACAACGGGTTCGTGGTGGATTCCGAGGGCGAGAAGATGTCGAAGAGCCTCGGCAACGTGCACAACCTGCTCGACCTGCTCGATCTCTACGACCCGCGGGCCTACCGCATGCTGCTGCTGCAGTCGCACTACCGCGGCCCGGTCAGCGTCAGCCAGGACAACATCGATGCGTCGGTGAAGGCGCTCGCCCGCTTCGACGGCGTCGCCCGCCGCTTCAAGACGCCCGCGGCCGCGCCCGACGAGGCAGTGCTCGCTGCGTTCCGCACGGCGATGGACGACGACCTGAACACGCCCGCCGCGATGGCCATCGTGTTCGAGGCGATCACCTCCGCGAACGCGGCGGCCGATGCCGGCGACATGGTGCGTGCCCACCAGTTGGTGGCGGCCGTGCACTCGATCGCCGGTGCGTTGGGGCTCACGTTCTCCACCGAGGACGACGTGCCGCCCGAGGCAGCGGCCCAGGCCGCGGCCCTCGACGCCGCCCGCGCCGCCAAGGACTTCGCCACCGCCGACGCCCTACGCGCCGAGCTGCAGGCCGCCGGCTGGACCGTCGAGACCTCCAAGACCGGCACCACCCTGCGCCGCTGAGGCACGCGCGGCGGCCGAGCCCGATAGAACGGTGCACCGTGTCCAGAGCTGAGCGCACTCCATTGCCGAAGGGGTACTGGACGATCTGGTCCACGGTCGCGCTCGACCTGATCGGGTTCGGCATCGTGGTACCCATCCTCGGCGTCTACGCGGAGCGGTTCGGTGCCTCCGGGTACGCCGTCGGCTGGCTGTTCGCCACGTTCTCGCTGGCGCAGCTGGTGTGTGCGCCCTTGCTGGGGCGGCTCAGTGATCGCATCGGCCGCAAGCCGGTGATCGTCATCTCGCTCGTCGGCACCGCCGTCGGCAGCTTCGTCACAGGTGCGGCCGGCGCGCTGTGGGTGCTGTTCCTCGGGCGCATGATCGACGGGGCCAGCGGCGGCAGCCTGTCGGTCGCGCAGGCGGCGGTCGCCGACATCTCCACCGAGGAGCAGCGACCGAAGCTGGTGGGAATGCTGGGCGCCGCGTTCGGTGTCGGCTTCGTGCTCGGGCCCGCGATCGGCGGCCTGGCGGCGCTCGGTGGCCCGCACGTGCCGTTCTATGTGGCCGCGGTGCTCGCCGCCGTCAACGCGGTCGCGGCTGCAGTCCGCCTGCCCGAGACCCGCACCCACGCCTCGCCCGCCCGGCGCGGCGCCCGCATCCCGCAGTCCACCGGCTTGCGCCAGCTCGCGATCGTCGGCTTCCTCAGCACCCTCGCGTTCGCCGCCTTCGAGGCCACCTTCTCGCTGTTCGGCAGCCGCCGCTTCGACCTCACCGAGGGCTCCACCGCCATCGTCTTCCTCGGCATCGGGCTGGTGCTCATCGCGGTCCAAGGTGGTGGCTTCGCCCGCGCCGCGGCGCGCATGCCGGCGCGCCGGTTGTATCCCGTCGCGCTCGTGCTGGTCATGGTCGGGCTGGGCGCTGTCGGCGTCGCCGAGAACTGGCCGCTGCTCGTCGTCGGGCTGCTCCTGCTGTCGGTGGGGCAGGGTCTGGCGGCGCCGTCGCTGATCGAGATGGTGAACCAGCAGGCCCACCCCGAGCGGCGCGGCGAGGCGCTGGGCTTTCAGCAGTCGGCCTATGCCGTCGGCCGTGTGCTCGGCCCGCCACTCGCCGGGTCCGCGTTCGATCGCATCGGCGTGTGGAGCCCGATGGTGGCCGGCGCGACGGTGACGGCGGCGGCACTCGCGCTGGTGCTGCTGTGGCGCTGGCCGGTGAGGATGAGCCTCGCGGCCGGCTGACGCCGAGGTCGCCTGAGCGGGGGTCGCCTGAGCGGGGGTCGGCTGAGCGGGGTCGCGCCGGGTTGCGGCCTACGGGTTGTGGTCGGCGGTGCAGGCCTGGGCGCCGCACACGTCGACGAGCGTGTCGTCGAACAGGAAGCTCGCCTTCTGGGCGCGCACGTCCGGGTCGCGACGCGGGTCCTCGTGGGAGTCGTCGCCGTCGCGCGGCGCGAGGTTGTCGAACGGGATGTCGGCCATGCCCGAGTCCCAGACGATGATCGCCGAACCGGAGGACGGGTAGACGGTGGGCTCGAGGCCCCAGCCGGGCTGCACCTCCTGCCAGCGGCCTTCGGTGGCGACCGGCTGGTGGATGGTGGCGCCGATCGTGCGCGCCTCGATCATCGCCGACAACACCGTCACCTGGTGATCGCCGAACGCGGCGTCGAGCAGCACCGTCTTGGCCTCCGTGCCCGGGTACGGGTTGGAGGTGAGGTGCTGCACATAGCCGCCGCCCTCGCCGCGGTCCCACAGCATCTGGGTGACGCCGAGGATCAGCACCCGGTCGAGGTCGTTGGGGTAGGCGGGCTTGAAGATCGCCTCGTAGGTGTCGAAGTCGACCGAGCGGGGCAGCAGCAGGCTGTAGTTGATGCCGGGCACGCCCAGCACCGCCCGCTCGATGTCGGGCGACACGGCGGCGAGCATCGAGCCCATGATGCCGCCCTGGCTGTTGCCGTCGTAGTCGAGGTGGGCGGTGTCGATCAGTGGTGTGCCGTCGGCGCGCTGGAAGTTGGGGTCCTGGCCGAGGCCGCCGGCGCGCGTCATCAACCGGCCGAGCACGATCTGGTTGAGCACACCCTGCTGCAGCCGGTCGGCCATCGTGTCGAAGTTGCCGAACTCGGCCAGGGTGGCGGCGGCGTTGCCGATGTCGTCCTCGCTCATGCCGGCCCACTTGGTGGCGCAGAACACGACGTTGTGCTCGTTGGCGAACGCGCGCACATTGCCGGCGTTGATCTCGTCCTGGGCGCCGAGCAGGCCGTGGCCGTACTCGACGAGGTGGGCGGGTTCGGTGCCGTTGGCGGTGGCGACGCTGACGTTGCACAGGAAGGGCACGTCGACGGTGCCGTTCTGCGAGGGAAGCGCATCGGGGTCGGCGGCGACGTCGTCGGTGTAGTTGAAGCTGGTGCCCGGGCCGCCGTCGCCGGTGAGGTAGTTGGGAACCTGATACGTACCGCTCACCTGGTAGGCGATGTCGTCGTCGCTGTTCGGCGTGACCGCGGTGACGGTGTACGCGGGGGCGTTGTCGCCGAGCTGGGCGAGCGCGTCGTCGCGGATGTGCAGCATGCGCTCGCTGATGTTGCGGGTGCTGGCGACGGTGAAGCCCCAGGCGAGCTGCAGCTCGCTGCGGCCCACGCCGGCGGACTCGAGCGCGCTGAACGTGGCCTCCATCTCCGGGCGGCGGTACTCGATCTCCTCGATGTCGGTGGCGAGGTTGTCGCGGAAGACGGTGAACGCGGCGCTGGGCTCGATGTAGCTGCGATCGGCGGTGAGCATGCCGCGCAGGCCGACGGCGAACGTGTGGCCCTCGGGCAGGCTGATCGCGGGGCGGATGGTGAGCAGGCGGTCGTCGTCGCTGGCCGCGTGGGCGTCGAGCTCGGCCCACAGCGGCACCCGCTCGCCGGTGTCGGCGTCGACCAGGACGACGGTGGCGTCGACGGCGAGGGAGGTGCCGATGTCGGTCCACTTCGGCAGGTTGGAGGTGGTGGCGTCGAGGCCCGGGAGGTAGGCGAGCAGCGGGGTGTTCGGGCTGAATCCGTCGTTGCGGTTCCACTCGCTGAGGTCGATGGCGACGCCGTTCGCGTTGGCGCCGAGCGCGCCGGCGGGGAAGGACACGCGCAGCCCGGTGTCGGAGGTGGGGTCCTGCTGGGTGTAGGCGTTGCTGGGGTAGGGGAGCAGGCAGCGGGTGGTGTCGAGCGGGTCGCACCCGGGGGCGGCGCCGTCGATCGCTGCCTGGACGGCCGCCTGCGTGGCGGCATCGGCCTCTTCCGGCGGCGGGACGGTGGGCGCCGTGTCGTCGGAGCTGAGGCTGACCGGGGTGGAGCCCACCAGTACCGTTTCGCTGGACGAGTTGCCGTCACTGCATGCCGCCAGCAGCAGCGCCACGCTCAAGCCCGCCATCACCGTGCGCTTCATCGTCTCCCCCTCGATTCGAACCCCGCCACTCTGGCACACCGGGATCGCTCGAAAACAGCCCGGCTGTGCCGAAAACAGCCCGAAGCAAGTGGACAGATCGTGTTACCCGTGGGTAGAGTTACCAGCGAGTAACTTCTTCCCTTCGACCTCGCAAGGTGATTCCCATGGCTGATTTCGCGCTCAACGAAGACCAACTCCAGATCCAGAAGTGGGTGCACGACTTCGCCGAAGGCGTCATCCGCCCCGCCGCCCACGAGTGGGACGAGCGGGAGGAGATGCCGATGCCGATCGTGCAGCAGGCTGCCGAGATCGGCCTGTACGGCTGGGAGTTCCTGATGAACGCGATGGGCGACAGCACAGGGCTCACCCTGCCGGTCACCATCGAGGAGCTGTTCTGGGGCGACGCCGGCATCGGCATGGCCATCATGGGCACCGCCCT
>CAYZFZ010000216.1:0-6279 GCA_964477795.1 uncultured Bifidobacterium sp.
AGCTGTTCGCGAAGATCAGCGAGAAGAACCACGCGCACAGCACGCTCAACCCGCTGGCGGCGTACACGAAGCGGATGACGCTCGAGGAGATCATGAACGACGTGATGATCGCCTACCCCAACACGCGCCCGATGTGCTCCGCGAACTGCGACGGCGCCGCGGCCGCGGTGGTGGTGAGCGACGCCAAGCTCAAGACGCTGTCGCTCGAGCAGCAGCGGCGGGCGATCAAGGTCTCGGCGTCGGTGCTCACCAGCGATCCGTACGAAGAGGGTTGCCAGGTGCTGCCCAACGTCAACACGCTCACCCGCAACGCGGCCACCATCGCCTACGAGCAGGCCGGCATCGGGCCCTCCGATCTCGACCTGGTGGAGCTGCACGACTGCTTCGCCACCGCCGAGCTGGTGCACTACGACAACCTGATGCTGTGCGAGCAGGGTGGCGCGGCCGATTTCTTCAACTCCGGGGCCACCTGGCGCGACGGCAGCACCCCGGTCAACGTGTCCGGCGGCCTGGAGTCGAAGGGTCACCCCATCGCGGCCACCGGCATCGCCAACATCTGGGAGATCTGCCACCACCTGCGTGGTGAGGCCGGCGACCGCCAGATCCAGGGTGCCAAGGTGGGCCTCGCCCACGTCATCGGCCTGGGCTCGGCCTGCGGCGTGCACATCCTCGAGCGCTCAGGTTTGTAGCCGGGGTGTCGGGGTCTCTCGCTCGCTGCGCTCGCTCCGTTCCCCCGATGAAGATGGACCGCCGCAGGCGGACCCAATGCCAAACGATCGACCGGCGGAGCCGGATCGATCGTTGGTGGGTGCGCCTGCGGCGGGATGATCAGCCGGAGGGGCAGGTCTCTTCGAAGTAGGCCTGCAGGTTGTCGTTGGCGGCCGACACCTCGGGCGAATCCAGCGCCTCGGCAGCTGCTTGCACCTCGGGATTGGTCATGTCGTTGTTGTGCTCCTTGACCACCTTGGCGTACTCGCTGAAGGCTGCCGCCATCACCTCGAGATCGTCGCGCAGGTCCTCGGGGATCTTCGCCTCGATGTCGCCGAACACCTTGTCCAGGTCGCCACCGGCACCGGGCACGAACACCTGGGTGTAGAGCGCCGCGAACTGCACCGCGACGGCGACGCAGTCGCTGGAGAGGTTGGCGGGCAGGCTCAGGTCGGATGGCAGGGAGATGTCCGGGATCGTGATGTCCGGGATGGAGATGTCCGGGATGGTGATGTCGGGGATCGTGACGCCCTCGGGCAGCGTCACCCCGGCGGGCAGCGTGACGTTGTTCGCGGTCGACTTGTTGTCGCTGCTGCAGGCGCCGAGGCCGGCGAGCGTGGTGGCTGCAACGGCGATGGTGAAGATGCGCTTCATGTCGTACTCCTGGGTGGTCCGTGGGCCTCGCCAACCCGGTGTCGGACCGGGACGGCGAGCACCGCTGTCAGTGTCGCGCTTGTGAGAGCAGCTGCGCTGTCAGATCTGTCACATTCTCGACCGGAAGTCGGCAGGCGTGCCCTTGGCAGACGTAGGCGAAGCCGCCCGCGCGCTGCTGCCACAGCGGGCTGTCGTACGGCTCGCCCCAGGCGAGCACCGCGTCGGGCAGCCAATGGCGGTGCACCTCGGCGACGAGATCCGGGCGATCACCGGTGACGACGATCTCGGTGCTGCCCGCGTGACGGTTGGCTACAGCCATCAAGGCCTGGGAGAACGCCGTGGGCGCCTGCGGGATAGCCCGCGCGAGCAGGCGGATGATCTGGTCGGCGTGGTTGCCGTAGCGGGCCTCGCCGGTGAGCGCCCCGAGCCGGGAGAGCGCCACCGCGGCGATGGAGTTCGCCGACGGTGTCGCGTTGTCGAGCAGCTCCTTCTGCCTGGCCACCAGTTGCTCGCCGTCATCGGGGGTGGTGAAGAGCCCGCCGCGGTCGACGTCCCAGAAGTGGTCGAGGAGGACGTCGACGACCTCTTGCGCATGGCCGATCCAGCGGGCCTGGCCGGTCAGTTCGGCAAGGCGGGTGAAGCCGTCGACGATCGCGGCGTGGTCGGCGGCGAGCGCCCGGTGTCGGGCCGGCGGGGTGCCGGCGGCGTGCCACGAGCGGTGCCAGCGGCCGTCGGTGGCGCGTAGCTCGCGCAGCAGGAACTCCCCGTTGGCGACGGCCGCGGCGGCCCAATCGTCGCGGGCGAAGGCTGCCGCAGCCTCGCAGAGCGACGCCAGCATCAGCCCGTTCCACTCGGTGAGCACCTTGTCGTCGAGGCCCGGGCGGCGGCGGGCAGCACGCGCCCCGAACAGGCGGCGGCGGGCGTCTTCGATGTGCGGCGGGCGCAGCAGCGCGCCGCGATGGTGCATGCGGGTGGGGATGGTGCGGCCCTCGAAGTTGCCGCCGGGTGCGAACTCGTACCACTCCAACGCGGCATCGGCATCCTCGCCGAGCACCGCCCGCACCTCGGCCTCGGTCCAGGTGTGGAACAGGCCCTCGTGGCCGTGGCCGTGCTCGTCGGGGCTGTCGGCGTCCTCCGCGCAGTAGAACCCGCCGGCCGGGTGGCGCAGCTCGCGCAGCACGTACTCCACGGTCTCCTCCACCACCTGCCGGTAGCGGGCCTCCCCGGTGAGCAGCGCGGCGTGGGTGTACACGCGCACCAGCAACGCCTGGTCGTAGAGCATCTTCTCGAAGTGGGGCACCAGCCACTGCGCATCCACCGAGTAGCGGGCGAAGCCGCCACCGATGTGGTCGTAGATGCCGCCGCTGGCCATCGCATCCAGCGAGTTGGTGAGGATGGTGCGCGCGTGATCGGCCGGCTCGACCAGCAGGGAGCGGGCGACGAGATCCAGGCTCATCGTCGAGGGAAACTTGGGCGCCGCCCCGAAGCCGCCCCACTGCGGATCGAACTGGGCGGAAAGGTTGCGCAGCGCCAGCTCGACGAGCTCGGGGCCCGGGTAGTCGGCCGTGGGGGCAATCGTGGCGGAGCGTTGCAGCGCCTCACCCAGGGCGCCGACGTTCTGGCGGATGTCGTCGGGGCGCGTGCGCCACACGTCGTCGATGGCGTCCATCAGCTGCAGGAACTGCGGCTTCGGGAAGTAGGTGCCGCCGTAGAACGGCTCGCCGGCCGCCGTCATGAACACGGTCATCGGCCAGCCGCCGCGGCCGGTCATCGCCTGCACTGCGTCCATGTAGATCGCATCCACGTCGGGCCGCTCCTCACGGTCGACCTTCACGTTGACGAACAGCTCGTTCATCCGGGCCGCGACCTCGGCGTCCTCGAAGCACTCGTGCGCCATCACATGGCACCAGTGGCACGCCGAGTAGCCGACGCTGAGCAGGATCGGCACACCCCGCTCGGCCGCGGCGGCGAACGCCTCGGGCCCCCACGCGTACCAGTCGACCGGATTGTCCCGGTGCTGGCGCAGGTACGGGGAGGTCTCGTCAGCAAGGCGGTTCACTGACCGGCAACCTATCCTCTTCCTCGATGCGCACGCCCCGACAGCTGATCATCCTGGCGTCGGTGCTGCTCGCACTGGTCGTGCTCGTCGTCGTCGCATCCCGCGGTGGTTCCACGTCCGGGGATCCGGGCACGACGTCGGCCGGCAGCCGCCCGGCAGCCGACGAGTCGCCGGCCGCGACCGACGCCGCCGGCCGGCCGGTCACCACTGCGCTCGGCTCCACCACGACCACCACGTCGGCAGTGCCGGTGTCATCGACGTCCTTGGTGGCGTCGCCGGGCGCCGGTTCGTCCAGCACCACGAGGCCGCAGGTCGTACCGCCGACCGCGCCGGCGACCACCGACCCGTTCGCCCCAACTCCGCCGACGGAGCTGCCGTCCGAGCCCGGCGAGCTGCCCGGTCCGCCGGTCGACGACTGCGTCGACGCTGCCGCCAACCAGCCGGTGGTGGAGCTGTCCTTCGATCTCGACGGCGCGTCCTACGCCGGCGTCGCCGCGCCATCGTGCCTCCGCGTGTACAGCTCGCAGCGACTGTCGATCCGCAACGACTCGCCGCGGGCGACCACCGTGTCCGTCGGCGCCCAGGTCGAGTCAGTGGCCCCCGGCGCCGCGCTCACCACTGCCGCGATGGGCAGCGAGTTCCAGCTCGGCGACATCGTCGACCTCTACATCGAGTCGCTCGACCTCACCGTCCTCGTCCAGGTCCTCGGCTAGCGAGCCGGGGTGTGATCGGGGCAGGAGTGCGTCACGCGCCGACGGCGTGGTAGCCGCCGTCCACGTGGACGACCTCGCCGGTGGTGGCCGGGAACCAGTCGCTGAGCAGGGCCACGCAGGCCTTGGCGACGGCGGTGGAGTCGGTGACGTCCCAGCCGAGGGGAGCGCGGTCGTCCCACACGTCCTCGAACTTCTTGAAGCCGGGGATGCTCTTCGCCGCCATCGTCTTCACCGGGCCGGCCGCGACGAGGTTGCTGCGGATGCCGCGCGGGCCGAGATCGCGGGCGAGGTAGCGGCTGACGCTCTCCAGGGCGGACTTGGCGACGCCCATCCAGTTGTACGCCGGCCACGCGACGGTGTTGTCGAAGTCGAGGCCCACGAAGGAGCCGCCCGCCGTCATCAGCGGGGCGAACGCCTCGGCCAGCGCCTTGAGCGAGTAGGCGCTGATGTGCAGCGCCACCGACACGTCGACCCACTGCGGCGCGAGGAAGTCCTCGCCGAGGCAGGCCTCGGGCGCGAACCCGATGCTGTGCAGCACGCCGTCGATGCGACCCCACTTCTCGGCGAGCGCATCGTGCGCAGCGGTGAGGTGCTCGGGTTGGGTGACGTCGAGCTCGAGCACGTCGACCGGCTGGGGGAGCTTGCGCCCGGTGCGCTGGGTGAGGCTGAGCCCACGGCCGGCACCGGTGAGCACGATGTTGGCACCCTCCTGCTGGGCGAGCAGCGCTACCCCGTAGGCCAGCGAGGCATCCGTGAGGACGCCGGTGATCACGATGTTCTTGCCGTCGAGGAGACCCATGCGGGCGATCGTACTCCGGGGCCGGTTGGCGCCTTCACTGAACGCGGGCCCGTGTGCAAGGCTGCGGCCATGCGAATTGGCATCTTGGGAGGTACCGGCCCCGCCGGCAGTGCACTCGCGGCACGGCTCGCGTCGGTCGGCTACGACGCCGTCATCGGCTCGCGTTCGAAGTACCGGGCAATGGAGGCGCGCGACAGCCTCGTCGAGAAGTGGCCCGACCTCGCGCCGCGGCTGTCCTACGGTGACAACGCCGCGGCAGCCAGCTGCGACCTCGTGGTGATCGCCACCCCGTGGGATTCCGCCGCCACGACCGCGCAGGAGAACGAAGACCTCCTCGCCGGCAAGATCGTCGTCAGCATGGCCAACGCGCTGGTGCGGGTGGGCCACGAGTTCCAGCCGCTCGTGCCGCCGCGCGGCAGCGTCGCCGCGCACGTGCAGGCGGCCGTCCCACGTTGCCGGGTCGTGGCAGCGTTCCACCACCTGCCCGCCACCGAGCTGGGCCACATCGGCCAGCCGATCGACAGCGATGTGCTCATCTGCGGCGACGACGCGGCGGCGGTCAAGACGATGAGCGAGATCGTGGCCGCCATCCCCGGCTGCCGCCCGCTCGACTCGGGCGAGCTGTCCAACGCCACGGCCATCGAGGCCTTCACGGCGGTGCTGCTGCAGCTCAACGTGCGCTACAAGACCCGCGTCGCGCCCAAGCTCACCGGGATCAAGGGCGATCCGCGCGCCGCGAAGGCGGCAGCCAAGGAGGCGGCTGCGAAGGCCGCTGCCGACGCTGCCGCGCCCGCTGCGAAGGAAGTAGCGTCGACGGCGTGACGATGCGCCTCTACGACACCGCCCGCCAGGCCGTGGTGCCGTTCGAGCCCGGCGAGCAGGTGCTGATGTACACGTGCGGCATCACGCCGTACGACGCCACCCACCTCGGCCACGCAGCGACGTTCATCAGCTACGACGTGCTGCAGCGGCGCCTGATCGACATCGGCCACACCGTGAAGTGCGTGCGCAACGTCACCGACGTGGACGACCCGCTGTTCGCCAAAGCGCGCGAGCTGGGGGTGCACTACCTGGATCTCGCCGCCGGCGAGGAGGCCCGCTTCGAGCGCGACATGTCCGCGCTCAACGCGCTGCCGGTGTACAGCTCGCCGCGCGCATCGAGCGCGATCCCCGACATCCGCGGGTTCATCGGCATGGTGCTCGACCGCGGTTTCGCCTACGAGGCCGGCGGCAGCGTGTACTTCGACGTCTCCGAGTTCCCGTCGTTCGGCACGGTCAGCAACTACACCGAGGCGCAGATGCTGGACTTCGCCCGCCAGCGCGGCGGCAACGTCGACGACCCGCAC
>CAYZFZ010000217.1:0-6266 GCA_964477795.1 uncultured Bifidobacterium sp.
CTTCTCGCCGCCGCTGAACCCCTCGTTGAGGTAGCGGTCGACGAACGAGCTGTCCATGCCCAGCCGCTTCATCCAATCCATCGTTGCCAGCCGCAGCTCCAGCACGCTGAGATCGAGCCCCTTGCGCGCCGACAGGGCCTGGCGCAGGAACTGGATGACCGACACACCCGCAATCTCCTGGGGATACTGGAAGGCGAGGAACATGCCGGCCTTGGCCCGCACGTCGGTGGGCCAGGAGGTGACGTCGTCGCCCTGGAAGTAGATGCGGCCGCCGCTGACCTCGTACTCCGGCGAGGCGAGCAGGGTGCTGGCCAGGGTGCTCTTGCCCGAGCCGTTGGGGCCCATGATCGCGTGCACTTCGCCCTCGGCGACGGTGAGCGACAGGCCGCGCAGGATGTCCGCCGCATCGCCTTCGTCGGAGACGGGGCGGGCGTGCAGGTCGTCGATGCGGAAGAGCTCGGTCACGGTCGCCAGTCTATTTCCCCTATCGTCGTAGTGGAAACCCTGCTGGATGGTTCGAGGGAGTTTCAGGCCGGCATTCAGCGCGGCTCGTAGGCGGCGAGGTCGTCGAGCATCGCGACCAGGTCGTCGAGCTGGGTGCGCGGGTGCACCACGCAGATGCGCAGGCACGGCTCGCCCTTCCACGACGTGGGCACCACCAGGTAACGCCCCTCGGCGGCGCGCCGCTTGCTCCACTCCAGGTACTGCTCGTTGGTCCAGCCGTCGCGGGTGAACAGCACGACCGACAGCTCCGGCTGGAGCAGTAGGCGGAACCCCGGGCGGGCCGCCACCTCGTCGGCGAAGGAACGCGCGGCAGCGATCGCGGCGTCGACCGCTGCCGTGTAGGCGTCGGTGCCGTACGTGGCCAGGCCGAACCAGAGGGGCAGCCCGCGCGCGCGGCGCGACAGGTGGTACGCGTAGTCGCTGGGGTTCCAGTCGCCACGGTTCACGGCGTCGAGGTACGCGCCGTGCTGGGCGTGCGTGGCCGCTGCCGGCGCGGGGTCGCGGTAGACGAGTGCCGCGCTGTCGTACGGGGCGAACAGCCACTTGTGCGGATCCACGCCGAAGCTGTCCGCTCGCTCGATGCCGGCGAAGTGCTCGCGGGCGAGCGTGCTGCACAGCGCGGCCAGCCCGTAGGCGCCGTCGACATGCAGCCACATCCCTCGGTCGGTGCACACGTCGGCGATGGCATCGAGCTCGTCGATCACGCCCGCGTTGGTGGTGCCGCCGGTGGCGACGACTGCGAACACGCCGTCGGTGCCGTGCGCCGCGAGGGCGGCCTCCAGCGCGGCGCCGGTCATCCTTCCGTGTGCATCGGTCGGCACCGCCAGCACCTCGACGTCCATCACGCGTGCCGCGGCGCGCACCGACGCGTGCACCTCGGCGGTGGCGGCCACCGTGAACCGGCCGGCGCCGCGGCCGTGGCGCTGGGTGAACACCTCGCGGGCGGTGACGAGCGCGCTGAGGTTGGCGGCCGAGCCCCCGGACACGAACACGCCGCCGGCGGTGGAGGGAAAGCCGGCCAGGTCGGCGAGCCAGCGCAGCGCTTGGTTCTCCGCCGCGATCGCGCCGGCTCCGGCCTCCCAGTTGCCGCCGAAGATCGACGACGCGCTGACCACGAGATCGAACATCGTCGACGCGATCGACGGAGCCGTGGGCACGTACGCCAGGTTCAGCGGGTCGTCCATCGGCCGGCACGCCGGCAGCAGCTCGTCGCGGAAGAGGCGCAGCGCCTCATGGCCGCCGACACCGCGCGCGCAGACCGCGTGGCCGAGCTTGGCTGCCAGTTCGGCGGCGGGGTGGGCGCCCCACTGGGTGTCCTTCGGCAGGCGCAAACGCTCGATCGCGTAGCCGATGACGGAGTGCGCGAAGAGGTTCGTCTCGTCGTCCCAGGTGTGCATCGAGGGGGCCATGTGTGCTGCTTTCGGGGTCGTTCGGCCCCGAAAGACTATGCCCCGGCGAACGCGCCCGGAACGACTACGCCGCTGCCGGCTGCGTGTGCAGCGCCTTCCAGATTGCCGGGTACGAGCGATACTCGAACGAGGAGTCGAGGTATCCCGCGTCGCGCAGCGCGGCGTCGAGCTTGGGCAGATTGCGGAAGGGCACGCCGGAATCGACGTGGTGGGGGAGGTGCAGGCCGATGCGGTACGGCACCACCATGAACCTGGCGAGCGGGTGCTGTGCAACCGCGTGCGTGGTCTGCCGCCGGTCCTTCGACGCCGTCATGCCGCCGTGCTCGGCGATCGAGCGGAGCCGGTTGATCACCCGCCACACGGTGAGGTACGGCGCCAGCCAGAAGAACGGATACAGCCACCAGTGCCCGCTGAGCACGGCGGCCGCGAGCAGCACCACCTGCACGAGCATGATCTTCCAGAACGTGCGCCGTACCCGCGGGTCGGTGCTGCGGGCGGAGGCGAGGAACTGCGCCATCAGCTTGATGCCGGTGCGCCCGGTGGCATCGCGCAGCAGCTTGCGGCGGAAGCTGGCGGTGGTGATGGGGTAGCCGACGTACAGCGCCAGGTCGGGCTCGTCGGGCCCGAACTCCTCACGGTGATGGGCGGCGTGCACCCGCCGGTAGCCGTCGACGTTGGTGAGCGACGGGTAGCCCAGCAACCAGCGCCCGGCGAAGTCGTTGAGCCGCTTGTCGCTGAACAGCAGCCGGTGCGCGGCGTCGTGCATCAGCGACAGGTATTGGGCGAACGTGCGGCCCATCAGGACGAACGTGAGCGGCCACACCCACGGCCCCCACGCGACGGTGGCCCACAGCACAGCACCCGTCTGCGCGTAGAGGAACAGCACCGACCATGCGTTGCGCCACGACGGGATGCGACGCAGCCGCTCGCGGAACTCGGGCGTAGGGCGGCCGTCGGCACGGATGAGCGCCGTCTCCCGGCACACCGGCAGCGAATCGATCACCATCCCGGACATGCCCACAATCCTAGAGCCGCACCGGGTTCAGCGGTCGAGCCGTCGAAGCGGCTCACCAACCCCGCGCGACCCACTCCTGCAGGTGGGGGCGCTCGTGGCCGATCGTGGTGCTCACCCCGTGGCCGGGCATCACGACCGTCTCCTTCGGCAGGGTGAACAGGCAGGTGTCGAGCGAGTGGATGATGGTGGCGAAGTCGCCGCCGGCGAACGTGGTGTTGCCCGGGCCGCCGGGGAACAGGGTGTCGCCGGTGAACACCAGCGGTGCGCCCTCCACCCGGAAGCTCACCGAGCCGGGCGTGTGGCCGGGGTTGTGGATCGCGTGCAGCCGCAGCCGGCCCACCTCGATCACCTCCGCGTCGTCGATGAACACGTCGTAGCCGACGTCCTTCAGCATCGGCGCGTCCAGGCTCATCACACCCACCTCGTAGCCGGCATCGCGGATCTCCGGAACGGCCTGGATGTGGTCCCAGTGGCCGTGCGTCTCGAGCACCCGCCGCACCCCGAGCGTGCGGCACATGTCGAGCAGCTGCTCGTGCTCGTTGGCGGCATCGATCAGCACCGCGTCGCCCGTCTCGCGGCAGCGCAAGACGAACACGTTGTTCGCATACGGGCCCACGATGACCCGGTGGATCTCCAGCCTGCTGTCGGCCCAGTGCAGCGTCATCATGCTGCCAACCTACTTCCCTCCGGCCACGTCACGTTCGGGCCATCGGCCCTCGTGGTCGCCGCCGCGACATGGACGGGCGTTCGGAGGCGGAACGTCTGGCCTACGGTGGCGGACCGAGGAGGATTCGATGACGGACCCGACGTGTTGGAGCGCGAGTGAGCAGGCGGCGGCGGTCGCCGCCGGTCAGCTGGGGAGCGAGGAGCTGCTGGATCTCTGCCTGGATCGGATCGCCACGGTCGACCCGCTCGTCAACGCGGTGTGCACGCTTGCCGCCGAGCCGGCCCGCGCTCGCTGCCGGCAGGCTGACGCGGCGACCGCACGCGGTGAGTCGTGGGGGCCGCTGCACGGGCTGCCGATCACGATCAAGGATGCGATCGCGACCGAGGGCATCCGCTCGACAGGAGGGTCCACCTCCTTGCGCGACCATGTCCCCGCGGTCGACGCGCCGGCGGTGGCTTCCCTGCGAGCGGCCGGGGCGATCGTGTTCGGCAAGACCAACCTGCCGGAGTGGTCGGGTGACTGGCAGAGCTTCAACGAGATGTTCGGCACCACCAACAACCCGTGGGCGCTCTCGCGCACCCCCGGTGGCTCGTCGGGAGGGGCCGCTGCTGCCGTGGCCTGCGGGATGACCAGCTTCGAGCTGGGTACGGACATCGGTGGTTCCGTGCGCGTGCCGTCCGCGTTCTGCGGAGTGTGGGGCCACAAGCCGAGCTTCGGGATCATCCCCACGCTCGGCTACCTCGACGAACCGAACGGAGGGACGACCGAGTCCGACGTGAACACGTTCGGGCCGATCACTCGCAGCGCGGCCGACCTGCGAGTGCTGCTCGACGTGCTCGCCGCGCCTGTGCCGGACGACGCCGCCGGGTGGCGCCTCGCGCTGCCCGCCGCCGGTGTGGGCTCCCTGCGCGGGCTGCGCGCCGGCGTGTGGCTCGACGAGCCTGCGCTGGAGATCGACGACGACATGCGGGCGGTGCTGGAAACCGCCGTCGATGGGTTCGAGGCCGCCGGCGCGGTGGTCGACCGTTCGGTGCGCCCGCCGATCGACGTCGATCGCTCCTGGCGGTTGGGCGCGCGGCTCATCGGTGCGGCTGTTTCGGTCAGCGGCGACGACCGTGGTCTGTCGCATCGCGACTGGCTGCTGATGCACCGCGAGCGGGCCGCGTTACGTGCCGCGTGGGCGGAGTGCTTCCGATCCGTCGACGTGGTGCTGTGCCCGGTCGCGATCGTGCCGGCCTTCGAGCATCTCCAGGCAGGGGCGTGGGACACGCGGGTGCTGCAGGTCAACGGCCGCGAGCGGCGCTACCTGGAGATGGAGGGCTGGCCGGCGCTGGTCGGCGCCGCCTACCTGCCCAGCACGTCGGTGCCGGTCGGCCGCACGGCCACCGGCCTACCGGTGGGCATGCAGGTGGTGGCGCCGTTCCTGCACGACCGCCGCGCCATCCAGGTGGGCGAATGGCTCGCCGACTCCTGCGGCGGCGGCTACCGCATGCCGCCGGTCGTGCCGCATCACCTCACCAACTGAGGTAGGTCACGCGCTCGGCGTGGTGTAAGCTGAGAATCGTTGCGACGATCCAGAGGATCTCGGCTCACATCTGTTACGGTTGGATGTCGTTCATGACGGAGAACGCAACGTACTACTTGTCGAACCAGCGGGCCTGGAAAGAGGAGTCCACCAACCCATGCACGCACCACGCTCGTTCGGCGCCTTCGGCGTCACCCTGGTCCTCGGTCTGTTCGGTGCTTCCGGCCTCGTGCAGCGCTGCGCGCCGCCGAAGGTCAGCGCGCCCATCGACATCAGCTTCCAGTGCAACGATCTGGTCACGGCAGCTCGCTCGCAGGCCGGCCTGGCGCCGCTGCACCTCAACGGTCAGCTCAACCTCGCCGCCGAGGGGCACTCCACCGACCAGGCCAAGCGCCAGAAGATGACGCACACGGGCTCCAACGGCTCCGACGCCGGCGCTCGCATCTCGCGCCAGGGCTTCAGCTGGAGCACGTGGGGTGAGAACGTCGCCGCCGGCCAGCCGGACTGCGATTCGGTGATCGGGGCGTGGATGAACAGCTCGGGCCACCGGGCCAACATCCTCAACCCGTCGATGACGGAGATCGGCATCGGCGCCGTCACCGGCACCAACGGCGTCATCTACTGGACGCTGGACGTCGCTGCCTGAGTCATTCGCTCGCTGCGCTCGCTCGTCGACCTCCATCGTTCGCTCGCTGCGCTCGATCACTCCTGTCGGTCGAATGATGTGGACGGCCTTCGGCCGGCCCAGCTGTGATGCGTCTCACGGAAACCGTGTCGACGCATGGTGGAGGGGGATCGCGGAGCGTCCCCTCCACACCACCCCCACCGGCCGGCGAGCGATGGAGGTCGACAGCGAGCGCAGCGAGCGAACGATGGAGGTCGAGGGGTCACCCCAGCACTTCGACGTCGCGGCCGAAGAACGTGCACGTGAGTGGCGACGTGGTGTCCAGTGCTTCGGCCTGCGCCTGCGCCCTGTCCGCACAGTCCTGCAGGCTGGTGCGCTGCGTCCACACGGCGAACACCAAGCCGGCGCACAGCACCACCACGATCAGCTTGGTGACCACGTTCTTGATCAGCCAGGCGGACAGCACCGAGAACACGACGAAGGCGATGATCACCACGAGTGCGACGTTCTTGGCGGACTCG
>CAYZFZ010000218.1:0-1298 GCA_964477795.1 uncultured Bifidobacterium sp.
ATCGTCAGCGCGATCGCCTCCATGATCGAGCGGTAGACGTGGCCACGGGTGTGCCGGGCGTCGAAGCCCAGCATCATCCCCTTGCGGAACGGCTTGTCCGTGGTGGCCAGCCAGTCCAGCACCGTCATCAGGCCGTCGCTGCCGGCGGGCACCTGCACCGCCTCGCGCTCGATGTACTGCTCGCGCGACATGCCCAGCGACGCGGCGCGGTCGGCAACCTCCTCACCCAGCAGGTCGAGGAACCAGGTGAGCGTCCACATGCCGCGGCGCACACCGTTGCTCTCGTACAGGTAGCGATGCGGGATGCTGGCGAAGTTCGTCCAGAACGCAGCCGGCGACCGATGGTTCTCCTCGCCGTGCACCATCGCGGCGATGTACGTGCCCAGCGAGATCAGCGCCGTCGGCGGGGCCAACGAGCCGGCGCCCAGCATCTCGACGGCCTTGTCGTTCGCGGTCGCGACCACGGGGATGCCGGCGGGGAAGCCGGTGGTGTGGGCCGCGGCAGCCGTGAGCGGGCCGATCACGTCGCCGGGCATTTGCAGCTCGGGCAGCATGTCGCGGCGGACGCGGAACTGCTCGTAGAGCGACGGGTCGTCGCTCCACTGCCAGGTGTCGGTGTCGATCGGCCACTGCAGCAGGATGTTGTTCGCCGCCGTGTCCTTCAGCTCGCCGGTGAAGCGGTGGGCGAGGTAGCCCGACGACGTGGTCGCGAACCTCAGCTCCGGCGAGTCGGGAAGGTACGGCTGGTAGGCCCGGTCGTCCATCCAGCTGATCACGGGTTCCACCAGCGAGCCGTCGGCGCGCAGGAAGGCCTTGCAGCAGCGGATCGGGCACAGGCCCACACCCAGGATCTCGTCACGGTCGCCGGTGAACGCGGCCATCGCCTGGCGGGCGGCGGCGGCGATCGCCTGCCACAGGTCGTCGTCGGGGTGCACGGCGGCGCCGTGCCGCACGCGTTCCATGGGACGCAGCGCCTGCTGCCCGCGCGCGACACTGCGGCCGGCCGCGTCGTAGACGACGACCTTCGCGCTCTGCGTGCCGCAGTCGACGCCGACGAGGTAGGGGCCGCTCATGGGGTGCTGGCCGATCGTCCGCGTCAGCGGACGAGGTAGCCGCCGTCCACGGCGAGGATGTGGCCGTTGACGTAGTCGGAGGCCTTGCTGGCCAGGAACACCACGGTGCCCATCAGGTCGACGGGCTCGCCCCAGCGGTTGGCCGGGATGTGGTCGAGCACCGCCTGATTCCGCTTCGGATCGCTGCGCGTGAGTGGACCGTAGACGTTCGGCGTAGTTGGGTTG
>CAYZFZ010000218.1:1308-6204 GCA_964477795.1 uncultured Bifidobacterium sp.
ACACCACCGTGCCCATCAGATCCTCGGTCTCGCCCCAGCGGCCGGCGGGGATGTGGTCGAGCACCCGCTGGTTGCTCACCGGGTTGCTGCGCGTGTTGGCGGTGATGGCGGTCGCGTAGTAGCCGGGCGCGATGCCGTTCACCTGGATGTTGTGCTCGGCCAGCTCGTCGCAGTACGCCTTCGTGAGCCCGGCGATGCCGTGCTTGGTGGCCGAGTAGGCGGGCGACAGGCGCCCGCCGAGGAAGCTGAACATGGAGCAGATGTTGATGATCTTGCCGCGCCGCTGCGGGATCATGTGGCGGGCGGCTTCCAGGCTCATCTCGAAGGCGGCGGTGAGGTTCACCTGCACGGTGGCGTCCCACTTGTCGCGGCCGAACTCCAGCACCTCGCCCAGCGGGCAGATGCCGGCGCTGTTGACGAGGATGTCGATCGAGCCGAGCCGGCCCACGCATTCGGCCACCACCGACGCCGGTGCACCGGGTTGTGTGATGTCGGCCTGGACGAACTCGTAGCGACCGCCGGCGCCCTCCACGAGGGCGCGGGTGGAGCCGTCGTCGTCGAGCAGGCTGGGCACGAACACGTTCGCACCGGCGACGGCGAGCGCCGCGCTGAACGCCTGGCCGAGGCCGCTGTTCCCCCCGGTGACGATCGCGTTGCGGCCGTCGAGGCGGAAGTGGTCCATGGCGAACTGCTCGATCCCCATCCGTCCCCTCCGTGCTGAAGATGCGAGGGGGCATGCTAGTGCGCTGTTCGATAGCTGGGACGCTCGTACCGGGATACGGCCGGCACGACCGTCAGGCGCGGCGGGCGCGCTCCCAGGCCACCAACCACGCGGCCGCCGACGACGAGGCCTCCACCGTGATCGAGCGCCCGTCGACGTGCTCCAGCTCCACCACCCAGCGCTCGTCGATGGCCACCATGCACCCGGACGGGTCGCGGCGATGGTTCTCGCAGTACGTCAGCCAGGTGCGCCAACCCGCCGCCTCCAGCGCTCGCCGGCGCCGCTCGCGCACCGGCCGCACACGGAGGCGGGCGGCCGACGGCTGCGGGGCGAGTGCGAGGGTCTGCATGACGACCATGGTGCACCCTCGCCCCTGTGGATCGTCAGTGCCAACTACCTGTGCGCGCGCTGGGGACAACGCGAGCGCTCCGGCGTTCCAGGCCGCGGAACGCCGGACTCGACACAGCGCCGGCCGGCGCAGAAGGCTGTCGCGATGCACACCGCCGACATCCCGGTCGAGTACCGGTCGCTCCTCGCGCAACCGATCTTCGCCCACCTCGCGACCGTCCGCCCGGACGGGTCGCCGCAGGGCAGCGTGATGTGGTTCGACTGGGACGGCACCCATCTCCTGTTCACCCACACGTCGGGCCGGCAGAAGGCGCGGAACCTGCAGCACGAGCCGCGCGTGTCCGTGCACTTCGAAGACCCCGACGACCCGTACCGAACACTCGAGATCCGCGGCGTGGTCGACTCGATCGAGCCCGACCCCGCAGCCGCGTTCTACCGGCACCTCCAGCAGCGGTACGGCAAGGTGCACCGCGTCTTCGACGCGGACCAGCGCATCGTCATCCGCGTCCGCCCCACGAGGGTCGTCACCGTGAACGGAGGTCTCACCGCCGAGGAGCAGGTGCGCCGCCGCGCCCTGACTGCGGAATGAGAAAAGCCCAGGTCGTACGACCCGGGCCTTCGTCCGTGGAGCTGAGGGGAATCGAACCCCTGACCCCTTCCATGCCATGGAAGTGCTCTACCAACTGAGCTACAGCCCCGAACGAGTGGAGGACGATACCAGCGGTCCTCACCGGTCGAAACGTGGCGGCGCGAACGATCGACCGCTCGCCCGCAGGCAGCCGCGACGGGGGTGGTCGATGACCAACGCTGTCTCGATGGCAGGGCCGGCCCCGCGCGCACGTTCACCTCCTTCAGGTTCCGGCTCCACCACCCGAATCGAATTCTGAAAGAGGTGAACGCGGCCGCACACCAGGTCTCCGGCTGGGACAGGGTGCGGCGCCGGCGGCGAAGGTCGCCAGCGGCAGCGTGAACGGTCAGAGAGTCCGGCGGCTGCGCAGCTTCGAGCGCATCGGGCCGATCGCCAGGCGCATGACGGCGGTGATCAGCAGCGTCGAGATCACGACCCTCACCTGCACCGGCATCTCGGCGATGCGCGGCGCCACCACCAGCGAGCTGACGATCGCGATCGGGTACACCCAGGCCACGTCGGTGACGATGCGGCGCCACAGCGGGCGCTTCGGCTCGGCCCGCTGGGAGAGCTCGAACCAGTTGTCGACCCCCACGGTGCGCTGCACGCGCTCGGCCGACACGAACCCGGCGGCGCGGGCCATCAGCGCCGCTCGCTGCGGCGAGCGCTCCCACTCGCGCAAGTGGATGCCGTCCACGAAGCGAAAGATGATCTGGTGCTCGCCGCCGTCGGGCCCGGGGTGCAGCACGCCGGCGCCGAGGCAGCCGTGGAACTTGCGCAGGGTCGCCACCACGTCCTCCGTCCACTGCACATACTGCCCCTCGAACCCGGGCGCCACGGTGCGCGCCACCGTGACGGTGACGGGGTCGGGGGCGATGCGAGGGAGCTGGGCGGTGTCGAAGGGGCCGGAGAGGGTGAGCGTCATGACACCGACAATGCTAGCTACAGCAAGCGCGGCGGCAGCGGTGACCCTGATCACAGGCGCGCGAGCGGCGGCAGCCGCCCCTCGACGTCAGTCGCCGACCGTCTCCTGCGCCCACTCGATCTTGGGCACGTCGCGGTAGAGGCGCTCGATCTCGTAGTACATCCGGATCTCCTCCGCGAAGATGTGCACCACGACGTCGCCGTAGTCGAGCAGCACCCACTGCTGCTCGGTGGTGCCCTCGGAGCGGATCGGGTTGCGGCCGAGCTGCTCGCGCACCGCATCGTCGACGGCGTCGACGACCGCCTTCACCAGCCTCCGGTTGCCGGCGCTGGCGATCACGAAGTAGTCGGTGATCGCGAGCACGTCGCCGACCGCCAGCACGAGCGTGTGCTCGGCCTTCTTCGCGTCGGCAGCACGGGCAGCCACCACCGCCAGTTCGAGTGCGGCCTCTGCAGCGGTGGTCGGCCGGGCGGTCATGCGGGCTCCGTGGTCGTGGTGGTGGTGCTGGGCATCTGGGTGCCTTCCGCGGTGAGGAAGTCGGTGCCCAGCTGCAAGATGACGTCGATGCCCTCGATGGGCAGCTCCGGCGTGAGGGTCTCGGTCTCGCCGAAGAGCGCGTTGTTGCTCTCGGCTTCCTCCACCAGGCGCGGATCGTCGATGAAGTAGCGGGTGGTGGCGTGCACCTCGCCGCCGAGGTAGACGGACTGCACGTTCGCGCCGAGGTACAGGATCACCTGTACGGCGTACTTGACCCGCTCCTCGTAGCCCGGCGGGGCCTCGATGCGGAAGACCAGCCCGGGCGCCGGTGCCGACATCGACGCCGGTGCCACCGAGGCCAGGATGAAGATGGCATCGGCGCGCACGAGCGTGTCGACGTCCTTGCCGTCGGGGTTGTCGGCAGCGGCGATCTCCACGGTGGGCAGGCCGCGAGACTCCACCGTCGCCGCGAACAGGCGGTCGAGCAGGAGGTCGAGCGTCGTGACCGGGGCGTTGGTGTCGGGAGCGGTGCGGCCGGTGCCGACGCTTGCCGCCACCCCCGTCCAGATGGCCTCGTGGTTGCCGCGCCGGTCGGCGTCGCGCTGGTCGGCAACGGTCGCTTCCAGCACGCCGACGGCCTGAGCCGCCGAGAGGCTGACGGTGCCGGCCTCGAACCTCGTCACCTCGTCGCCCGAGTCGGTGGCGAGCACGTCGGTGGGCAGGGTCGCCTTGAACGGCGACACCGGGGTGAGCAGCGCGGCGGCTTCGTCGGCGGTGGCGACCGTGTTGACGTCGATGGTGATCGACAGCACGCTCTCCACCGCGAGCACCAACTCCTCGGCGCCGCCGTCGGCGTACACCTCGGTGAGCGGGATGCGCTCGTCGCCGCCGCCGGCGGTGGAATCCGACGAGACGGGCACCGACACGATGCTGCCGCCGAGCTGGCTGCCCGCCGTCAGCACGAACACGGCGATGCTGGTGAGGTGGTCGTCGTCGTCGACGGTGGCGAGCATGCCCACAGGTGTGACCGGCAGCTTGATCGACTCGACGCTCACCTTCGTGGCGCCCTGGTAGCGCTGCAGCGCGCGCACGCCGGTGAAGCCGAGGCCGGCGAGCGCGACGACGGCCAGCAGGTTGGCGGTGAGCATCAGCGCGGTGCGGCGGCGGCGGACGTTGGGCAGCGCCGTCATGCGACGTCCTGGTACAGGCCGAGCGAGCGGATCACGTCGAGCACCGGTTCGGTGACGAGGTAGTCGAGAGGGCGCCCGTCGCGGCAGCGATCGCGCAGGTCGGTGCTGGACACCTCCAGCCGAGGCACCTCGACTCGCACCCAGTCGAAACCGGCGGGCAGCTCGACGGGCTCACCCGGCCGGTCGACGACGACCAGCGTGGACCGGGCGGCGACCTCGGCGTGCCGCTCCCACGTCTCGATCTTTGCCGCGGCGTCGTCGCCGACGATGGTGAAGAGGGACGATCCCGGGTGCTGCTGTGCCAAGAACGCCAGCGTATCGGCGGTGTAGCTGTCCCCACCGTGGTCGATCTCGGCCCGGCCGGCGACGAGGCCCTCCACGTCCGCCACCGCCGCCTCCACCATCGCCAGGCGGGCGAGCGCGGGGGTGATCGGACGCGACCCGGCCTTCTGCCAGGGAACGTTGGCCACCATCAAGACGACGACGTCGAGGTGCAGGGTCACAGCGCGCTGCTCCTCGTCCCTCGGACCAGCCCGATGACCAGCACCGCGACGACGACGAGCAGCAGCGACAGCGCGACGGCGGCGTCGGGATCGGTCTCGCGCTG
>CAYZFZ010000219.1:0-6200 GCA_964477795.1 uncultured Bifidobacterium sp.
CGTACTTGGCGACGGCGCAGGCGAAGCGGTTGTCCGGGTCATCCACCACGGCGTGCAGCGCCATGTAACTGCCGTAGCTGGCGCCGAAGATCGCGACGCGCGTGGGGTCGATCCAGTCGAGCCCGGCCAAGTGGTCGTAGGCGGCGAGGCAGTCGTGGGTGTCGGCCACACCCCACACGCCGTGGTTCGCCCGCTCGAACTCGCGCCCGTAAGAGGTGCTGCCGCGGAAGTTGATCGCGAACCAGGCGTAGCCCTTGTCCACGAAATACTGCGCGACGCCGTCCCACTCGTCGCCGGTCACGGAGGTGGGCCCGCCGTGGGGTTGCACCACCGCCGGGCACGGTGTGCCGGCCGACGCCCCGGGCGGGCGGTAGAGCCAGCCGTAGACCTCGGTGCCGTCCAGCGAGTGGTAGGCGACGTGCTCGGGCACGACATGCGGCGCGACCCGCACCGCCGCCGGCACCGGTGCGAACAGCTCGGTGATCGCGCCCTGCGGTGAGACGGCGCACAGCCGGGCCGGCTGGGTGAACGACTCGTGCACGGCGGCCACGGAGCCGTCGGGCAGCAACCGTGGCGACGACCATGTACCACCGGCGGCGAGCACGGTCACCTCACCGTGGGCAGTGTCGATGTGGACGAGGTCGGCGACGCCGTGGCGCGTACGCACCCCGATCAGCGCCGCCCCGTCGGCGGTGAACGCGAGCTCGCCGAAGTCGGCGTCGGCAGCGGTGAGCTGGCGGGGTGCGGTGCCATCGCGGGCGTCGACCACGAACACCTCGTACCAGCCGGGCCATTCGCCGGCGTACGCGAGGCGGGTGCCGTCGGGCGACCAGGCCGGGCTGCGCAGCTGGAACCCGGGCAGGTGCACCACCGTCCGCGACTCGCCCGTCGCCAGCTCCACCACGTGCAGGCTGGTGCAGTTCAGGTCGTCGTGGTGGAACACGGTGTAGGCCACCTGCGTGCGGTCCGGCGACACCACCGCGGCGACGTAGTCGGCACCGGCGCGCGCGATCGGCTGCGGCCAGGCGTCGTCGATCGACACCACCGCCAGCACGGTGCGCTCCTCGCGGTCGACGCCAATGATCAGCCGCGAGTCGTCGAGCCACGCCGGGCCCGAGCCCTCGCACACCTCCTTGGGAACCCCGCCGGAAGCCGCGACCACCATCACCTTGCCGCCCTGCGTGAACGCGAGGCGCTGCCCGTCGGGTGACCAGACCGCGTTGCCGTCCTCCCAGAAGGCGGCGAGGGGGCGGCCGGTGGTGATGCGCGAGGGCTGCCCGCCGGCGACGGGGATGGTCCACACGTCCGACGTGTCGCGGTCGAGCATGAACGCGATGGTGGCGCCGTCGGGTGACAGCTCCAGCTGGCGGGGCCGTTCGGTGGCGGCGACCGCCTCCAGCCGCCAGTGCGCGGGCGGCCGCACGTCGGGACGGCCGGGGTTCGGGATGCCTCCGGATTCGTCGGTGCCAACCCACCACTGCGGCTGCTCAGCCATGCCGTTCCTCCAACCGGTGTTCGTCCTCGAACCCACCCAGCACTTCGAGCACGAGCGGCCCCAGGTGGGGCAGGTCGTACCCGCCCTCCTGCACGAACACGGTGGGCAGGCCGAGGGTACCCAACCGCCGGCCTGCCTCGCGGAAGCCGGCAGCCGTGACGTGCAACGGGCTCTCCGGGTCGCCCGCTGCGGCATCGACACCCAGCGACACGACCACTGCGTCGCTGCCGTGCTCGCCGACCGCAGCAACGAGTTGGTCGACACCCTCCAACCATGCTTCGTCGCCGCTGCCCGGGGGCAGCGGCACGTTCCGCGTCGTGCCGGCACCGTCGCCGTCGCCCGTCTCGTCGGCGTAGCCGACGAAGTGCGGGTACCAGCCCGCGGCCGGATCGACGTGCACGCTTGCGTACAGCACGTCGGCGCGCGACCAGAAGATCTCCTGCGTGCCGTTGCCCTGGTGTGCGTCGATGTCGACGATTGCCACCCTCTCGATGCCCTGCTCGCGAAGGTGCTGTGCGGCGGCCGCCGCGTTGTTGAGGTAGCACGAGCCGCCGTACCAGTTCGGCCCGGCGTGGTGGCCCGGTGGCCGCACCGCGGCGTACGCGGCGGGCACACCGCCGGCAACGACGGCCGCTGCGTGCACCGATGCGTGCACCGCCGCGCAGGCCGCGGCGAACGTACCCTCGCTGATCAGCGTCAGCGTGTCGGTGGCGTACCAGCCGATCTCGGCGCGGATGGTGGCCGGCGGCCGGTCGCGGCGGGCCCGCGCGACGAAGCCTGGCAACGCAAACAGATACGGCACCACCTGTGGCTGGCCCGGGTCGTCCAGGTGGCCAGCCGCAACCCACTCCTGGTGTGCACGGCGCAGGCAGTCCACGAAGTCGGCGTCGTGCACCGCGAGCACCGGCGCCAAGCCGAGATCCGGCGGCTCCACGATCGTCGCGCCGGCGGCCACGAGTTGCTCCCGCAGGGTGTCGCCGCGTATGGGTTCCTCGTCGCCGGGCAGGCGCACGCCCAGCCAGTACCCGCCGTCGGGAGCGTGGCCGCGATGCCGGTCGGTCCACACCACGGGCATGCGCAGCGCACTCACGCGCGTCGACTCTAGAGTCTGAGCCCGGTGCTACAACCCCCATCAACACCCCGTCAACAGCCAACCGTTGCCGTCTGAATCCCACCGCGAAACTGTCGCGTTGAGCACAAGGGGCTCACTCGCCAACGACGACAAAACGCTCGCCAACGCCCTCAAACCGTCGGCCTCGACGAATGAGCACTTCGCCTTCGGGGTGCCGGTGCCCCAACACGCGCGGACGTATGTTCAGGTTCGTTCCTCGACAGGCGCGGGCGCGTTCACGCGGTCAGACTGCCACGCCAGCCGCACGAGGCGTCCGCCAGGGATGCTCCGCCGCGAAGCCGCCACCTTGCCAGCAACTCGAGGTCAACAGAAGCATATGTGTCGCTCAACAAGCACGCTCCGCCATACTCTGTGCCGCAGCATCAACCGCGCCGTGATCACTGGAACTGACCCCGGTGCCAACTTCAGATACCCGACGAAACCTACCACTCGCGGCCCTGTTCAAAGACATCTCGAATGGCAGCTCCGATTGCGATAAATTGATCAATTTGTACGGAAGCAGACGGGAATGAATTCTCGCTCAACCAACTTCTTCCACGCCTGCGACACCAACGAGCGGTAACCTGCCGTCCATTTGCTTCCACCGAAACGATCTCCGACCGCGTCTCCAATTCGCCAATAGAACTAAATCCATTCATCTCTAAACCTTCAGACACGAAGTCCAGTCGAGCTTCTGAGATAAGGCGATTTGACGAGTCCAGCGCCCAGACAACCGCATCGCCTAGTTGTTGGTCATCGATGGTATCTGTGAACACTCGACTAAGCTCATAATCCATGACACCCAGACCGCGCGCGTGCCGACCCTCGGGAATGATCAAGTAGCAGCTGTCAGCGTGATAAATCACACAGCCCGGCGCGCGTTCAAATGGGTGCTTGGCCTATCGGCGGTCGTCGTTGTCCAAGTTTCTTTGGAGTGCTTTGATTTCTCATCCGACCTCATAAATGCGAACTACCACGTCGTTCAGCTGTCCATAGTCGACCAGCGCGTAGAGTGCCTCCATCTAGGCACCTGACACTCCGCTTGCAGGTACGATCAGGGAGAGTTGCTTCACTGCGATGTCGCTGTTGCGCAAGATCGTGCCGTCGGAGCCCTTTGCCTGCGAGAAGTTCAGCATCCTATTGATGCAACCCCCTGCCAGCCGGTATTTCAGCTCGCTTCGTCGACCGCCGGCGTACGGCAGATCCAAGTTGCGCTGAGTCTGAACCATCGACCACGATCGACCCCTCGCGGCGCGCCGACCAGCCAGGGCCATCGCGCCGTTGTGGCACTGACGAGTTCGATCTCCACCTTGACACGCCACGGTCCCCTTGGTGAACTGGGCTCACTGGCCCACTCGTGTACAGCCGAGTTCGTAGTCGTGAAGAGCCTGAGGATCCCGGTTGAAGACGTCCTCCCAGAACCCCTTGCGCATCCACGACGCCGGACCAATTCGAAGTTCACCAGCTTCGACAACCGAGGCGACCCACGATGGCGGGATCGACTTGTCGACCGTCATGAACATCGATGAGTCGAACAACGCTGGTGTCGCAGAATCGCTACTCACGATGCGCAACTTGGTCGCTCGTGCGGGGCTGCAGTAGATCTCGAGGACCTCGTACTCGCCGTTCAACTCAAGCCAGGGGCTCCTGGACTCCTCGGAACCTGTGACCTGGTTGAGACTTCGTGTGCAGACGACTCGCATGGTCACCTTGCGCCATTGAAGACGACTTTGAAGTCGTCGAGGTAGTGAACGATGCCCGTCGATGGATTCATGTAGAAGTGAACCTGGAAAGGCCCGGAGGGGCTGTTAAAGGTCGGCGTGCTGTACTTGCCCAGTCAGCGATGCTTGACCCGTCCGCCGTCAGGGCCTTGATGAGCTGGCCGTTGCTGAGATCAGTTCCTGGGATGATCTCTCTCGAAGCGTCGATCACTGATTGCTGCAAGCCGCCCGAACTCGTGAAGATCGACGATGCCTCCTCGCCGGCCAGCTGCCTCGCAAGCGCCGGTGCCGCTTCTGTGGCGTTGTTTCGCGTGAGGAAGGTCGTAGACGTGCCTCGGGGCTCGACGGGCGTCGTGGCCGACCACTCCCGTGGCTCGCCGAGCGGCGCCATCCTCGCGTCGGCGGACTCGGACTCGGGGCTGTCAACGCGTGCGTTGGGCTCCGCGTCGTACGCGAAAGTCGCCGCGCCGGCGGCCGTCGTACCTGGGATGCCGAGGGCAAGCACGACGAACAACGCACACAGAGCCGACACCCGCCGCAGCGCGATGAACGCCATCGAACGACCAGCGTTCACGGTCGACCTGCCTGGCGGTGACTGATCCCATCGGCGGGCGGGTCCGCCCAGGTGATATTGATCCACAACCCACGATCACCCGAGTAGCCGAGGACCTCATCCGTCGCTTGGCGAGCCCCGTCTGCGACCACCTCGTCCCACCGTCGGTGAGTGTCGACGTTGTACTGGCTCCATCCGAGGACTTCCGGACCCTCGTCGCCCTGGATTCGCCAGAGCTCAACGCCGAGGACGGCGCGAGAGAGCGACGCGAGCGCCTCGATCACCTCCACCGATTCCTGGGCAGGCCAGCAGAAGTCGTCGCCGACGCGGCGAGCGGACGAAAGCAGCGTGGCAATGGGATCGCTCATCCGGCGCCGTACTTGAAGCCTGGTCCGCCGACTTGGACGATCTCGCCGGTTGCATTGTCGATTACCACCGATTGCCCGGTCGTCGGGCTTACGTAGCGTGTGGCCGGGGTGTTCGCACCACCCAGCTTGTTGAGGGCAGGGAACTTCTCACCGCTGATCACTGCCTCGTCGATGAGTTCAGGCGTCCAGCCTCTCGTCTGCATCTGACGCTCGATCTTCGCCGAGATGTTCGCGAAGTCGGGTCGAGTTGCGGGCGCTCGAATCGCGTCATCGACGAACTCACCACCCCAGTTGGCGAAGTCGTCCGCCGTGTTTGTGGCCGCCGACTCGCTTGATACCGCCAGTGTGCCTGCCTCGCCGGTCGGGGCACCGTTGGCCAGATCGAGCGCAGCCGGCGCGAGTGCCCGTCCGCCCCGACCGATGCACATTGTGACGGCGGTGCGGCAAACCATGATCGTCTCTGGCCCGAACACCGCGAGCAGAATTCCTGCACCCATCGCGAAGATGCCGGAATTGACGTTCTCGGCATCGTTGAAACCGTGCTGGGCCAT
Organism: uncultured Bifidobacterium sp.; assembly: GCA_964477795.1. Lineage (GTDB taxonomy): Bacteria > Actinomycetota > Acidimicrobiia > Acidimicrobiales > Ilumatobacteraceae > UBA668. The sequence continues at coordinate 5,800 of CAYZFZ010000219.1, forward strand.
GAGCATGTCTTGGTCCAGTGCTTCGCAACGGTCGCCGCAGGCGGCCGACGAGACCCAGTAGTTGCCGTCGCTCCAGTTGCCACCGTCGGGATCGATTCCGTACGAGTTGCATAGGCCTCCATAGACACCGTTGCGCCCCTGCCCGCAGTACAGCCCGTAGTCGTCGAAACGACCGTTCTTGAAACTGGCAGAGCCGCCCCCTCCGTAGTAGTCGACCCCACAGCCACCACGGCTGCCCTCGCGCCCCGCACAGAGCCCGTTGGGGTCGGTGAGGGTGGTGGGGTTGCCGTTGCCGTAGAGGTATGGCTGGCCGGTGGTGGCGACGAGGGGGTCGACGGAGAGGAACACGCCCGTCTGGGGGTCTTGGTAGCGGTTGTGGAGGTAGTTGAGGTTGGTGGTGG
>CAYZFZ010000220.1:0-6187 GCA_964477795.1 uncultured Bifidobacterium sp.
GAGGAGGTCGACGTCACCGTCACCAAGCTGCGTCCGCCGATCCCCACCCCGGTGCAGTCGACAGCGGTGCGCATGGTGCGCACCCGCGCCGAGGCGCAGGTGCCGCCGCTGCGCCGCCACGAGGCGATCGTCGCGTTGGGCTCCAACCTCGGCGACCGCGAGGGGTTCCTGCGCTTCGCCGTGCACGAGCTCGGCAACGTCACCGCGATGTCGCAGGTGTTCGAGACCGAGCCGATCGGCGGGCCTGACGCGCAGGGCGCGTACCTCAACATGGTCGTCAAGGTCGAGACCTCGCTCGACCCGTACGCGTTCATCCGGCGCTGCCAGCGGATCGAGGCGGGCGCCCTCCGCCAGCGGGTGGTCCACTGGGGCCCGCGAACGCTCGACGTCGACCTGCTGTTCTTCGACGAGGTGTCGATCGACGGGCCCGAGCTCACGGTGCCGCACCCGCGCACTTTCGAGCGGCGATTCGTGCTGACCCCGCTCAGCGAGGTCGCTCCCGAGCGCTGCCCGGCCGACTGGGACACCACCCTCCCGCCTGCCGTGGTGATGCCACGCGGCGAGCTGTCGCTCTGATCCCCCTCGCCCCGGCCTACCCCTCGCCGAACCCCTCGCCGTGGATCCGTCGCTCGAACAGCCGCACCTTCGCGGGGTAGTGGGCGCGCCCGAACTCGGGCTGCTGGCCCACCACGATCTCGAGCAGTTCGTCGTGCTGCACCGTCTCCTTCCACGGCAGCGCGATGTAGATCGGCAGGCCGAACACGCGCAGCGCGTCGAGGTTGGTGTACACCCGCTTCTGGTAGACGTAGCGCTCCTCCCACGGCCAGTTGCTGGGCGCGAAGCCGGTGCCCGGGTCCAGCACGCAGCGGGCGCGCAGGCCGAAGCGGTCGGCGTCGCGCAGGCGGGCGTCGAAGAACTCGATGATCGTGTCGACCGGGTCGCGCCGCACCATCTCCATCTCCCGCGGGTTCGGCCCGCTGAGGAAGGGGACGATGATCGGCACGTCGAACTCGGTGGCCACCTGCCACATCTCGTCGGCCTGCATCCCGTCGGCGGCATTGATCACCGTCGCGCCCGCCTGCAGTGCCCGGCGCAGCACCTCCGGGCGCCAGCTGTCCACGCTCATCGGGACACCCAGCGTGGCGAGTGCCGGCACGATGTCGCGCAGGCGCTCCCACTCCGCCTCCCACGGCACCACGGTGGCGGCGTCGGTGCTGCCCTGGCCACCCACGTCCAGGCCGTCGGCGCCGTCGGCCAGCAGCTGGGTCGCGCGGGCGAGGGCCTGCTGGGCCGAGCCGACGATCGAGTCGGTGTTCAGCGAGTCGGGGCTGGCGTTCACCACTCCGTAGAGGAACATCTTGCTCAAGGGCATGCGCCCGGATGCTACGAGCTGCCGCCTCGCGATCGGCGGGCGGCATGAGCGCCGTGCGCACGTTCGAGGTGGACGACTGCGCGCTCGACCTGCTGCTGGAGGCCAAGCAGGGGCGCAGCGTGTCGGTGTGCATCCCGTGCCGCGACGAGGCGGCGACGATCGGGCCGCTGGTGAGCATGGTGCGCCACGCACTGATGCAGCGCTCGCCGCTGGTCGACGAGCTGATCGTGCTCGACGATCGCAGCACCGACGACACCGCGACGGTGGCCACCAGCGCCGGCGCGACCGTGATCCCGATCGACGACATCCACGTCCGCCACGGTGTCGGCCACGGCAAGGGCAATGTGCTGTGGGCCAGTCTCGCCGCCAGCACGGGCGACTTCGTCGTCTACCTCGACGGCGATGTCACCAGCTTCGAGCCGAACTGGATCGCCAAGCTGCTGGCGCCGATGATCGACGACGACTCGGTCGCGCTGGTGAAGGCGATCTTCCACCGGCCCACCCAGCTGGGCGGCGGTGGGCGCACCACCGAACTGGTGACCCGCCCGCTGATGTCGCTGTACTACCCCCAGCTCACCGGGCTGCACCAGCCGCTGGCAGGCGAGTACGCAGGGCGCCGGTCGGTGCTGGAGGAGCTGTCGTTCGTGCAGGGATGGGGTGTGGAGATCGCGCTGCTGATCGACATCGCCAATCGCTACGGGGCGGACGCGATCGCGCAGGTCGACCTGGGCACCCGCGAGCATCGCCACCGCGGCCTGCACGCGCTGTCGGTGCAGGCGGCGGAGGTGATGGCCACGATGCTCGGCCGGGTGCCGAACGGTTCGCTGCTCACCGATGCCGAGCACCGGCTGCGCCGCGCCGACGGGTCGGAGGTGCCGCTGAACCTGGCGGAGCGCCCGCCGCTGGCCTGGCTGTCCCGGTGAGGGGTCACACGGTGATCGTCAGCGCCACGGCCCAGCCGTCGGCGTTGCTGCCGGTGGCGGTGGCCAGCTCCTGATCCCACCCGTCGCTGAACACGTTGTCGGTGGCCAGCGAGATGTGGGTGAGGTTCGTCACGCTGGCCTCGTAGCCGTCGACCGCGTACACGGTGTTGCACTCGGCCTCGGGGAGGGCGATCTGCGAGGTGGTGATGCGGTTGCTGGCCTCGAGCGCGTCGGCCAGCGACGGGTAGACCTCGAAGTGCACATGCGGCCAGCGGCCGTCGTAGCAGCCGGGCCAGATGCTCTCGAACGTGACGATGCCGTTGGCGTCGGCCTCCTGCACGCCGCGCAGGTAGCTGGCGTCGGGCGCGGTGTACATCGAGTAGTGGCCGTCGCGGTCGGCGTGCCACAGGTAGACCGCGCCGCCCTCCAGCGGCGTGCAGCCGTTGGCGCCGTCGAGGATCTTCAGGCTGATCGACGTGGGCACGCCCTCGGCGGTGCCGCTGAACGAGCCGATGCTGGTGGTGATGTCGCTGCGCACGACGTCGGGTTCGGTGAGGATGTCGGGCCCGTTCGAGCCGTCGCCCGGGTAGGGCCCGGCCGTCTCCTCGGGCACGGTGGTGGTGCACTCGCCGGAGGCGTCCGAGGTCGCGGTCGACTCGGAGGTCGCGGCGGTCGTGCTCGCCGCCGTGCTCGCAGCCGTCCCTGCAGTCGTGGCACCTGTGGTCGCCGCAGTCGTGTTCGCGGTCGTGTTCGCCGTCGTGCTGGCACTGCCCGCCGCGTCATTGCCGCAGGCAGCGAGGAAGGCGGCAGCACCGGCACCGGCGAGCAGCTTCAGCGCCCGGCGGCGCTCCATCATTCGGTTCAGGTCGTGGGCGAGACCGAGGTCCCATTCGTCGGGCTGGTGTTCCATCGGGGGCGTGTCCTTCGTGCATCGGTGGCTGTGCGCTGCACACGGTAGAACGCGCACCTTGGTGCTTCGTTCCAAGAAGGTAAGAGTTCGGTGCAAGCCCCAGGTCGCGCTGCTTCCGGACGCCTGTGGGAACGGATGCGTGCCGTGGCGCGTCCGGAAGCGGGCGCGGGCGGGGCGGGGAGTCGGTGGGGCGGCTCAGGCACCGAGGGCGGCGAGGGCCTTGGTGACCTTCTGGACGCTCACCGGGCGGGCGGTGCCGAGCTGCTGGGCGAAGACGCTGACGCGCAGCTCCTCCAGCAGCCAGCCGGCTTCGATCACCTCGGGCGTGATCTCGTCGCGGTCGAGGTGGCGCAGCAGCCGCACATACCGGCGCTCGAGCGGCTGGATCTCCTGCAGGCGGGCGGCGTCGCGATGCGGTGCCTCGGGCAGCTTGGCCAGCCGGTGCTCAGTGGCCTTCAGGTAGCGCACCACGTCGGGCAGGCGAGCGGCGCCGGTGGCAACCACGAAGCCCGGCCGCACGAGACGGGCGAGCTGCTCGCGGGCATCCAGCGCCGAGGCCGCGACCGCCGGAGCCACCAGGCGATCGAGCTGGGCGGACACGACGGCGGCCTCGGCGAGCACCTCCGCGGCCGTGCGCAGCGCGACCGCGGCCGCACCAGGGAGCTCGTCGCGGGCGATGGCAACCAGCCCGCCGAACGCCTCGGCGGTGAAGACCGGGCCGCCCACCACATCCGCGCTGTAGCGGGCGACGAGCTCGTCGGCGGCGGCGAGCACGCAGTCGGCGGTCAGTGCCTCCAGCGATGCACCACCTCGCGCGATGGCGAGCTTCGACGCGTTCGTGAGGTGCTGCTCGGCAGCACGCTTGACCACCGGGACGGCGAGCAGCAGCAGCCGGCGCACGCCGGCGCGCATCACCTTTGCCTGCAGTTCGGGCTTGGTGAACACGCGGATGCTGACGCTGTCGCCGTCGTCGAGTACGGCCGGGTAGCCGCGCACGGGCACGCCGGCGCGGGTGGTCTCCACGACCTCCGGCAGGTTGCCGAAGTCCCACGCGACGATGCCCTTGCGCTCCTCGATCGGTGCCTCCTGCGCGATCGCGGCGCGTAGGCGGTGCGCCACCAGCTTGCGCAACGCGAGGAGATCCTTGCCGGTGGCGACGGGGGTGCCGTCGGCTTCGTCGATGGAGAACCCCATGCGCAGGTGGGCAGGTACGGCGGCGGTGTCGAAGGCGGCGACCGGCACGCGCACGCCGGTCACCTCGTGCACCACCGCCGCGAGGGCGGCCACCAGCGAGGTGCCCGCTTCCCAACCCGAGGGCGGCCCGAGCGCGGCGATGACCTTGTCGATCACCTCGCCCATCGGCACCAGCTCGCGCCGGTGCTCCTTCGGTAGCCCCTTCAGCAGCGCGGCCACGAGATCAGCCCGCAGGCCGGGCACGTTCCAGTCGAACCCGACCGGCTCCACCTGGTTCAGCGCCGCCAGCGGCACGTGCACCGTGGCGCCGTCGTCGTTGGCGCCGGGGTCGAAGCGGTACGTCACTGGCAGCGTCATCGAACCGCCCGTGAGGTCGTGCTGCCACACGGTGGGGTAGTCGAGCACCGTGTCCGCGCCCTCGTCACCGATGAAGTCCTCCAGCCGCATCGTCAGCAGCTCGGGCTGGGTGGCGCGGGCCTCCTTCCACCAGCGATCGAAGTGCCGGGTGCTCACGACCTCGGGACCGAGCCGCCGGTCGTAGAACGCGAACACGGCGTGCTCGTCGACGAGGTCGGGCCGGCGGACGCGCTCACCCCAGCCCTGCAGGTCGCCGAGGAAGCGCTGGTTGCGCTCCCAGAAGCGCTGCTTCGTGGACCACTCACCCTCCACGAGCGCGCAGCGGATGAACAGCTCGCGGGCGGCGGCACGGTTGACCCTGTCGTAGCCGACGGTGCGGTTGGCGACGATCGGCAGCCCGAACAGCGAGACCCGCTCGCTGCACACCGCGGCGCCCCGGCGGGCATCCCACGACGGCTCGCCGTAGGAGTACTTGGCGAGGTGGCGGCCCAGCTCCTCGGCCCACTCCGGCTGCACGGCGGCGACGACACGGCCGTAGAGCCGGTTCGTCTCCACCAGCTCGGCGGCAATCACCCACCTGGGCAGCCCCTTGGCCCCACTCGTGTCGGCACCGGCTCTGGCCTTGGCCGACACCGCCGAGCCGTGGCCGATGACGAACTTCGAACCGTGCGCGCCCTTGTACTCGCGGCTGAGGCCGTCGCGCATGCCGAGATGGCTGAGCAGCCCGGAGAGCAGCGCCTGGTGCACGCGGTCGGGATGCCCGGCCGTCACGCCGGCCGAGGCGCCCGCGGGCAGGTTGCGCGAGCGCACACCGATCTGCCCGGCCACCTGGCGCAGCTGGCTGAACAGGTCCTGCCACTCGCGCACGCGCAGGTAGTTGAGGTACTCAGTGCGGCACAGCTTGCGGAACTGGCTGCTGCTGAGCGCGTGCTGCTGCTCGCGCAGGTAGTCCCACAGCTTCACGAGGGAGAGGAAGTCGCTGCCCGGCACCTCGAAGCGGCGGTGCAGTTCGTCGGCCGCGGCGCGGTGCTCGGCCGGCCGCTCGCGCGGGTCCTGGATGCTGAGCACCGACGTGATCACCATCAGCTCGCGCACGCACCCGTGGCGATCCGCCTCCAGCACCATGCGGCCAAGGCGCGGGTCGACCGGCAGCCTGGCCAGCCGAGTGCCCAGCGGTGTGAGCCGGCGGGCCGCACCCGGCGTAGGGGGCTGGATCGCGCCCAGCTCCTCCAGCAGCCCGTAGCCGTCGCGCACGGCCCGCGGGTCGGGCGGGTCGAGGAACGGGAAGGCGCCCACGTCGCCGAGGCCCAGCGCGGTCATCTGCAGGATCACCGACGCGAGGTTCGTGCGCAGGATCTCCGGTTCGGTGAACTCCGGCCGGTCGGCGAAACCGGCCTCGTCGTAGAGCCGGATGCAGATGCCCGGCGCGAC
>CAYZFZ010000221.1:0-4954 GCA_964477795.1 uncultured Bifidobacterium sp.
GACCTCCGGCTGCACGGCGATCGCGCGGGCGAGGCCCAGGCGCTGCTGCGGCCCGCCCGACAGGCCCAGGGCAGACGTCTACAGGCGTGTGCTCACCTCGTCCCACAGCGCGGCGCCGCGCAGCGATTCCTCGACGATGCCGTCGAGCTCGCTCTTGCTCTTCACGCCGTTGACCCGCGGGCCGAACGCGACATTGTCGTAGATGCTCTTGGGGAACGGGTTGGGCCGCTGGAACACCATGCCGATGCGGCGGCGCACCTCAGTGGCCGACACGCCGGGGCCGTACAGATCGACACCGTGGTAGAGCACCTTGCCGCCGACGCGGGCACCGGCGACCACGTCGTTCATCCGGTTGAGGCAGCGCAGCACGGTGGTCTTGCCGCAGCCGGACGGGCCGATGAACGCGGTGATCTCGTTCTTCGCGATCTCGAGGGTGACGTCGCGCACGGCACGGAACGACCCGTAGTGCACCTCCAGCTGCTGCAGGTCGAACACCGTCGTGGACGGTGCGTTGCTGGGGGCGACCGTCTGGGTCGCGGTCTCATCGGCGTCGACCGCCATGGTGACCTCCTGGTCGGGTGAGCCCTCGTTCGGGGGAAGCGTACGGGTCGGTTGCATCATCGGCGCTTCTGGTACGAGGCGGTGACGAGGCGGGCGAGCACGGTGAAGAGGAACGTGACGACGACGAGCGTGAAAGCGGCGCCCCAGCCTCGCTCCTGCGGGCCCGGCAGCACCGCGCTCGCGTTGCGGAAGATCTGCGCGGACAGCGCGGTGTTGGGCCCGCTGAACACATTGCCGTTCGTCTTGGTGACGAGCCCGATCGTGAACAGCAGGGGCGCCGTCTCGCCGGCGGCACGGGCGATGGCGAGCAGGCAGCCACTCACCACGCCCGGCAGCGCCGACGGCAGCACGACGGTGAGGATGGTGCGGCCCTTGCGGGTGCCCAGCGCGTAGCTGGCCTCGCGCAGATGGCCGGGCACGAGGCGCAGCATCTCCTCCGTGGAGCGGATGATGACGGGCAGCATCAGGCACGCCAACGCCAGCGCACCACCGAGGCCGGACAGGCCGAAGCGGAGGGTGAACACGACGTAGACGAACAGGCCCATCACGATCGACGGCACGCCGGTCATCACGTTGGCGAGGAAGCGGACGACACGTGCCGGCCGCGACTGGCCCCCGTACTCGTGGAGGTAGACGGCGCCGAGGATGCCGGTGGGGATCGCCAGCGCCGAGGCCAGGCCGGTGATCAGCAGGGTGCCGATGATCGCCGGACCCATGCCGGGGCCGACGGCGCGGGTGCGCACGGGGATGTCGTCGGTGAACCAGGCGGGGAAGTCGCGGAACACGATGCCGGCGCCCTTGGCGACCACCGTGCCGATGACGGCGACGAGCGGCACCAGGATGACGAGGAAGGCGACGAACATCGAACCCACCATCAGGTGGCTCTTCGCCGACCGCCAGCTGCGCGTCGCGTGCAGGTCGGCAGCGACGAGCGGGCGGGTCTCCAGGATGGTGCTCATGCGCCCCTCGACTTGCGCTGCGAGCGGTTCACCACGGCGGTGGCGAGCACGTTGACGAGCACGGTCATCACGAACAGCGTCATCGCCATCGCGATCAGCGCCGACTTCTTCAGCGAGTCGGCCTCGCCCCACTCGGCGGTGATCACGGCGGGCATCGAGTTGCCGGGCGCAAGTGCGTTGAGCGTGATCTGGCCGGTGGCGCTGCCGATGACGAGCGCGACGGCGATCGTCTCCCCCATGGCTCGGCCGAGGCCGAGCATGACGGCGCCGACGAGGCCGCCCTTCGAGTGCGGCAGGACGGCACCGCGGATCATCTCCCACCGGGTGGCACCGAGTGCGAGTGCCGCCTCCTTCTCGAACGCCGGCGTGGTGTCGATCACCTCCCGGGCGAGCGAGACGACGATCGGCGTGATCATCACCGCGAGGATGATGCCGGCGGTGAAGAACGAACGGCCCTGCGGATTGTCGCCGAAGATGGTGCCGAGCACGGGCCAGCCGTGGAACGTGTCGGACAGCCAGCCGTAGAAGCCCTTGATGTTCGCCGACAGCACGAGCACACCCCAGAGGCCGAACACCACCGAGGGCACGACGGCGAGCAGATCGATCACGTACGTCATCGTCTTCTTCAGCCAGCGCGGGGCGACCTGGGTGATGAACAGCGCGATGCCCAGGCTGATCGGCACGGACAGGACGAGCGCGATCACGGCCGTGAAGACCGTTCCCCAGACGTAGGAGAGGATGCCGTAGAACTCGTCGGGCGGGCTCCAACGGCGCGACGTGAAGAAGTCGAGCCCCATGTGCGACAGCGCGTCGGCGCTACGGCTCACCATCGTGTAGGTGACGAGGCCGAGCACGAGCAGCACCACCCCGCCGGCGGCGTAGGCGGTGACGCGGAAGGCCTGGTCGGCGCTGCCGCCGGATGCGGCCAGCTCGGGCGGGCCGGACGGCGTGGACGGCGTGGTGGGCATGATGGTGGTCATCGTGGGGCCTCGTCGGTCGAACGGTACAGGGCGGGTGAGCAGCAGATTCCGGGGCTGCTCACCCGCCCATGTCACCGCCGGGGGGAAGGGTCAGCCGATCTCGAACGCGTCGAGCTGGGCCAGTGCCTTGGCTGCCAGTTCCTCGGGCAGCGGGGCGTAGTTGACGTCGCCGGCCAGGGTCTGGCCGTCGGTGAGGATGTAGGCGAGGAACGCCTTCAGCGCATCGGCCTTGGCCTGATCCGTCTGCACCTTGTAGGCGATGATCCAGGTCTGCGCGGTGATCGGGTAGGCGTCGGCACCGTCGGCCCAGATGGCGCTGTAGGTGAGGTCGTCGGCGATCTCCGCACCGGCGGCGGCGGCCGACGCACCCTCGAGTGTCGCCTCGACGAACTCACCGGCCTTGTTCTGCACCGATGCGAACGTGAGGCCTGCGTCGGTGGCGTCGGAGAGGTCGACGTAGCCGATGGCGCCGTCGGTGGCGGCGATCAGCTGGGCGACGCCGCCGTTGCCGTCACCGGCCTGGGTGCTGGCGGGCCACTCGACGGTGGAGTCGGTGCCCAGCTTCCAGATGCCGCCGGCGTCGGTGCCGACCGCCTTCTCCAGGAACTTGGTGAAGTTGCCGGTGGTACCGCTGGAGTCGCTGCGGTGGACGACCGTGATCGCCTGGTCGGGCAGCTCCACGTCCGGGTTGTCGGCGGCGATGGCCGGGTCGTTCCAGTTCGTGATCTCGGCCTGGAAGATGCCGGCGATGGTCGCCGGGGTCAGCTGCAGGCTGTCGACGCCGCTGAGGTTGAAGCTGACCGTGATCGGTGCCACGACGGTGGGGAAGTAGAGCACCTCACCACCCTTGAAGCCGGGGAGGTCGGCCTCCTTGATCACGCCGTCGGTGCCGGCCCAGTCGACGATCTGGTCGGCCAGGTCCTGGCGGCCCTTGCCCGAGCCGCCGCCGCCGTAGTTGATGGTGACGCCGTCGTTGGCCTCGGTGAAGGCGGCGATCGCCTCCTCGTAGAACGTCTGCGGGAAGGTGGCGCCGGAGGCGTTCAGTTCGGCGGACAGGTCGGCGGGTGCCTCGGTGCTGTCGGTGGCGCCGGCACTGGTCGTGTCGGGGGCGACGGTCGTGTCGCCGGCGACGGTGGTGTCGGCGGCAGCGGCGGTCGTTGCCGGTGCGTCGGTGGAGCTGGAGCTGTCGTCGTCGCCGCACGCGGCGGCGAGCAGCGAGAAGGATGCGATGCCGGCGAGTACGAAGCGCCGTCGGTTGTTGTTCACGTGGTGTCTCCTTGGTGGGGGGTCTCAACCGCCCCGAACCGTAAGGAAGCGAGATGACACCGCCCCTGCGAGGAGGTGAACGAGAGGTGAACGGTGCACCAAGTCGCGACGAACGCGAGCCCGAACCCGGCTTCAGGCCGGTTGCGCAGGCTGCTGGCGCTCGCTGACCCACCGGTAGAAGCGCTCCTGCGCGTCGCCGTCGCCGAACGCCTCGGGGCCACGGCGGTGCCAGATCCCGTCCGGGTCGAGCTCGTGGCGGACGATGTCGTCGGCCATGTCGAACTCGAACACCTGGTCGAGCCAATCGCGGTGCTTGGGGTGGCTGACGGGCACCATCACCTCGATGCGGCCGTCGAGGTTGCGACCCATCCAGTCGGCGCTGCCGATGAGGAACAGCGGGCTGTCGCCCTCGCCGTGCTCGAAGCGCACCACCCGCGAGTGCTCGAGGTAGCGGCCAAGGATGCTGCGCACACGGATGTTGTCGCTCTGCCCGGGCACCCCGGGACGCAGGCAGCACAAGCCGCGCACGAGCAGATCCACCTGCACGCCGGCGGCGCTGGCGCGATACAGCGCGTCGATCATCTCGGGATCGGCGATCGAGTTCATCTTGGCGGTGATCCGGCCCTCACGGCCGAAGGACATCTCGTGCTCGATGAGATCCACGAGCTGGTTGCGCATGTCGCGCGGGGCGACCACCAGCGACTGGAACTCGACCGCGCGGCTGTAGCCGGTGAGGTGGTTGAACAGCTGGGTGACGTCGGCGCCGACCGCCGGGTCGCAGGTGAGGAAGCCGACGTCCTCGTACAGGCGGGCCGTCTTCGAGTTGTAGTTGCCGGTGGCGATGTGGCAGTAGCGGCGCAGGCCGTCGTCGTCCTGGCGCACCACGAGCGTGGTCTTCGCGTGCGTCTTCAGCCCGACCAGGCCGTACACGACGTGCACGCCGGCGCGCTCCAGCGCCTTGGCCCAGCCGACGTTGGTGGCCTCGTCGAAGCGAGCCTTGAGCTCGACGAGCACCGCCACCTGCACCCCGCGCTCGGCCGCGCGCATGAGGCTGCGGGCGATGGGGCTGTCGCCGCCGGCGCGGTAGAGCGTCATCTTGATGCTCTGCACCCGCGGGTCGTCGGCCGCCTGCGCGATGAAGTTCTCCACGCTGCTGGCGAAGCTCTCGTATGGATGGTGCACCATCAG
>CAYZFZ010000221.1:4964-6165 GCA_964477795.1 uncultured Bifidobacterium sp.
GCGCAGGATGCGCCCGGCGGTGACGGGTGGCCAGGCGGGATCCTTCAGGGCCGGCATGTCGAGCGCGTGCAGCTGGAACAGGCAGGTGAGATCCACCGGGTTGCGGTGGATGGTGACGTCGGCCATCTCCAGATCCAGCTCGCGCACCAGCAGCTCCAGCATCTCCTCGCTGATGCCGAGCTGGGCCTCCAGGCGCACGGCGCGGCCGAAGCGGCGGCGGCGTAGCTCCATCTCCACCTTCGCGAGCAGGTCGTCGGCTTCCTCCTCCTCCAGGGTGAGGTCGGCGTTGCGGGTGACGCGGAAGACCGCGTGCTCCTCCACCACCATGCCCACGAACATCGTGTGCAGCTGGGCGGCGATGATCTGCTCCACCGGCACGAACCGCTTGCCGTCGGGCAGCGGCACCAGGCGGGGGAAGACGTTGGGCACCTTCACGCGGGCGAAGCGGCGTTCGCCCGTGTCGGGGTCGCTGACCATCGCGGCCAGGTTGAGCGCCATGTTGGAGATGTACGGGAACGGGTGCGCCGGGTCGACAGCGAGGGGCGTGAGCACCGGGAACATGCGCTGCTCGAACTGCTCGATCAGGTGGGTGCGATCGGCGCCACCGAGGGAGGCCCAGTCGACGAGCTGCACGCCGTGGTGGGCGAGCTGGCAGAGCAGCTCGTCGAGCACCCGCTCCTGGTCGACCACGAACTCGTCGGCGGTGGTGGCGATCTCGGTGAGCTGCTCCTGCGGCGACATCCCGTCGTAGGCGGGCGCGGTGACGCCGGCGGCCACCTGGTCCTTGAGCGCGGCGACGCGCACCTGGAAGAACTCGTCGAGGTTCGACGAGCAGATCGCGCAGAACTTCAGCCGTTCGAGCAGCGGGATGCCGCGCTCTTCGGCCAGCGACAGGACGCGCCGGTTGAACGCGAGCCAGCTCACTTCACGGTTGAGCAGGCGTTCGGACATGCCCCGACACTATCCAGAACGGTCTGTCGGCGACGGGCGTGAATGCGAGCGGACGGGCCGCTCAGCCCTCGCTGTCGCCCAGGCCGAGATCCCATTCGAGGCTGATGCGCTCGCGCTCCGCGTCGCGCACGATGCGCTCACGGTTGCGGCGGAACTGGGGGTCGTCGCGGGTCAGCAGGACCAGACGGGCCAGCACACGAGTGCGGAACTCCTCGATGAGCGTCCGGTCGCCGTACTCGCCGTAGACCTC
>CAYZFZ010000222.1:0-6143 GCA_964477795.1 uncultured Bifidobacterium sp.
ATCGCGGAGCGCCCCCTCCACACCACCCCCATCGCCGGGTTGGCCGCTACAGTCCGCGCCGATGCGAACACTGATCGACCAGGGCCATGTGCTGTCAACTGGGTTGGAGGCGATCCGCACCCAGTACTCGGTGCCGGCGTCGTTCCCCCCGGACGTGCTGGCCGCGGCGGAGGCCGCTGCGCACCGGCAGCAGGGCAGCGAACACACCGACCGTACCGCTTGGCCGTTCGTGACGCTCGACCCGGCCAGCAGCACCGACCTCGACCAGGCGTTCACGATCGAGCGTGGCAGCGGCGACGACCTGCTGCTGCACTACGCGATCGCGGACGTGGCGTGGTTCGTGCAACCCGGCGACGCGCTCGACGCCGAGGCGTGGACGCGCGGGAACACCCTCTACCTGCCCGACGGCAAGGCCGGGCTGTACCCGCCGGCGCTCGCCGAGGGTGCGGCCAGCCTGCTGCCCGACGGGCCGCGCCCGGCGGTGGTGTTCCACGTGCGGATCGCCGGTGACGGTGGCGCGGTGCTCGACGGCGCCGAGCGGGCGATCATCCGCAGCCGCGCCAAGCTGGCCTACGACTCGGTCACCGCAGCCGACCTTCCTGCCGGTTTCGAAGAGCTCGCCCGCCGCGTGGATGCCGCGGCCGTCGCCCGCGGTGCCGGCATGATCGAGCCACCCGAGCAGCTCGTCGACCGCACGGACGAGAATGCCGGCGATGATGCCGGCGCCGGCGCCGGCTACCAGCTCGTCTTCCGCCCGCGGCTGCAGTCCGAAGATCGCAACGCGGCGATGTCGCTCGCCACCAACCTGGCAGTCGCGGATGCGATGCTGCGCGCCGGCACCGGCCTGTTCCGGGTGATGGCCGAGCCGGACGAGCGGGCGATCAAACGGTTGCGCCACACCGCCCGCGGCTTCGGCATGCACTGGCCGGCCGACCAGCCGCTGGAGGTGTTCTCCCGCACGCTCGACGCGAGCAACCCGGCCCACGCCGCGTTCATGCTCGCCGCCCGCCGCGCGGGTGGCGGCGCCGACTACGCGCCGTTCACCCCCGGCGTGACTCCCTGGCACGCGGCGATGGCTGCCACCTACGCGCATGCCACCGCCCCGCTGCGCCGGCTGGCCGATCGCTACGTCGTCCAGGTCGCGCTTGCCATCGCGAACGGTGAGGCGGTGCCCGACCATGTCGCCGAGGCCTTGCCGAAGCTGCCAGAGACGATGGACCGTGCCGAGGCCGTCGCCGGTCGCATCGAACGCGCCGTGCTCGACCTCGCCGAAGCGGTGATCCTGGAGGGGCATGTGGGTGAGTCGTTCGACGCGGTCGTGGTCGACGACGACGAGGACGGCAGCAAGATCCAGCTGCTCGACGTCGCGGTCGTCGCCAAGGTGCGCGCCCACAGCGTCGATCCGGGCGACCACCTGCGGGTGAAGCTCGTCGCCGTCGACGTTGCTCGTCGCACGGTCGGCTTCGAACGGGTGTCGTAGCGGGCGCCAGGAACTGGCGCGGTCAGGTTGCGGCGACGAGCTGCGAGATGGTGCCGGCGCCCACGGACAGGACGTACATCTCGCCCTCGGGCCCGGTGCAGATCGCACTCACGTTGTCGACCTGGCCGAGTACGAGCTGACCGCTCAGCGCGCCGTCGGTGGCCTGCAGCGCGGTGACGATGCCGCTGCAGTAGTCGCTGAACACGTACCAGCCCACCAGCGACGGCACGGCCGATCCGCGGTACACGTCGCCGCCGCTCACCGAGCAGCCGTCGGCGCCGTGCGGGTACTCGAAGATCGGCATCGTCACCCCGTCCTCCGCCTGGTCGCTGTTGAACCGATGCGTGCCCTCCCACGCGCTCCAGCCGAAGTTCACGCCGCGCCCGCCCCCGTCGACGGCGCGGGCGAGGTCGATCTCCTCCCACGAGCCCTGCCCCACGTCGCCGATCCACAGGTCGCCCGTCCACTGGTCGAAGTTGAAGCGCCACGGGTTGCGCACACCCACCGACCAGATCTCCGGCCGGGCGCCGGCGACGCCGACGAACGGGTTGTCCGCCGGCACCGTGTATGGCTGGTCGCCGCTGGCCCGCGGGTCGATGCGCAGGATCTTGCCGAGCAACTGGCTCACGTTGAGCGCCCGCCGTTCGGGGTCGTTGGCCGAGCCGCCGTCGCCCATCCCGATGTACAGGTAGCCGTCGGGGCCGAACACGACGTCGCCGCCGTTGTGGTTCGCGTACGGCTGGTCGATGGTGAGCACCTGGCGAGCACTCGCCGGGTCGAACGTGCCGTCGTCGGCCACCGCGTACTCCTCGATCACGGTGTCGCCGTCGTTGTCGGTGTAGTTCACGTAGGCGAGCGGCTCGGTGGGATGGAACGCCAGCCCGAGCAGACCCTGCTCGCCACCGAAGGCCACCGAGTCGCGGATGTCGAGCACGGGCTCGCCGACGACCCCGTCGCGCACGGGCACGATCGAGCCGGGCTGCTGCACGACGTAGAGCGTCGGGTCGTCGCGCCGCCAGGCCAGGTCGACCGGGTTGTCGAGCCCCTCGACCAAGACCGGCAGCGCGACCTGATCGGCGGTCAGCGGCAGGGTGGTCGGCGGCGGCACCGTCGGTGGCAGGGTTCTCGCGACCGTCGAGGTGGCCGCAGCCGTGGCGTGCGGTTCCGTCGCGGGTGCACCCGTCGAGGTCGGCCCGCTCGCTGCCGCGGTCGTGAACGTGACCTGCGGTCCGCTGCTCACCGAATCCGAGGCGTCGTCGGCGCATGCGGGGAGCAGCAGCAGCGCACCGCTCGCGGTGGCGAGTGCGAGCCGCCTCATGGCTGCGCCACCCGCACCAGACCTTCCTGCACGACACTGATCGCGAGCGTGCCGTCGGAGGTGTAGATGTTCCCGCCGGCCAGGCCGCGGGCACCACCGGTGGAGATCGACGACTGGTCGTAGAGCAGCCAGTCGTCGGCACGGAACGGGCGGTGGAACCACATCGCATGGTCGAGGCTGGCCATCTGCATCCCCGGTGTTTCCCACGACATGCCGAACGGCAACACGGTCGTGTCCAGCAACGTCATGTCGCTCGCGTACGTGACGATGCACGCGTGCAGCGTCGGGTCGGGCGGCAGTTCGCCGTCGGCCCGCATCCACACCCGCTGGCCGTCGGCCGACTTGCCGCGGCGGCTGAACGGGTCGGCGTCCACATGGCGCAGGTCGATCGGTCGCGGCCGGTCGTACCAGTCGCCCATGCGGTCCTTGTACGGCAGCATGCGCGTCTTGAAGTCGGGCAGCGTCTCGGGCGCCGGCACGTCCAGCGGCATCGGCAGCTGGAAGTCGGGGCCGTGCTCGGCCACGTGGAAGCTGGCCTGCAGGTTGAAGATCGCACGGCCGTGCTGGATCGCGACGACGCGGCGGGTGGTGAAGCTGCGCCCGTCGCGGATGCGGTCGACCTCGTACAGGATCGGCACCGTCGGGTCGCCGGGCCGCAGGAAGTAGGCGTGCAGCGAGTGCACTTGGCGGTCGGCCTGCACGGTGCGGGTGGCGGCGACGAGCGCCTGGCCGGCGACCTGCCCGCCGAACACGCGCTGGCGGTTCTCGTCGGGCGACACACCGCGGAAGAGGTTGACCTCGATGGCCTCGAGGTCGAGCAGGTTCACGAGTTCGTCGAGCGCGGTCATCCCGGTGGAGTCTGGCAGACGGTCAGCCAGGTTCGTACAGTGGCAGCCGCCAGAGCACCCACTCGACGTTGCTCCACACCTCCGTCCACCCCATCTCCTCGGCGTCGTCGGCGGTCACCCACGGCTGGCCGATCCCGGTGTTGCGCCGCATCATGAAGTAGTCGGAGCGCTGGCGCAGGATCTCCAGGTCGCTGGACTGCACACCGCGGCGATCCGTGTAGTACGTGAGTGCGCGCACCTTGAAGAACGCGACCACGTCGTCCTGGTGGGTGTACGTGCGGATCGCTGCGAAGGCCGCCTGCGCGGACGCCGTCTCCGGGCCGTCCACCACGAACCCGGCGTCGTCGAACGCCTGCGCGTCGCGGATCTCCACGCGCACCGTCGCGAGGTGGACGAGGGACCCGATCGCGAGCAGGGCGGTGGCGAGCAGGGGAGCGAGGCGGCGTGGCAGCGGGATGGCGGCGACGGCCTGCGCGGCGAAGTACACGGCGAACGGTGTGATCGCGAGCAGGTACCGATCCGCGACCGCGGGGATCATGCCGACGATCACCATCGAGCCGATCGCGAAGACGGCGAGCGGCGCATCCTCGGCCGGTGCCCGCCACAGCCGCACGGCGATGCCGGCGACGACGAGCAGGACGGCGAGCAGGAGCCCGATCCCGGCGAGCTCATCGAAGCCGACCTGCCTCGCGAACGCGAGCTGGAACGCGCCGTCGAGCTTCTTCCACGTCTGGCCGAGGCCGGAGCCGGCGTACTCGGGGGCGAGCGCGCTCGGCAGCAGCAGCTGCAGCAGCACCACGCCGCCGGCGAACGCGACGTACGGGGTCGCCACCGCACGCCGGTCGGCTGTCCGCCAGCGGCCGCGCAGGTCGAGCAGTTGGGCGACGCCGATCGCCGCCACCAGCGCCACGCCCTCGCGGCGGATGTTGAACACCAGCATCGCCAGCAACCCCAGCGCCACGAGTTGCCCGCGGGTGGCTGCGTCGAGCGGTCGCCCGCGACGGATGCGATCGAGCCACCACAGCGTGAGCGTGGCGGCGGCCATGTACGGCAGCTCGCTGACCACCTTGTCGGTGTGCACGAGGTAGGCGAACGTCGTGCCGACGAACGCGACCGTGGCGAACGCGACCCAGCGATCCATCCGCCGCCGGATGACGGCGTGGAAGCCCCACAGGAAGGCGACGAGCGACGCGACCTCCACGAGCTTGAACGCCGCGTAGTCGCGCCCGACGACGCGGTAGACGGGCGCGAGCAGCAGCGGGAAACCCCACGGGTACACGTACGGGCTGAACCCGGGCTTCGCCGCGTTGTCCACGTTGAAGTGGTTGTCCGCGATGACCTGGCCGATGTTGCCGTCGACCAGGCTCTTCGCCTGGCGCAGGTACAGCGCGAAGTCGTCGCCCCACGTGTGCCCGGTGCGCTGCACGCCGATCGCGAGGGTGACGACGAGGATGCTGAGCGCAACCATCGGGCCGTGGGCGAGCAGCCACCGCGACGCGCGCGCCCGCCCTTCGTGCGAAATCATGCCTGCGATTATGGTGCCCGCATGACCCTGCTGCCTCTCACCCCAGACGAGCTGCTGTCCACCACGCGGGCGGTGCGCAAGCGGCTCGATCTCGGCCGGCCCGTGCCCGACGAGCCGATCCGGGAGTGCGTCGCGCTGGCGATGCAGTCGCCGAGTGGCTCCAACAACATGACCATGCAGTTCGTCGTCGTGCGCGATCCCGCGTTGCGTGCCGCGATCGGAGACGTGTATCGCCAGTGCTACGCGATCTACTCGCAGCTCGACGGCATCTACATCGGCAGCATCGACAAGGGTTCGCTCGCCGCCAACGAGCAGCAGGCGCGCAGCGCGTCGTCGGCCGACTTCCTCGGCGAGCACCTGGGCGAGGCGCCGGCGATCGTGATCGCGTGCACGGCCGGCCGCGCCGACGCGTTGCCGGCGATGATGGGCGCGTCGCTGTTCGGCAACGTCCTGCCGGCGATGTGGAGCTTCATGCTCGCGGCCCGCGCCCGCGGGTTGGGCACGTGCTGGACCACCATCCACCTGATGATGGAGCAGCAGGTCGCGGAGATCGTCGGCATCCCGTTCGACTCGGTGCAGCAGGTGTGCCTCTCCCCGCTCGCCTACACCGTGGGCACCGACTTCAAGCGGGCCACCCGCCCGCCCGCCGACAGCATCATCCACTGGGACCGTTGGTGAGCCCGGGGCTCCCTGCGGAACTGCGCGCCCACGCGCTGGCGGCCAAGGGCTTCATGCCGGCCGACGAGGGTGACGCGCTGTACGAGGCCGCGGTCGCGGCGGGCGCGGCCGTGCCCGGGCTGCCGTTCCTGGAGGTCGGCTCCTACTGCGGCCGCTCGACGGTGTGGCTCGGTGGGGCGGCGCGCGCTGCGGGCACAGTGCTGTTCGCGGTCGACCACCATCGCGGCAGCGAGGAGAACCAGGCCGGGTGGGAGCACCACGACACGAGCGTGGTCGACACGCGGACGGGCAAGA
>CAYZFZ010000223.1:0-6125 GCA_964477795.1 uncultured Bifidobacterium sp.
TCCGCTGGCGCTCCAATCAGGCCACGCCACTTACACAAACTGGCGGACACCCTCGAGTAGCCGGCCGTGACCGCACCGCCAGAAGTCGCCAGAACATCCGACGTCAGCCGACCGAGGTCGTCGTAGAGCAGATCACGCGTCACCGAGAAAGCCTGAGCCTGCCCCTCCACCCACGAGGCAGGAACGCCGCTCACGTCGTACGAAGCAGCCGGCACAGACTGATCCACAACCGGCCGCCCCATCACTGCCCGAACACTCTTGGCCACACCCACACGAAGAACCGCGCCCGCGGAAGCGCGCTCCGCGGTCGCCCGAACCGTCACATCAGCGACGTTGTGACCCGGTTCCGCAGCATGCGCTTTCGGAGCACCGACAAACACTGGCGACAGTGCAATGACAACCGCGAGGCAAGCCGCCACCGCCATTCGAAAGGAACCTCGCCTCACGACCCTGCGACCCCCTCTCCTGCTCAACGAAGAACTCGGACCGTACCCCGAGTGAACACCAGAAACCGGCGATCCCAAGACCAACGGACGGCGACGGCGGACACCACGCTCGGCGGGTGCAGTGATCTCGACGGCGAGAAGGTGGTCGCTTGCTTGACGGCAGCGAGCTTCGACCCAGCCGCGTTTCCCGACCCGCCGCTTCGCTACGCCCGCCCAGGACCTCACCGCGGGCAGCTCCGCCAAGACCGCGACCAGCTCACCAACCCCGGGCGGCCGGATCCCACCCGTACACCTCGACCATCAGCTCACGACCGAGTCGTAGCGCGAGCACGCGCAGACGAACCTCGTCCTCGTCAGCCGATGGGTACCTTGCCCGCACACCGGCCCGCGAGAGCTGCTCGCACAGCTCGTTCAGCGCCACCACATGCTCCATGCGCTCACGTGGCGTCCGCGCGCCACGACGCGGCGACGAGCGCGTCGTCTGCTGGTGTGGAATCCAGCACCGGGAACGCTCGAGCACCCACTTGACTCACCCTACTTGTCCACCGCTCCACCCAGGACTGGCTCGAGCGATCGACTCGAGCGAACGCTTCGCCGGGGCCGCCGGTTCGGCCGTACTGTGTGCGCACTCGCACACCCTGGGGGCATCGATGAGCGACCACACACCACCCCGGCTCGGCCGCACCATGGTCGAATCCGATCCGTTCTGGCCGGCGGAACCACACCCGCCGGCGGGCACGCCCAACGTCGTCTACTGCGTGTTCGACGACGTCGGCTACTCCGACTTCAGCTGCTACGGCTCCGAGATCGCCACACCGAACATCGACCGGCTGGCGGCGAACGGCCTGCGCTACACCAACTTCCACACCACGTCGCTGTGCTCGCCCACCCGCGCCTCGTTGCTCACCGGCCGCAACCACCACGCGGTGGGCATGGGCTCACTCGCCAACTACGACCTCGGCTTCGACGGGTACCGAGGCGCCATCTCGCGCGACGCCGCGCTGCTGCCCGAGATCCTGCGCGAGCACGGGTGGAACAGCTTCGCCGTCGGCAAGTGGCACCTGACGCCGATGCATCACACCGGCCCGAGCGGCCCCTTCTACCAGTGGCCCACCCAGCGCGGCTTCGATCGCTTCTACGGGTTCATGGACGGCGCGATGAACCACTGGGAACCGTTCCTCACCGAGGACAACCATCACGTCCCGACACCCGACCGGCCGGGCTACCACCTCACCACCGACCTGATGGACCACGCGATCCGGTTCGTGAGCGACCAGCAGTCGGTCGCGCCGGACAAGCCGTTCTTCCTCTACCTCGCGTTCGGTGCCGGCCACTCGCCGCACCACGTGCCCAAGGAACTGATCGACGCCTACGTGCCCGTGTTCGAGAAGGGTTGGGACGCCACGCGTGCGGATCGGCTGGCGCGGCAGCAGGCGATGGGGCTCGTCCCGCCCACGACGGAGTTGCCGCCGCGCAACCCTGGCGTGCCGGTCTGGGCGGAGCTGTCCGACGACGAGCGCCGGTTGTTCGTGCGCTTCCAGGCTGCGTTCGCCGCGATGGTCACCCACACCGACCGGGAGATCGGTCGCCTGGTCGACCTGCTCGCGACCATCGGCGCGCTGACCAACACGATCTTCGTCGTGATGAGCGACAACGGCGCCTCGCAGGAGGGCAGCCACGCCGGCACCCTCCACCAGGGCCGCTACTTCGAGCGCGCGCCGATGACGCTGGAGCAATCCATCGGCAAGCTCGACGAGATCGGCGAGACCCAGTGGTTCAACAACTACCCGCTCGGCTGGGCCATGGCCGGCAACACCCCGTGCAAGTTCTACAAGCAGAACACGCATGGCGGCGGCGTGCGCGACCCGCTGGTGGTCCACTGGCCGCAGGGCCTGCCGGCCGAAGCCGCCGGCACGATGCGCCACCAGTTCCACCACGTCAGCGACCTGACGCCCACCATCCTCGACGTCGTCGGCGCGCCGTTGCCCCACACGGTCAACGGCATCGAGCAGATGCCGCTGCACGGCACACCGATGACGTACACCTTCCACGAACCCGACGCTGCGACGCGAAAGGCGGTGCAGCACTTCGAGATGCTGGGCCACCGCGGCATCGTCGCCGACGGCTGGAAAGCCGTGACGTGGCACGACGCGCGCACCACCCTCGACGACGACCGGTGGGAGCTGTACCACCTCGACGAGGACTTCTCCGAGACGGTCGATCTGGCCGACGCACACCCGGAGATCGTGCAGGCGCTGGTCGCCCGGTGGTGGGAGGAAGCCGCGAAGTACAAGGTGCTGCCGGTCGACGAACGTGCCGGTGGCGGCACCCGCCAGCAGCGCCCGGTGCGCACGAGCTGGCGCCTGTGGCCGGGGCTGGAGCGCGTGCCATCCGACAGCGCGCCGCGCCTGCAAAACACGAGCCATGCGATCACCGCCCACATCGCGGTGCCCGCCGGCGGCTGCGAGGGCACGCTCATCAGCGACGGCGATCGGTGGGCCGGCTACGCCATGTTCGTCCAGGACGGGCGGCCGTGCTTCCATTACCACTTCCCGCTGGAGCGCCACGAGATCCGCGGCGCCGACGCGCTCTCCCCCGGCGACCACACGATCACCTGGACGCTCACCAAGCTCGACCGAGTCGCCGGCCGCGGTGAGCTGCTGGTGGACGGCGCGTCGGTGGGAACGGTGGAGATCCCGCGGATCATCCGCGGCTGGATGCCCTTCAACGGGATGGGCGTCGGGGTCGACAACGGTGCCCCGGTCGCCACCTCGTACGAGTCGCCCTTCAGGTTCAACGGCACGATCCACCACGTCGACGTCGAGTTACTCGGCAAGGCGCCGAGGCCCGACGCCGCAATCGAGCACCGCTCGGAGATGGGCAAGCAGTAGCTTCCCGCGCCGATGACGCACCTGTGCCGTAGGCGTGGGTCGCGTGCAGTGCGGTAGCGCGACGCTCGCTGGTCGCGCCGGAGGTTGACGAATTTGGCGCGTCTTCCCAGACGGCGCGCGTCGGTGTGAGTTGCACGAATATATCTAGAACGATATATTTGTGACATGGAGACTACTGCATCGAACCTCGTCTGGCAGGCGCGGGCAGGAGCGCGCCTGACACAGGCGCGCCTGGCAACGCTGTCGTCAATTCCGCAGCCCAACATCTCGCGGGCCGAGGGCGGAAACCGCGACGTCTCGGTAGCCACCCTCGACCGATTGGTTCGCGCCGCAGGTTGGCGGGTCGTGGTCTTGCCCACACGCTCAGACACCGTCGCCGGTGCTGCCGCAGCTGCAGCGAGCGTTGTGCGAGACGATCAGGCGGAGTCGACTCTGCTGAGGATCGTGCTCCAGCTCGCTGACGACCTTGCGCGAGAGCATGGCGCCGAACGGGTCGCCTTGACGGTGTCTCCGCCCGCACCGACTGGCGACGAGCGGATCGATGCGTTCCTCGCCGGCCTGGCTGAGCATCGGCTGAACGAGGAGCATCTTCCACACCCCCGTTGGCTTGCCGACGCCACGAGACTGGAGGCACCCTGGACACCTGCGGGCGTACCTCCGAGCCATGCGGTGGCTGAGCTCGAGCGGCGCGGCGTTCTCGTCGACGAAGCAGATCTCGCCAGCGTATGAGCTTTGTCTTCGACCGCGAGTCGCTCCATGCAGCGCTCGACGAGCTGGCCCATCGCCTCGATGCAGAGGGGCTCGCCGTCACGATCCACGTCGTGGGTGGGGGTGCCGTCATGCTCAGCGTCCGTCCCGATCGCGGTGGGACGAAGGATGTCGACGCGTGGATCAACGCTGACGCCGCAACCAAATCGGCCCTGCGCCGTCAGATCGAGCAGATGGCTGCCGAGAACGGTTGGACGTCCGACTGGGTGAACGAGAACGCGAAGAACTTCATCCCGGAGGCTGTCTCCGGGCACCAGCGCGACTGGGCTCCGTACCTTCAGGTCGGTGACGTCATCATCATGCTTGCCCGGGCCGATGTGCTCCTTGCGATGAAGCTGCGCGCAGGCAGGCCGCTGAAAGACCTCCCCGATCTGCCCGCGCTCGCCGCCGCCGCCGAAGTGACGACGGTGGAGCACGCCATCAGCGTCTACGAAGGACACTTTCCCGATCATGCGATGCGCGCGTCCGCACTCAATTGGATCGAGACACACCTGCCTCACGAGTGATCGCGCGGCCGATCAGCCCACGACGGCGGCGATGTAGCGGTCGGGGCGCACGAGGACGGCGCGGTGGCCGTAGGTGGCGTGGGGCTCGATCACCACGGGGTGGTGGTCGGGGCTCTCGAACAACACCGTCGACGCCACCCACACCCAACCCGGCGGCAGGCGCCGGTCGAAGCGATCGGGTTGGGGCAGCTGATGGCCCACCGGGAACTCGCCCCCGAGATCCAGGCCGGGCAACCGCGACCAGCGCTGCGGATCGGGCTGCGCCGGCACCGGCAGGTCGGTGGGATCGGCGGCCAGGCGGGCCAGCGTGCGGCCCGCCTCCACCGACAATGCGATCACGGCCTCCGTGTGCGGCCGGCGTTCGGCCTCGTAGGTGTCCAGCAAGCTCGCCGGCGACGAACCCTTCACCACCTCGGCCAGCTTCCATGCCAGGTTCGCCGCGTCGCGCACCCCGCTGCACATCCCCTGCCCCATGAACGGCGGCATCATGTGCGCGGCGTCGCCGGCGAGCAGCACACGCCCGTCGGGCCCGGCTCGCCAGCGCTCCGCCACGAGCGCGTGGAAGCGGTACGGCACCGCCCTCACCAGATCGCCGTGCGAGCGGGTGACGCCCCACGGTGACAGCAGCGCCCAGGGATCGGGCTCCTCGTCGCCGATCAGCTGGAACTCCCACCGGCGGTGGATGCCGTGCGATGGCACGAACGTCGTCGGCCGGTGCGGATCGCACACCTGCTGGATCATCGTCGGCAGGGGCGGCGACGGCTGGCGGTGGAGCATCACGTCGACCACCAGCCACCGCTGGTCGTAGCCGAGATCCACCATCCCCACGCCCACCCCGTCGCGCAGGTGGCTGTTGCCACCGTCGCAGGCGACCAGGTACGTGGCGTCCTCCAGCAGGGTCGCCGGCGCGCCGGCCTCCCACGCAAGGTGCACGTCGACGTTGTCGAAGCGCGACACGCCGCGGCGCAGCATCATCTCCAGCTGCGGCTGGACGAACACATAGTCCTCCTGCCAGCCCAGCAGCGGCTCGCGCTCGAAACCCTCGAAGGAGAACAGGCGATGGCCCTCGCGGTCCACGTACTCCATGCCGGCGCTCACCGTCAGCAGGTGCTCCAGCTGCTCCTCGAACCCGCACTGCTGGAACACGCGGGCGATCTCCGCATCCAGGTGGCAGGCACGCGGTTGCGAGTAGGGCGAGGTGGAGCGCTCGTAGACGACGGTGTGCAACCCGAGCATGCCGCACAGGTTCGCGAGCGTGGCGCCCGTCGGGCCCATGCCCACGATGGCCACGTCGTAGGTGCTCACTCCGGCGCCTCGGTCTCCCACCGGGTGGTTCCCCACGTGACCGCCAGCAGCGTGGAGTCGTGGCCCGGCGCGGCACCGTGCCAGTGCCGCTCGTTCGGTGGGCACAACACCAGCGCACCCGGCGCCAGCCGCACCTCACCGTCGGCAACGGTGCCCACCCGGGCCTCGCCGCTGACCACGAACAGCTGCTGGCCGCCGGGGTGCAGGTG
>CAYZFZ010000224.1:0-6101 GCA_964477795.1 uncultured Bifidobacterium sp.
GGCCGGCCCGCGAGGCACTGGGTGCCCTGATGCAGCGCACCCGCAAGAGCGAGATGGAGTGAACGACACGATGACTGGCATCACGACCGGTGTCATCGGCGGTGGATGGCGAGCCACGGTGACGGAGTACGGAGCGATCCAGCCGTGGGCCGGCGGCACGCCCCTCGATTGGCACGTCGCTGCCGACGACCGGTGGCACAGCCCCGAGCACGAACCCGCCGTGCGCCAGCACCGCGTCCAGGGCACTGCCGTCGTGGAGACCCGGCTGCGCATCCCCGACGGCGACGCCGTGCAGCGCGTGTACTCCGTGCCCGACGGCGGCGGGCTCACCATCGTCGAGATCGAGAACGACTCGCCGCTGCCCATCGCAGTCGCGTTCACCCACCCCGACGTGCTGTCCCTGCGCCCGCCCAGCGCGCCGATCGAGGGCATCGGCCTTCCCGCAGGCAGCGTCGCGTTCCCGATCGGGCACCACGCCTCGCTCACGGTTGCGATCGCGCACGACGGGCGCTGCGCCGGCGCGCTGCCCAGCGGACTTCCCACTGCGGAGGGGGTGGTGCGTGGCTGGACGTCGATCACCGAGCGGGCGAGCCGGCTGCTGCTGCCCGACGATGCGCTCGCCGAGCGCGTGATCGCCGAGCGCTGCGAGCTGGCGCTCGTCGGCCCCGAGCACCCCGACGACGACCCGGTCGCGTTCCTGCTCGGGCTCGGCCAGCTGGTGCGCATGGGCGACAAGGCTGTGGAGTGGGTGCCCGACGTGGCGCACGCACTCGAGCTGGCCGCCAAGCGGGCGGTGCACGACTGGGCACTGGCCGCCGCGATCGACGCGACCGACCATGTGCTGGCAGCTGCAGGCGAGCAGCGGGCCCGCCGCGACCTGGAGGCCGTGCGCGCCCGTTTGGCGTGCAGCAGCTCGCTGCCGGCCGCAGCGCCGGGCGAGCGCGCCCACTTCCTCACGTGGGCGGAGCGGCGCATCGTCGACATCGCCGGCGGTGGCGCCCGACTGTTCGCCGGTGGGCTGCCCACCGGCTGGGAGGGCAGCAACTTCGAGGTCTACGGCCTGCCCACCGGTGCCACCGGCAGCGTCTCGTTCGCCGTTCGCTGGCACGGCGAGCGGCCGGCCGTGCTGTGGGAGCAGAGTGGCGCCGCGACGCAGCTGACGGCACCGGTGCTCGCTCCCCAGTGGCGCACCACCGAACCCAAGGGCGAGGCCCTGTGGCCGGCGCCGCCGGGTGCCGCGCCCGCTGCGTCCGCAGTTCCCGCCGTGGCGCCCACCGCCGACGACGTTGCACAGATCCCCGCCGAGGGCGGCTCGTTCAGCTGATGTGCGACTGCCTCGTCGCGCTACCGCCGGCCACCGGTGGCAGCGTCACCCTGTTCGCCAAGAACAGCGATCGCCCACCGGCAGAGCAGCAGCTCGTCCATTGGTCGCCCGCCCGCCGCGACGACGGCCCGCTGCACGCCACCCACATCACCGTCGACCCGTTCGGCGATGACACCCTGGCCTGCGTGCTGTCGCGGCCCGTGTGGGGCTGGGGCGCGGAGCACGGTGTCAACGAGGCCGGCGTGGCGATCGGCAACACCACCGTGTACACGACGCTCGACCCGCGTGGTGCACCGGTCGGATTGACAGGGATGGACCTCGTGCGCCTCGCGCTGGAGCGGGGGACGACCGCGGCCGACGCTGTCGACGTCGTCACGACCCTGCTCGCCCGGTACGGGCAGGGTGGCAGCGGGCACGACCCTGCCCTGCACGACTCTGCGCTGAGCCCGCAGGGGCGGCCGTACTGGAACGCGTTCCTTGTCGCGGATCCCGGTGCCGCCTACGTCATCGACACGAGCGGCGGCGCGTGGGCCGTCGAGCAGGTGCGCGACGTGCGGGCGATCTCCAACCGCACCTCGATCCCCGCGTTCGACGCCGCGCACCGCCACCCGCGCCAGCCGGTGGATCGGCTCGTCGACCCGCGCTGGCACGCGTCGCAGCGCGTGCTCGCCGCCCGGCCGGTGACCGTGGCGTCGCTGCAGGCGCACCTGCGCTCGCACGACTCGTGCGGTGATCCCGGCTGGAGCGTGTGCATGCACGTCGACGGCGTGGAGGCCACCACCGCGTCGATGATCGTCGAGCTCGCTCCGGGTGGGCCCGGCACGATCTGGGCGCTCACCGGCAGCCCCTGCCAGCGCGAATATCGAGCATTCGCCTTCGCCGACGCGGCAACCGTCGATCTCACCCAGATCTGACCGCGGTCAGCTCGCCTCGCCGGCAGGGTCGCCGGCTGCGCGCAGGGTGAGCGCGTCGACGACGGCGCGCAGCTTGGCGGCCACCGCGTCGATGATCTCGGGGTCGTCGGTGTTGCCTTCGGCGTCGACGCGGTCGCCCACCATCGAGAGGCGGACCTCCGGCTCCTCGATGATCGTGGCGCCCATGTAGCCCAGCACCGGCGTGACGCTGGACTGCGAGTTGCGCCCACCCGAGCGGCCGGCGGCACTCAGGAACGCCACCACGGTGCCGGCGATCGCCCGGTCGGAGGGAGGTCGGGTCGCCCAGTCGATCGCGTTCTTGGCCAGCGCAGTCGGCGTCGCGTTGTACTCCGGCATGCCGACGATCAGCGCATCC
Organism: uncultured Bifidobacterium sp.; assembly: GCA_964477795.1. GTDB lineage: Bacteria > Actinomycetota > Acidimicrobiia > Acidimicrobiales > Ilumatobacteraceae > UBA668. The sequence continues at coordinate 2,615 of CAYZFZ010000224.1, forward strand.
GCGCCGCGCAGGGCAGCCCACCAACGCTGCACGACCTCCGGCGGATCCGTCTCCAGGTCGGGGTTCATCCACGGCAGCTGATCGACCCAGTCGATGATCTCGATGGTGAGCTCGGGTGGGCTGATCCGCTGAGCGAGATGGATGAGTGCGGTGTTCGTGGAACCCTTGCGCAGGCTGCCGCTGAAGGCGATCGCGCGAAACAGCTGAGATGTCATCCGGCAAGTATGCGGTAGCGTCGGAGCGAACCGAACGACCGTCCGTGACGAAGGGTGGCCATGGCGATCTCGATCGAGAAGTTCCAGGAGCAGGGTGGTCGGCTGAAGACCGACGACATCGACTTCGACGAGTTCCGGCGTACACCGCTGGACGCGAACGTGCTGCGCTGCCTGTCGTACATGCACGACATCGAGTACCAGACCGTGCTCTACACGCGTGAGCTGCTGCTGATGCCGGCGTGGAAAGATCCCCAGTTCACCGCCTTCCTCACCCTGTGGAACTACGAGGAGTACTGGCACGGGCAGGCGCTGGGCCGCGTGCTGGCCGCGCACGACTGGCCGGCGCACGACACGCGCCTCACCGCGATGCGCACGTTCAACAAGCGCTACCTGTTCTGGAGCCCGCTGATGTTCTGGACGCTGGGCCACACCGTGCGCCGCTTCCCCGCCGTGCACATGACGTGGGGCGCGATCAACGAGTGGACCGCCAACGCGGCGTACAACCGGCTCGGCCAGAGCGCCGACCACCCGGTGCTCAGCGAGCTGCTGGGGCGCATCATGCGCCAGGAGGGCCGCCACGCGGCGTACTACGCCAGCTACGCCCGCGACCTGCTGGAGGGTGATCGCAAGGCGCAGAAGGTGACGAAGTGGTTCCTGCAGCACGAGTGGGCCATCGTCGGCAGCGGCGACGTGCCCAAGATCGAGACGTCCTTCGCCGCCGCCTACCTGTTCGGCGCCGGCGACGGTGCGCAGCTGGTGGACAACGTGGAGGCCCGCATCGACGCGCTGCCCGGGTTGAGCGGCCTCAACCTCGTGCGCACGGCGATCGCGGAGGCCACGGCGCACGTGCGGGCGGAGGAGGGTTGGGTGCCCACGCCGCCCAGCCGCACCGCCACCGACGCTGCCGGGCGCGCCGACCTCGCCGACGGCTGACCAGCGTTCAGTGCCGCAGCGTCGCCTGGCGGGCGATGCGGACGAACTCCTTCACCGACGGATGTGCGCCGCGGCGCGGCCACGCCACCAGCAGCGGCACGGGTGGGGCGTCGACGAGTGGGACGAAGCGGATGTCGGGGTGCGGGTGCAGCGCGGCGGTGGACACGACGGACACACCGACGCCCGCGCCGGATGCGATGGTGACCAGCCAGTCGTCCATGCTCGTCACCTCGACGACGGTGCGAGGGCGGGCGCTCGCCGGCCACAGCTCGGGAGTCGTGGTGCCGGCGCGCGTCTGCACGACGATCGGCTGCTCGGCGAGGTCGGCGAGGTGCAGCTCGCGGTGCTGCGCGAGGTGATGGTCGGCGGCGAGCACGGCCACGCGTGGCTCGTCGTCGATGACGACGCAGCGGTACTCGCCGGTGGAGACGGGGCCGCGGGTGAGCGCCACGTCGACGCGCCCGCCGGCGAGACCGGCCGTGCGATCCTCGCCGCGCAGCACCGTCAGCGGCCGATCCGGATGGGTGGCCTTCCACGCCCGCACGATCGGTGACAGGTGGGCGGCCACCGACCACGTCTGCCCCACGCGCAGGGTCGCGACCTGCCGGCGCGCGCTCTCCACCGCATCGTCGAAGGCCTGCACCGCGGCGGCTGCCCGCTGCTCGAAGCGGGTGCCCTCCTCCGTCAACTGCAGGTGGTGGGTCGAGCGGTCGACCAGTCGCACGCCCACCGCACCTTCCAGCTGGGCGAGCAGGCGCGACAGCGCCGGCTGCGACAGGTGCAGGCGCGCCGCCGCCCGGGTGATGTTGCGTTCCTCGGCGATGGCCAGGAAGCCGCGTAGATGGCGTACCTCGATCATCATGCGCTGCGAGCATAACCGTGCCGTGATCGGCATTTCACGGGCGCGGTGCCGGCGGCGCACAGTGGGCGGGTGCAGGAGACCACGACGACGCCGTCCGGTGCAGCGCCCATTCGTGTCGTCGTGGACGGCACGCCGCGCGGCACCCTGCTCGTGCTCGGCTCGATCGTGTCCGTCCAGTTCGGCGCCGCGATCGCCAGCGGCCTGTTCGGCGACGTCGGGCCCGCCGGCGTGGTGCTCATGCGCCAGGGCTTCGCCGCGATCGTGCTGATGGCCGTTGCGCGCCCACGGCTGTCGGGGCGCAGCGCGGCCGACTGGCGGGTGGTGGTGGCCTTCGGGGCCGTGCTGGCCGTGATGAACCTGTCGTTCTACGAGGCGGTGGCCCGCCTGCCGCTGGGGTTGGCCGTCACGATCGAGCTGCTCGGGCCGCTCGGCCTGGCGGCAGCGCTCGCGCGCCGCCGCCAGGAGCTGGCCTGGTGCGTGGTCGCGTGCGCGGGCGTGGTGCTGCTGGGCGAGGGCGGGTCGTCGGTCAGCGCCGCCGGGGTGGCCTTCGCGATCGTCGCCGCCGGCGGCTGGGCGAGCTACATCCTCCTCGTCGGTGCCGCCGGCCGGCGCTTCGACGGGGTCGACGGTGTCGCCCTGTCGATGGTGGTCGCGTCGCTGCTCTCCAGCCCGTTCGGCCTGCGTGCCGGCAGCGGCTTCCTCGACACCCGTGTGCTGCTGCTCGGCGCCGCCGTCGCCTTGCTGTCCGCGATCGTGCCGTTCTCGCTGGAGGTCACCGCTCGCCGCCATGTCGCGCCCGGGCTGTTCGGCGTGCTGATGAGCCTCAGCCCCGCGGTCGCTGCGCTGAGCGGGCTGCTCGTGCTCGGCCAGCACCTCGGCGCCGCGCAGATCGCGGGGATGGCGATGGTGGTGGTGGCCAGCGCGGCCTCGGTACGCGGCCGGCGTCAGGGCTCGAGCACGGCGGCATCGCCGTAGGCGCACCGGCGAGGCGCGAGGGCGGGCGGGCGGTTTCGACGGTCGCTGGGGTTGTCTCTTCGCTGGCACGACAACGCAGGTTGCGGGGGGGTGACAACCTGGGTTGTCGTCGGCGAGAACAGAAGGGTGGGCGCTCCCGGCGCCGGGGTCCGGTGGCGTGCACCGTAGGCTGGCGGCCGTGACGACCAGCGACCGCGCCGCCGACCCGGCTGTCGACCCGATCGCCGACCTGCGGCTGACCGAGTGGACGTCGTGCGGCGGGTGCGCGGCGAAGTGGGGTGCGTCGCTGCTCACCGACTTGGTGCGCGACATGCCCGCCGGAGCCGACCCGTCGCTGCTCGTGGGCCTCGCACCCTTCGACGACGCGGCCATCTACCAGGTCTCGCCCGACATCGCGCTCGTCAGCACCACCGACTTCTTCCCGCCGCTGGTCGATCATCCGGCCGACTTCGGCGCCATCGCCGCCGCCAACGCGTGCAGCGACGTGTTCGCCATGGGTGGC
>CAYZFZ010000225.1:0-2154 GCA_964477795.1 uncultured Bifidobacterium sp.
ATCAACAAGGCCGATCGCAAAGGCGTGGAGGACACCCACCGCGACCTGGAGCAGATGCTCGAGCTCAGCGATCTGGCCGACGACGCGTGGCGCCCTCCGATCGTGCCCGCCGTCGCCGTCGACAAGCGCGGCGTGCCCGAGCTGTGGGCCACCGTGCAGGCCCACCGCGACTACATCGAGTCCAGCGGCGAGCTCACCCGCCGGCGCGAGTACCGCCTGCGCGAGGAGCTGCGCGAGATCGTCGCCCGCCGGCTCGAGCAGCGGGCACGCGAGCTGGCCACCGGCGAGCGCTGGGAGGAGCTGCAGTCGGCGGTGTTCCATCGCACGCTCGATCCGTGGGCGGCGGCCGACGAGATGCTGGGCACCGTCGGCGCCTGATCCGGCCGATGGCCGCGAACCCGTGCCGGGGTAGGGTGCGGCCATGGGTGAACTGGTGCTGGTCGAACGGCGCGACGACGGCGTGGCCGTGGTCACGCTCAACAATCCAAAGGTCAACGCGCTGTCGCAAGCGCTGCTCGCCGAGCTGCACGAGGTGGCGCTGGGCCTCACCGCCGATCCGCCGGGTGCGGTGGTGATCACCGGCGGCGACCGCCTGTTCGCCGCCGGCGCCGACATCTCCGAGTTCGGCGGCGCCGATGCCGGCCGCGCGATCGGCGAGGGCTTCCACCGCGCGCTCAATGCCGTCGCGGCCATCCCGCGGTTCGTGATCGCGGCCGTCAGCGGCTACGCGCTCGGCGGCGGCTGCGAGCTGTCGCTGACCTGCGACTACCGCATCGCCAGCGAGCGGGCCGTGTTCGGTCAGCCGGAGATCCTGCTCGGCATCATCCCCGGCGGCGGCGGCACGCAGCGCCTGGCGCGCACTGTCGGGCGCAGTCGCGCGAAGGAGATGATGGTCACCGGCCGCCAGGTGAAGGCACCCGAGGCCTTGCAGATCGGGCTCGCCGACGAGGTGGTCGCGCCCGAAGCGCTGCACGACCGCGCGCTCGCGCTCGCCGCCGAGGTGGCCCGTGGTGCGGTGCTCGCGCAGGCGATGGTGAAACGGGCGGTCGACGAGGGCACCGACACCGATCTCGCCGCTGGCCTGGCGCTGGAGGTCGACCTGTTCGAGGCTGTCTTCCACACCGAGGACAGCCAGATCGGCGTGCAGAGCTTCCTCGCCAACGGCCCCGGAAAGGCCGCGTTCACCGGCCGCTGAGGTCGATGCGCATCTCGCGCACACCCGCTTCCATCGCCTCGGTGACGCGGAAGCCGGCGTTGCCGAGCACCTTCGTCATCGAGTGGTTCTCGGAGAGCACCGACGCGGTGAACGTGGTGAGCCCGTAGTCGGCCGCCAGCTCGATCAGCATCGCCAGCAGCAGGGTGCCGATGCCGCGGCCCTGCTGGCCGTCGGCGGTGACGAACGCCACCTCTGCCTCCGGCGAGCCGGGGTGCGGGCGCATCCAGCGGCCGACGGCGACGATCTCGTCGTGCTCGATCGCGACCAGCGCGCAGCGATCGACGACGTCGACGTCGGTGAGCCAGGCGACGTCCTTGTCGGACAGCTTCGGCTTGACGCTGAAGTAGCGCAGGCGCGTGGACTCGAGCGACAGGCCCGCGTGGAACGCGCGCAGGCGGTCCCCGTCGGCGGGTGTCAGCAGCCGGACCTGGATGCTGGTGCCGTCGCGCAGCACGCGGTACACACCCTCCGGCCGTAGCACGTCGGCGGGAGCCGGGCTCACCCCGCCCAGGCGACCAGACCGAGCTCGACCGGCGAAACCAGATGGGCGTGCGCGGGCACCGCGCGGACGGTGAGCCCGTAGGGGCCGGCCTCGCCGACCACGTACGTGCCGTCGAACAACCCGTCGCCGGCGAAGGCGAGGTTGACGACAGCCGGCGAACCGACGAACTCGCCCTCGGAGTCCACGGGGCCGTGGAGCACCTGCACGGCGACGTCGGTGACCTCGAGGCCGTCGATGTCCACGTGGGCACGCACGGTGCGATGGTCGCCCTCGTTGGCCGGGCTCGTGTCCGATTCGACGTCGACCACCTTCACCGTGGGCCACGCGACGCGCACGCGCTCCTTCCACGCGGCCAGCTCCTTGGCGGGCTCGCCGGCCATGGCCGCAGCGAGGACGGAACCGGCTGCGGCGGGCTCGTAGAGATCGGTGGTGTAGT
>CAYZFZ010000225.1:2164-6096 GCA_964477795.1 uncultured Bifidobacterium sp.
AGTCGCGCACCATGCGGGCCGCGGTGACGAACGGCCCGAGCGTGCGCCAGTTGTGCTCCATCTTCTGGATCCAGCCGTGCGGCAGCCCGTCGGCGCCACGTTCGTAGAACAGCGGCATGACTTCCCGCTCCAGCAGGCCGAACAGGCTGGTGGCCTCACGCTGGTCGCGGCGGCCGGTGTCGGGGTCGTCGTCGGCCGAGTTGATCGCCCACCCGTTCTCACCGTCGAAGCATTCGTCCCACCAGCCGTCGAGGATGCTGCAGTTGAGCGCGCCGTTGAGCGCGGCCTTCATGCCGCTGGTGCCGCACGCCTCCAGCGGGCGGCGCGGGTTGTTGAGCCACACGTCGCAGCCGTGGTACATCGCGCGGGCGACGCCGATGTCGTAGTCCGGCACGAACACGAATCGATGGCCCACGTCGAGCTGGCGGGCGAACAGCTCGATGTCGCGGATCATGTCCTTGCCCGGCTGGTCGGCCGGGTGCGCCTTGCCGGCGAACACGAACTGCACCGGCCGCTCGGCGTCGAGCAGCAGCTTGCGCAGCCGATCCGGCTGGGAGAGCAGCAGGGTGGCGCGCTTGTATGTGGCGAACCGGCGGGCGAAGCCGATCGTGAGCGCCTTCGGATCGAGCAGCGCCTCGCCCAGGCGTGAGCGTACGAACGCCACCAGCTCGGCGCGGCCCTTGGCCCGCGCGGCCCACACGTCGGCCGGGTTCAGCTTGGCGACGCCCGCCCACGAGGCCTCGTCGGCGCCGTCCCAGACCGGGCCGACGCTCTGCGCCAGCAGCGGCGCGATGTGGTCGCCCACCCAGGTGGGGGCGTGCACGCCGTTGGTGATGGCACCGATGGGCACCTCCGGGTGCGGCACATCCGGCCACAGCCCGGCGAACATCTCGCGGCTGACCTCGCCGTGCAGCTGGGCGACACCGTTGGCGCGGCCGGCCAGGCGCAGGCCCATCACGGCCATGTTGAAGCGGCCGTCGGGCTCGTCCTCGCGGCTGCCGATGCCCATCAGTTGGTCGAAGGTGACGCCGTAGGACTCGGCGAACCCACCGAAGTACTTCTCCATCAGCTCGGGGGCGAAGCGGTCGATACCGGCGGGCACGGGGGTATGCGTGGTGAAGACACCGCCGGCGCGGACGGCCTCCACCGCCTCGGCGAACGTGAAGCCGTCGGCGACGAGCTCGCGGATGCGCTCGAGCGACAGGAAGCCGGCATGGCCCTCGTTGGTGTGGAACACCTGTGGCTGCAGGCCCAGCGCACGCAGCGCACGGACGCCACCGATGCCGAGCACCATCTCCTGGCGCAGGCGGTGCTCGGTGTCGCCGCCGTACAGGCGGTCGGTGATCGCCGCCGCCTCCGGGCTGTTGCCCTCCACGTTCGTGTCGAGCAGGTACAGCGGCACGCGACCCACCTGCACGCGCCACACGTTGATGAGCACGTGCTCCTCACCGATCTGCAGGCTCACCTGCACGTCGGTGGGGTGCAGCGCGAGGCCGAGCGGATCCAGCGGTGGGTAGCGCTCCTCCTGCATGCCGTCGGCGTTCAGCCGCTGGCGGAAGTAGCCCTCGGCGTAGAGCAGGCCCACGGCTGCCAGCGGGAGGCCGAGGTCGCTGGCCGCCTTCAGATGGTCGCCGGCGAGGATTCCGAGACCGCCGGAGTACTGCGGCAGCGTCTCGCTGATGCCGAACTCGGGGGAGAAGTAGGCGACGAGGCCGAGCGGGGAGTCGGTGCGGCCCTGGAACCAGCGCGGCGCCGACATCGCGTCGTGCAACCGGTCGGCGGCGGCGGTGGTGGCGGCGACGATCTCGGCGTCGTGGGCGAGTTCCGCCCAGCGGGGCGCGCTGATCGCGGCCAGCAGGCGCAAGGGGTCGCGGCCGGTGGAGAGCCAGAGGGCCGGGTCGAGCCGCTCGAAGAGCGCCTGCGTCTGGCGGTCCCACGTCCAGTGGAGGTTGAACGCCACCTCGGTCAGCGCCGCCAACGGGGTGGGGATTGCCGGGACGACGTTGAACTCTCTCACTGCACGCATCGGACACAGGATAGTTGCTGTCCTTCGGGTCGGTGCCGGTGACCGTCCGTGGTCAGCCCAGCGCGATGCGGTAGACCGCCACGGTCTCGTCCGCGATCGCGGCCCAGGTGTAGGTCTTGCGCAGCAGCTCGGCGGCGTTGGCCCGCATGCGGTCTGCGGCAGTCGGGTCGGCCACCACCTCGGCGATGCGGTCGGCCAGCTCGTGATGGTTGCCCGGCTCGAACAGCATGCCGGCGTCGGTGCCGTCGAGGATCTCGGCCAACCCGCCGGTGCGGGCGACGATCGTGGGCGCCCCCGCGGCCATCCCCTCCAGCGCGACGATCCCGAACGGTTCGTAGAGCGACGGGATCACCACGCACGCCGCCCGCTGCAGCAGCGCGTGCAGGTCGTCGTCGGGCACGAACCCGGCGAGCTGCACGAGGTCGCTGACCCCTTCCACGTCGATGTGCGTCTGCAGCTCGGGCAGGTAGGTGCCGCGACCGGCGATCACGCAGCGGATGCCCGGCACCCGGTGGCGCAGCTCGCCGATCGCGCGGGCGAGCACCTGGAAGCCCTTCTCGTACTGGATGCGTCCCCAGGCCACCACCAGCGGCTCGCGCCCCGACCGGCCGCGGGCGGCGGGCTGCGACCAGCGCTGGGTGTCCACACCATTGGGCACGAGGTGCACCTTCTCTGCCGGTAGCTCGAAACCGTGCAGCACCTCGTGCACCATGAACCGCGAGCAGGCGATGACCTCGCGGGCCTGGTACGTGAGCCACCACTCGACGGAGTTGATCGTGCCGGGCAGGCCGGGCGGCAGGTGCCCGCCGTGGCGGCCGCGCTCGGTGGCGTGGATGGTGGCGACGAGCGGTACCCCCAGCAGGCTGCTCAACGTGTCGCCCGCCCAGGCGACCAGCCAGTCGTGCGCGTGCACCACATCGGGCCGCCAGCTGCCCAACCGGGTGGCGAGCTTGACGAGCTGATGGTTGGCCGACGCCATCGTGGCGATCAGGTCGTCGTCGGGCAGCCAGGGCAGGCCCGTGTCGGCGCGCAGGACGCGCACACCGTTCACGATGCTGTCGTCGGGCACCTCGGGATGGTGCAGGCTGCACACGACGACCTCGTGGCCGGCCTGCGCCATCGCCTGCGCGAGACCCTCCACGTGTGCCGCGATACCCCCGACGACGAGCGGCGGGTACTCCCACGACAGCATCAACACGCGCACGGCAGCGAAACGTAGCAGCGGGGCAACCTTCGCCGGGGGTGGGCCGGTGCCGTACGCTCACGGTGTGGTGCTTTCCGATCTCGACCTCCATCTCTTCGGCGAGGGGAACCATCGCCGCCTGTGGGAACTGCTCGGAGCACACGCACTCCCCGATGGTGGCGTGCGCTTCGCTGTGTGGGCCCCCAACGCCCGTTCGGTGGAGGTGGTCGGCGACTGGAACGGGTGGGCCTCGGGCACGATGCTCCAGTCGCAGGGGTCGTCGGGCATCTGGGCGCTGGTGTGCCCCACCGCCGAGGTGGGCCACCACTACAAGTTCGGCGTCACCACCAAGGCCGGTGCCTACCTGCTGAAGGCCGACCCGATGGCCCGCGAGAGCGAGTGCCCGCCGTCCAACGCCAGCATCGTGGTGTGGCCGGGCACGTTCGAGTGGGCCGACGACGACTGGATGAGCAACCGCTCGCACGCGCCGGGTTCACCGATGCGCATCTACGAGGCGCACATCGGCTCGTGGCGCGCCGGCGTGCACGACTACGCGGAGTTCGGCCGGCAGCTCGCCGAGCACGTGGTGGCGCTGGGCTTCACCCATGTCGAGCTGATGCCCGTCGCCGAGCACCCCTTCGGCGGCTCGTGGGGCTACCAGGTCGGTGGCTACTACGCGCCGACGGCGCGCTACGGCCACCCCGACGACTTCCGCTTCTTCGT
>CAYZFZ010000226.1:0-4897 GCA_964477795.1 uncultured Bifidobacterium sp.
CTCGGCGACACCACGACGCTGGCGGATGCGAGCGTGGTCAACGAGCTGCAGCGGCGAGCGGCGGAGGCTCCGGCGGAGGACTGACTGTGCGGGTTCTCTCAAGAACCTGCTGCTCGGGCCGATACCCCTTCCGTGGCAATCGACGAGACGGACCGCCCGAACGGCACCGTCGGCGCCCAGAGCGACGACGACCCTGCGCCCGACGCCTCGCGCTACCCGGCTGACGAGTTCCGCCTGCGGCTCGATTCGCCGCTGTTCCACCGCGATCCGGGCATGCAGGCGGCGCAGGCCCCCAAGCTGCGCGAGCTGACGTGGGAGCACGTGGTTCGCCCGTCGAACGGCCACGCTCACGACGCGTCCGACGCCCCGGTCAGCGAGCGACCTGCCGGCGCGCAGTCGATCGAGGCGTTGCTCGAGCAGGCGCGTGCCGCGGCCGAGCCCAGATCGAGCATCGAGCCGACCGCCGAACCCCTGCTGCCCGTCGATCCGCTGCCACCGGTCGAGCCGTTGCTACCGATGGAACCGCGGTTGCCGATGGAACCGCGGTTGCCGATGGAACCGCGGCGCCTCACGGAGCAGGTCGACGAGCGCCCGGCACCGTCGGCCGCCGCCGCAGACGCGATGGTCGCCCGCGTCGACCCGGCCGTGCACGCGGCAGATCTCTCCGACGGCTCCGGCGACACGATCGACCTGACCGCCTGGCTGGAATCTGCATCGAAGTCGAGACCGACGCCCTCGGGTGAGTTCCCGGTGCTGTCCTTGCTGACGACCTCGCCGGTCTCCACGGACGACTCGCCCCAGATCGACTCGCTGCTGGCTGCGCTGGAGCAGATGGACGAGGTCGCGACGGCTCGCTCCACACGCCCCGCCGCCGGCGAGCTGCCTGCCGGCACGGTTGCCGTGCCACCCGCCGCCGAGCCACTCACCGTTGACATCGTCGAGCCCGCCGTCGTCGAGCCCGCGGTCGTCCAGCCAGCAGTTGTCCAGCCAGCAGTTGTCCAGCCAGCAGTCGTCGAGCCCGCAGTTGTCCAGCCCGCAGTTGTCCAGCCCGCGGTCGTCGAGCTCGCAGCCGCGCCCGCCGAGGAAGTGGACGTGGCGGGGGTGACTCCGCCCGTGGTCGAGCGCCCTGCGCCGACGTCGGCGGTCGAGGCCGAGCTCAATCGCCTGGCCTTCCTGCCCGACCAGGAGGACGAACCGGGTCCCGTCGCAATCCCGGCCATCGCCTACTCCGACCAGCGCCAAGCACCCGAGATGCCGGCGCTCAGCCAACACCAGATGTTCACGCCCAAGGCCTCGGTCGCGCCGGCACCGTCGAGGATGAACCTCGTCGACGTGTCGGCCAGCTTCACACCTGCCAAGCGCAAGAAGAAGGGCCTGTTCGGTCGTCTGGTGATGATCCTGCTCGTGGTGGGTCTGCTCGGCGGCGGTGTCGTCGCGGTGAAGTACTACCTGCTGGACAAGCATTGGGCGGGTGAGGTCAAGGCCCTCGCCGGCGACGTGGAGGAGGCGCGTGGGCTCGAGTTCGACCACGCGATCGACGTCACCACCCTGCCCCCACGGGAGTATGCGACCAAGCTCGCCACCGTCGCCCTCGGCGTCACCTCGGCCGGCCGCGACGCGCTGGCGGGCGAATGGCGCGCCATGGGTCTGTTGCAGGGCGAGCTCAACCTGGGCGCGATCGGCCTGGCAGCGATGCCCGATTCGCCGGCGTACTACGACCCTGCCACGGAGACGATCTTCGTCGCCGACGAGATGCCCGACGATCTGTACCGCTTCGCGATGCACCGCGCGCTCACGCTGGCACTGTTGGATCAGCGCTACGGGTGGGGTTCGGCGGTGAAGGGGGCGTCCGACGCGGTGGCCCACGGCATGCGCGCCTACTACGACGCCGACGCGCTGGCCACCGCCACGTCGCTGATGACGGCGACCGAACGCACCGAAGTCTTCACCGAGATCTTCGGGCTCTACGCCACCTACACGATCCCGGCGTCGACGGCGCCGTTCGCGTCCACCGTCGCCGGCCGGCTCGGTGTGGCGCTCGAGCCGTACTTCCTGTCGATCCCGTCCGCCGATCGCACAGGTGTTGCGAAGGACACCGTTGTCACCGACGGCCAGGCGCTCGATCTGCGCCGGCTGCTCGCCGGTGCCGGTGCGGCCACCTCCACCAACGCCCGCGGGATGCTCTACTGGTACCACCTGCTCGCCTCGCGAATCGACGACGACACGGCCTGGCAGGCGGCACTCGCCTGGCAGAACGACCTGGTCACCTGGGGCAGCGGGGCCGGTGGCCGCTGCGTGGATGCGCGGCTGCAAGTCGACCCGGCCGCCCTCGACCGGGTGAACGCAGCCCTGGACCAGTGGGCAGCGTCCGCGCCGGCAGCGTCCGGCACGGCGGTGACGCGCACGACGGACGGCTCGGCGATGCAGTTGCAGATCGTCTCCTGTGATGCCGGCCCGGGTGTTCCCACGAACGACAGCCAGGGCTCACTCGCCCTCGGCGGTGCACCGCTGCGCGCCGAGCAGTTCCACCTGTTGCGCACCGCACAGCCGACGCTGCCCGCAGCGCAGGTGGCCTGCGCGGTCTACGGCGACGACCCCGTCACGCTCGCCGACGAACGCGGCGTCATCGACCCGGCGGAGGGCTGGAGCGCTCCGGCCAACCACCCGACGCCGGATCCGAACCGCCTGGGCTGCGCCCCTGCCGCGTGAACCCGGAGTTCTCCGGCTTGCTCAGTCGCGGAAGTTCTGGAACTGCAGCGGGATGCCGAGGTCGGCAGCCTTGAGCATCGCGATCACGGCCTGCAGGTCGTCGCGCTTCTTGCCGGTGACGCGGACGGTCTCGCCCTGCGTCTGGCTGCTGACGCCCTTGGGACCCTTCTCCTTGATCATGCGGTTGATCTCGCGGGCCTTGTCGCTGCCGATGCCGACCTTCAGCGTGACCAGCTGGCGCACCGTGTTCTGGGTGGCCTCCTCGATCTTGCCGTAGTCGGTGCCCTTCAGCGAGACGCCGCGCTTCACCAGCTTCTCCTCCACCACCAGGCGCAGCGCCGCGAGCCGGTCCTCGTTCACCGTGCGCAACGTGATCAGCAGATCGTTGAGCTCGATGGTGGAGTTGGTGTTCTTGAAGTCGAAGCGTGTGCCGATCTCGCGCTGGGCTTGATCGATCGCGTTCTTGACCTCTTGGCGGTCGATCTCGGAGACGACGTCGAAGGTGGACATGCGCTACAGGGTAACGGCAACACTCTCCGCGGAAGAGAGCAGCGGCAACGGTTCGGAGGCGATAGCCTCACTCACCGCCGATGGGTCGGTGCCCGAGTGGCCAAAGGGAGTTGACTGTAAATCAACCGGCACTGCCTACGTAGGTTCAAATCCTGCCCGGCCCACCAAGAGAGATCGCCAGGTCGTCAGGCCTGGCGATCTTGCTTTTTCGCCGCGAGTTCCACGGCAGACTGACAGCCCCCATGATCCTGATCGACGCCGCCGGCCTGAAGGCCTCCCGCCCCAACCGCCCCCTGTTCGCCGATGTCTCGCTCACGCTCAGCGACGGCGACCGGGTCGGCGTGGTGGGCATCAACGGGTGCGGCAAGAGCACGCTGCTGCGCTTCCTCGGCCGTGAGGCCGAGCCCGAGGCCGGCGAGGTGCGCTGGGGGCGCGGTGCCCGGGTGGGCTTCCTGCCTCAGCAACCGGTGCTGCCGGCCGGCACCGTGCGCGACGCCGTGGGTGCCGGGTGGGAGGGCGAGGCGATGCTCGACCGACTGGGCATGGCCGCCCTGGTGGACAGCCGCACCGACGAGCTCTCCGGTGGCCAGGCGAAGCGGGTCGCGCTGGCCCGCCTGCTGTGCGGCGAGTACGAGGCACTGATCCTCGACGAGCCCACGAACCACCTCGACCTCGATGGGATCAAGTTCCTGGAGGAGTGGCTGGCCGCCTTCCGCGGCGGCCTGGTGCTCGTCACCCACGACCGCCATGTGCTGGACCGTGTCACCACCAGGGTGCTGGAGATCGACCGCGGCGCCGCGTACCTGCACCTCCCGGCCGGCCAGCATGCCGGCTCCGGCTATGCGGCCTACCTGGCCGGCCGCGCCGAGCGTGAGGAGCGTGCCGAGGTGGCCGAGCAGGTGCGCAGGAACCTGGCCGTGAAAGAGCTGGCTTGGCTCCGGCGGGGCGCGCCCGCCCGCACCGCGAAACCCAAGGCGCGCATCGCCACCGCCACGGCGCTGGTGCAGGGCAAGGCGCAGGCGGCGGCGCGCGAGGGTTCACTGGCGCTGTCGATGGGTTCGCAACGCCTCGGCTCGAAGGGCATCGAGGCTCGCGACATCGTGTTCCGCTGGCCTGACGGCACACCGGTGCTCGGTGGGGTGAACGTCGCGTTCGAGCCGGGCGACCGGGTCGGCATCGTCGGCCCGAACGGTGCCGGCAAGTCCACACTCCTCGACCTCATCGCCGGCCGGCTCACGCCCACCGCCGGCGAGGTGGAGCGGGGCACGACGGTCAAGATCGGCTACTACGACCAGCTCGGCCGCGGGCTGGATCTCACCCAGCGCGTGCGCGAGGCGGTCGCCGGCAACAAGGGCGAGCCGTCCCTGACCGACGTGACCTTGATGAAGCGCTTCTGGTTCGACGGCGACGCCCAGTTCGCACCGATCGGCACGCTCAGCGGTGGCGAGCGTCGCCGCCTGCAGTTGCTGCTGACCCTGGTGGAGCAACCCAACGTCCTGCTGCTCGACGAGCCCACCAACGATCTCGACCTCGACACGCTGCGGGCGCTGGAGGACTTCCTCGACGACTGGCCGGGCATCGTCGTCACCGTCAGCCACGACCGGTCGTTCCTCGATCGCGTCACCGACGAGCTGCTCGCGCTGGACGGTAGGGGCGGCGCCGAGTGGGTGCGCGGTGG
>CAYZFZ010000226.1:4907-6095 GCA_964477795.1 uncultured Bifidobacterium sp.
GGCAGCGCACCAGGCCACCGCCGACGTGCCCCAGCAGGCGGGCCGCTCGTCCGCGCCGGCGAAGGCGCCCTCAGCCCCCGCCGGCCGCGCGCCGGCTGCCAAACCCGCCGCCGGTCGCAGCCCGTCCACGGTGCGTCGCCAGCTCGGCCAGGCCGAGCGCGACCTGGCCGCCGCCACCGATCGCCGCGATTCCGTGCTGCGCGAGCTGCAGGACGCCCTCGACCACCGCGAGATGGCGGCCATCGGCGAGCGGCTGGCCGCCGCGCAGCAGGCCGTCGACGAGGCCGAGGAGCAGTGGCTGGCACTCGCCAGCGAGGCCGAGGCACTGGGCCTGGAGCTCTGACCGGCAACCGTGGGTGTGGCCCAGCCGGATCCGAGTGCGCACTCGCACCCCGGGGTGCGAGTGCCCACTCGATTGGCGCCTGGCACTCGGACCGGGGGTGTGGCACTCGGACCGGGGGTGTGGCACTCGGACCGGGGGTGTGGGTTACAGCAGGCGTTCCATCAGCGCGACGTCGTGCCAGCGGCTGAACTTGCGGCCGACCTCGCGCTCGATGCCCACCAGCTCGTAGCCGCAACGCCGGTGCAGCGCGATCGACGCCTCACCGCTGGCGTTGATGCGGGCGAAGACCGCGTGGAAGCCGGAGAGCTCGGCCGTGGAGAGCAGCTCCTCCAGTAGCAGCCGGCCGATCCCGCGCCCGTGGCGATCGCGGCGGACGTAGACGGAGTTCTCGACGCTGGTGCGGTACGCGGCCCGCTCCTTGTACGGCGACAGCGACCCGAACCCGACCACCTCGCCCGCCCCGCCGTCGGTCGCCGCCTCGACGGCCACGATCGCAGCGAACGCGCCGGAGCGGGCGGCGAGCCACTCCTGCTGATCGGCGAGGCTGCGCGGCACGAGGTCGAAGGTGGCCACCGTGTGCATCACCTCGTGGTTGTAGATGTCGCGGATCTGCTCGGCGTCGGCGGGCGTCGCGAGGCGGACAGAGGTCTCGGGCACGCGGCGAGGGTAGCCGCCGCGCAGCACCCGCACCCAGGGCAGGCTGTCGCGCGATTACCAGAATCGGGTGACCGCGCGTGGGATGCCGCCGCTATCATTCCCAGTCGGTTTCGCGGTGTCGCCGCGCGCCTAGGCCCTCTTAGCTCAGTAGGTAGAGCAACGCCATGGTAAGGCGTAGGTCGTCGGTT
>CAYZFZ010000227.1:0-6075 GCA_964477795.1 uncultured Bifidobacterium sp.
ATCGCGAAGTTGACGACGTCGTGGCCCTCGGCCAGCAGGCGCGCCGAGATGTCGGCGCTCACCTGCGCCTCGGTGCGCCCGACGAGCGGGATCTGGCCGGCTTGCAGCTGGGCGGCCACGCGGTCGGCGGCGGCACCGGCGGCCTGCAGCGCGGCGATCTCGGCCGCGTCCTTGCACATGCGCAGGTCGTTCATCACGGCCGTGCTGCGCAGGTAGCGGGTGCCGCCGGTGGGCCAGTGGCCGAGTAGCTCGACGAGGAAGCGGGCCCACATCGTGTCACCCACCGCAGCGGCCTGCGGCGTGGGCACCAGGCCGGCGACGATGGCCACCGGGTCTTCCAGCTCACCCCACGGGCGCAGGGTGAACACACCCTCGTGGGGCACCACCCGTGGCGCCTCCAGGCGGGGGATGACGAGCGTGGCCTCACCCTCGCTGGGCACCACCAGCATCGTCAGCCGTTCCAGCGGCATCGCCTCGTAGCCGGTGAGGTAGGGCAGGTCGCTGCCCACGGACACCAGCAGCACGTCGACCCCGCTGCGCTGCATGCTGGCGCGGGCACGGGCCACTCGGTCGAGGTAGATGTCGGTCGCCGTGTCGTGAGAGGTCGCAGTGTCGGGGCGCATGCCGCCCATTGTTGCGCAGGTACCCGGGCCTATGCTCGCTGCGTGCGTGCTCGTCTGGTGGGACTCGTCGGGTTGGTGGCGTTGGCCACCGTGGCCTGCGGCGTCACCGACCCCGGTGTCACCGCGTCGCAGTCGCGCCAGAGCGGCAACGGCGGCGACCTGTTCCCCGACGACCCCGCCGACACGACGGTACCCGGCGAGACGTTGCCGCCCGATGAGCCCACCTACGAGGTCATCCCGGGTGTGGTCGACTTCGGCAGCAACAAGCCGGCGCAGGACTACGACGGGTTCCTCACCGCCGCGTTCGGCGACATCCAGGCGTTCTGGAACGACGCTTTCCCGGAGGCCTACTCGGGCGCCTTCGAACCGCTCTCGGGCGGCATCTTCGCCGCCTACCCGGAGCGCACCGAGGAGATCCCCGGCTGCGGCACGCCCGCCGGCTCCACGTACGACGACGTCGCCAACCTCGGCGCGTTCTACTGCATCGACGGCGACTTCATGGCCTACGACGACGCGTCGCTGCTGCCCTCGCTGGTGGCCGACCTCGGCAAGGAAGCGGTCGCCGTCGTGCTCGCCCACGAGTTCGGCCACGCGGTGCAGGCCCGTGCCGGCGAGTGGGAGCAGCCCGGCGTGCTCAAGGAGCAGCAGGCCGACTGCTTCGCCGGCGCCTGGAGCGCGCACGTGGCCAGCGGTGCCAGCGACCTGATCCGCTTCGACGACAAGGACATCCGCGCCGGCCTCGTGGCGATGATCAACGTCCGCGACCCGATCGAAGGGTCCGGCCTCAACGACCCCGACGCCCACGGCACCGGCTTCGACCGCGTCGGTGCGTTCCAGGACGGCTTCGAGGGCGGCGTGGTGCGCTGCGCCCAGTTCTTCACCGAGGGCCGCCTCGACAACCTGATCGACATCCCGTTTGCCGGCGAAGGCACCGGCAACCTGCCGCTGATCGACGAGAACCCGGACCCCACAGACGGGCCGCAAGACATCATCACGCTCATCCCGCGGAGCCTCGACTTCTTCTGGACCAACCTCGCCGCCGCCAACGGGGTGCCGTTCACCCCACCCACGCTGTCGTCGTTCTCCGGCTCGGGGCCGTTCCCCAGCTGCGACGGCATCGACGAGGCGCAGTGGGCGCGCAACATCCTGTTCTGCGCTGCGGACAACACCATCTACTGGGACGAGGACTACGCGCTCGAGCTGTCGCAGGATCCGCTCACGGGCGACATGTCGGTGGGCTACCTGATCTCCAACGCGTACAGCGACGCCATCCAGCACGCGCTGCACAGCCAGAAGACGGGCGAACCGCGGGCGCTGTTCAACGACTGCCTCACCGGCGCCTGGGTGGGCTTCATCGTCCCGCCGATCCCCGACGACCGCACCGACACGCTCCAGCTGTCGGCCGGCGACCTCGACGAAGCCGTCATCACCGCCATCGCCCGCAGCGACGCGAGCGCCGACACGAACGTCAACGGCATCGCCTTCCAGAAGATCGACGCGTTCCGCACGGGCGTGCTCGGCGGCCTGAACGTCTGCCGCGACGCCATCGGCTGACTCACCCAGCGCCCAGGGAGCAGTAGTCGGAGCCGGGCGAAGCACTGCTCGTTGAATCTGCATGAGCCGCGAGAGTTCGCACGGCACAAGTGATGCAACCTCACGACTGTTGGAGTCAACCCGTGACGGCCACGGCTCAGCCCGCGTCGAACGAGACGTGAAACACCTCGACGTCGTGCTCGTTGACGACCATGTACATCACAACTCCCGGCATCAAGAGGCCGGTGTTGATGTACACACGGATCCCCTCATGACTGGTGGACCTCGTCAAGCCGATGGCATCAGCTGCGAGCCCGTCTCGCAGGCCCGGAACCTCGAGGACGAGGAAGTCCGTGATCGAGGGTGTGCCATCAGCACCGCGCTCGCTGGGCAGAAGTGCTTCCAGCCGCTCGAAGAAACTCTCGGTGAAACGGACGATGCGTTCAGCCACGCTGTGGGAACCGCTTCGCCATCTCGTCGATCTCAGCCAAGATCTTCGAGCGGAACGGTTCGGGGACCTCGTCCCAAGAGCGGCACGTCGCCGCAATCACGGCCTCGGCGCGTTCGTTCGGCGTCATGCGGTCCATGTCCGCTGCGCTGATGACCACGCGCTCCTGCATGTGGCGCAACATATCGCACAGCGCAGTCGATGCAACCTGCATCATGCACACCGAGGGCAACGCCGATTGCTGCTGCGACGAGGCTGGCTGGGCCCACCGTGGGTGGAAGCCGTCGTGCACGGCGCGGCTCACGACGGCCTGAAGCTGTCGTCACGCTCCGGGCGTGGTGGTGGTGGTGGCCGAGACGGTGGCGGGCACCGTGGTGGGCGGCACGGTGGTGGCGGTCGTCGTGGTGGTGGTTGGCACCGGCTTCACCGTGGTGGTGGTGGTGGCCTTCACGGTGGTGGCGGGCGCCACCGTGGTGGCCGGCGTGGTCGTCGTGGTGGTGGACGTGGTGGTGGTGGCCGACGGGTCGGGGCGGTTGAAGCTGGGCAGCCGCTCGTTCTTCGTCTGCTGCTCGGGCTCCTTGAGGCCGTTCCACACCCACACCTGGTCGCCCTTGCCGACGAGCGTGGGGAAGGTGGCGCTGAGGAACTTGGGGATGCGGATGCACCCGTGCGACGCCGGCTCGTCGGGCACGTTCTCCGCACCGTGGATGGCGATGCCGTAGTTGAAGTACACCGGGTCGTCCATGCCGCCGAGCGCGCCGACGCGGTGGCCGGGCACCTTGCGGTCGATGTCGAACACGCCGCCGGGAGTCTTCGACTCGGCGCAGATCGCCTTCTTCTCCGGTTCGGCCAGCGGTGCACCGTCGGAGTCGGTGTCGATCGTGATCGTCTCGCAGAACGTGGCCGGCGTG
This sequence comes from uncultured Bifidobacterium sp., assembly GCA_964477795.1. GTDB lineage: Bacteria > Actinomycetota > Acidimicrobiia > Acidimicrobiales > Ilumatobacteraceae > UBA668. The sequence continues at coordinate 3,516 of CAYZFZ010000227.1, forward strand.
CCGTCGGCGTTGAGCTTGCCCGAGGAGATGTGCGAGATGAAGATCGCCTTGCCGTGGTCGTAGACGACGAGCACCTGCTTGGGCAGGTCGACCTCCACATGGGTGGCGGTAGTCTCCGTGCGCCTGGGCTGGATGACGATGTTGTCCTGCATCGTCTGCCACAGCTCGTTGGTGAGCACACCGGTCTGCTGGGTGTAGGTGAGGTTGGAGACCAGGCCCTCGAACGCCCACAGCGCCTGCTCGGTGCCGGTGCCGAACTGGCCGTCGACGGGGCCGGGCTGGAAGCCGAGATCGGTGAGGCGCTGCTGCATCGCCTTCACCTCGTCGCCGTAGGAGCCCTTGTGCAGCGAGGAGGTGAGCTGGGTCTTCACGGCGGCCGGATCGGTGGCGATGACGACCGGCACGAGCGTGCTGCCGGGGACGGTGAGCGCCGAGCCGTCGACGCCGACGCTCGTGGCCGAGGTGCTGTCGGAGGAGCCGCCCTGGACCTGCGAGTCGTCGCCGCCGGAGAACCCGATGAACACGACCACCACCAGCACCGCGCCCGCGGCGATGGCAGGCATCCAGCGCCCGACGGGCGAAGGCTGCGTCGGTTTCTGTGGGGGTCGCCTGCGGGGGGGCTGGGCGGCGGGTGGCCTACGGGTGTTCACGACTGCTCCGGGGAAGACGGATGGATGAAATCTACCAACCGCAGACGCCGCCCGGCCGTCGCGATGACGCCTTCAGCCTGCCAGATCCGCGACCGGTTTGATGCCCCGGAGCTCTTTGCGGAGGGCGAACATCTCGCGCAGGATCGTGCGGATGACACCCAGCGAGGCGAGCGTGCTCTCACCGCGCGTGCGCGGGAAGTAGTCGACGCCGAACTGGATGACGTCGTAGCCGAGCTTCTTCGTGCGGATGATGAGCTCGGCGTCGATGAACGACCCCTCGCTCTGCAGCTCGATGTGCTCGAAGATGCGCGTGCGGCACAGCTTGAACGCGAAGTTGATGTCGCGCAGGCGCACCCCGAACAGGCTGCGGATGAGCACGTTGTAGAAGAACGTGTAGATCGCCCGGCTGCTGCCCTCACCCGTGCGGTCGTGGCGGAACGCACTCACCACATCCGCCTCGTAGTAGCGCAGCAGGCGCACCGCCCGGCTGACCTCGGCCATGTCGAAGGGCAGGTCGGCGTCGCTGTAGAGCACGAGGTCGCCGGTGGCCGCGGCGAAGCCCGACTTGATGGAGCCGCCGAGCTTGCGGTTCACCGGGTGGTGCACCACCTTCACGTGAGGGTCGGCCGCGGCCATCGCATCGGCCATCTGCGGGGTGGCGTCGGTGCTCGCGTCGTCGACGACGATCAGCTCGTAGTCGAGGATCTCACCGCGCTCGACGAGCAGCTCGCACTCCTCCTTGGCGTACCCGACGGCGCGCTCGATGTAGTCCTGCTCGTTCCACATCGGGAAGAAGATGCTGAGCTTGCGGAACGGCTCCGAGATCACGGGGGCGAAGGCTAGCGGGCGGGTCCGGCACGCCCTCGGCGACCGCCCCCACGCCCGTCGCCGCGCCCGCTACCCTCTGGGCGCACATGGAGCCTGTGTCCGAACCCCTTCCGTTCACGGTGCCGCGACCGCCACCACCGCTACCACTGCCCGACGGCCCGGCGGCTGCCGGCGGCCGGGCGGTCATCGACGCCGAGCCCGGGCAGCTCACCGCCGGATGGGGCAGCGTGTTCTGGGTCGGCTGGCTGCTGATCGCCGCCTCGTTCGTCGCCGTCTGGTACAGCTCACGCGTGGTCGGCCTGGCCACGTGGTGGCTCGGGCCGGCCACCGACCCGCAGCTGATCCTCGTCAACCTGCTGCCGCTCACCGTGCCGCTCGCCCTCGCGTTCGCCGGCTTCCGCGCCGCCCGCCGGCTGCCGTGGTGGGGCATCGGTGGCGCCGTGTTCGTCGCCGTCATCGCCGCTTTCGATCTGCGCACCGTGCCGGGCTACGCGGCCATCGAGTTCTCGCTGGCGATCGCCGGGCTGTGCATCTCCGTCGCAGCCTTCGCCGGCCTCTTCCGCGCCGCCGAGCCCACCGGCTCCGCCGAGCCCGCCGGCGAGGCCGTTGCCGTTGCCGTTGCCAATGAGGAGCAACCGCCCCGGTAGCGTCGGACAGCGATGTCCAAGGTGCTCACCTCCCTCCCCGTCGGCGAACGCGTCGGTATCGCGTTCAGCGGCGGCCTCGACACATCGGCTGCCGTCGCGTGGATGCGCGAGAAGGGCGCGGTGCCGTACTGCTACACCGCCGACCTCGGCCAGCAGGACGAATCCGACCTGCCCGGCGTGCCCGGCCGCGCCAAGGAGTACGGCGCCGAGGAAGCCCGCCTGGTCGACTGCCGCCCCGAACTCGTCCACGAGGGCCTCGTCGCCCTGCAGTGCGGTGCGTTCCACATCACCACCGCCGGTAAGACGTACTTCAACACCACCCCGCTGGGCCGCGCCGTCACCGGCACCCTGCTGGTCACCGCGATGCACGCCGACGGGGTGGACATCTGGGGCGACGGCAGCACCTACAAGGGCAACGACATCGAGCGCTTCTAC
>CAYZFZ010000228.1:0-6061 GCA_964477795.1 uncultured Bifidobacterium sp.
CGTTCGTCAGCGAGGTGCCCAAGACCAGCGTCGGCAAGTTCGACAAGAAGGTCCTGCGTGCCCGCAACACCGCCGGCGAGCTCGAGGTCGAGAAGCTGGCCTGACCGAACCCGTGGCCATCGGCTCTTGACGCAGGTGGCCCGCGGGCGCTCACTGGAGCCATGCCACCAGCCACGGATCCGTCGATTGCCACGCTCACGTCCTTCGGTGGCGTGGGCACGGTCACCGGCAGCCGGCATCTCATCCAGGTGAACGGTGCGTCGGTGCTGCTCGACTGCGGGCTCTTCCAGGGCCTCAAGGAGCTGCGCGAGCGGAACTGGGCGCCGTTCCCCTTCGATGCGGCCGCGCTCGACGCGGTCGTCATCACGCACGCCCACCTCGACCATTGCGGCTACCTGCCGCGCTTGGTCAAGCAGGGCTTCAGCGGGCCCGTGTACGTCACCTACGACACGGGCAAGCTGATGTCGGTGGTGCTGCCCGACAGCGGGCGGCTGCTGGAGGAGGAGGCCGGGTATGCGAACAAGCGCGGCTACTCGCGCCACCACCCGGCACTTGCGCTCTACACGGAGGACGACGCGTGGTCGGCGCTCGAGCTGCTGCGCCCGGTCGACTTCGACGAGCCGACCGAGGTGGCGCCGGGCATCGAGGCCACCTACCAGCCCGCCGGCCACATCCTCGGCTCGGCGGTCACCCGGCTGCGCATCGGTGAGGTGACGATGGTCGCCAGCGGCGACCTCGGGCGCAACCAGCACCCCTTCCTGCGGGCACCGGTGGGTGTCGGCGACGCCGACTGGGTGATGGTGGAGTCGACGTACGGCGATCGCCGCCACGACAGCGCCGACGCCGTCGACCAGCTCGCGAACGTGATCCAGCGCACCGTCGACCGCGGTGGCGTGGTGGTCATCCCCGCGTTCGCCGTCGACCGCACGGAGGTGCTGCTGTTCCACCTGCACCGGTTGGCGCAGCAACGGCGGCTGCCCAACGTTCCCATCTTCGTGGACAGCCCGATGGCACTCGCCGGGCTGCGCATCTACCGCGCTGCGCTGGCCGACGCCGCGCTCGACGTGCGCGACGACTTCCGTGGTCATCCCGACATCCTCGATCTCGCTCACCTGGAGGAGGTCGTCGACACCCAGGGCTCGAAGGCGTTGGCGCGCCGTGGTGGCTCGGCCGTCATCATCGCCGGGGCCGGCATGGCCAGCGGCGGCCGGGTGGTGCATCACCTCGCCCGGCTGCTGCCCGACTCGCGCAACTCGGTGGTGCTCGTCGGCTTCCAGGCCGCCGGCACCCGCGGCCGCCAGCTGCTGGAGGGCGCGACCAGCGTGAAGATCCACGGCCAGTACGTGCGGGTGCGGGCGGAGATCTGCGACCTGACGGGCTTCTCCGTCCATGCCGATGCCGACGAGCTGGTCGGCTGGCTGCGCACCGCCGACCGCGAGCCGCACGGCGTGTTCGTCGTCCACGGTGAGCCGCAGGCCTCCGCAGCGCTTGCCGACCGCATCGAGCGCGAGCTCGACTGGACGGCCGTCCGCCCGGCGATGGGCGAGCGCCTCAGCCTGGCGCCAGCACGCTGACCCCGGCCGGTCAGCGGTGCGGCGCGGTGCCCGCCACCGTCGTGCGGTGCAGCTCGCGGCGCACGCCGCGGTAGTCGTTGAGCGCGTTGTGCTGGGTGCTGCGGTTGTCCCAGATCGCGAGCGTGTTCGGTGTCCAGCGGAAGCGGCAGGTGAACGCGTCGCGCGTGCTGTGCGCGTAGAGGTGCTGCAGCAGCGGCGCGCTGTCCGCCGCTGACCAGCCGGCGAAGCGCACGGTGTAGGTGGGGTTGACGAACAGCACCTTGGCGCCGCTGTCGGGGTGGGTGGGCACCGCCGGGTGAACGTGCTCGGCGAGCGCGTCGTCGGACGTGTTGATCTGCATCGTGCGGCCCTGCGCAGAGCGGGCGAGCACGCCGTCGGCGCTGTAGGCCCAGCCGGCGCTGTGCACCACGTCGAGCCCGTCGAGCGTGCGGCGCAGGCCCTCGCTGAGCGTCTCGTAGGCCAACTGCTGGTTGCTCCACATCGTGTCGCCGCCGACTGCCGGCACGTCGACCGACCACAGCAGGGTGAACGCCGGCGGCTCGGGTTGAAAGCTCCAGTCGCTGTGCCACGCACCGCCGAAGTTGAAGCCGCCCTCGTTGGCCTCCTTGACGACGCGGACGACGCCGGGATGATCTGGCATGCTCTCCAGGAACGGGGTGTGGCCGTGACCGCCGAGCTGCTCGGTGAGGCGCACGAGGTGCTCGGTGGCGTAGGCCTGGTGGCGCAGGAACACCACCTTGTGCTCCACTACGGCGGCGCGCAGCGCATCCAGTTCGCCGTCGCTGAGCGGGCGAGTGAGGTCGAGCCCGGTGAGCTCGGCGCCCAGCGCCCCGGCGATGCGGTCGGTCAGCAGCGCAGTCATCGCGCAGAGTCTGGCACGACCCCGTCAGTCGCTGGACGACACCAGCAGCGCAGCCGGCAGCCGGTCGGCCTCGCGGGCGAGCGCTGCGGCGTTGACGCGCTGGCGCTCGAGCGTCTGGTCGAGCGACTTCGCGCCCTGGGGGATCGGGTGCTCGCTGAAGAAGCTCTGGACGTCGGCCACCACGGCAGGCGCGGTGAGCAGCTTCACCGAGTCGATCATGCGCACGATCGTGTTGCCCGGGAAGCGCTCGTTGGCGACGTCCCACTGCTGGCGCAGCAGCTGCCAGGCGGCGGCACCGTGGCGGCGGTTGGCGATGCAGCGGTTCAGCAGGAACGGCGCGTTCTGGGTGCGCACCTCGCCGGAGAACGCGAGCGCGACGGCGCGCTCGATCTGCTCCGCCTGCGGGAACTCGGCGAGCGCGTACAGGTAGCGCAGCTGCTCCTGCGGTGTCGCCGCGGTGCGGAACTTGCCGAGGTAGGCGTCGAAGTCGGCGTCGTCGCCGTTGGCCGCGACGGCGTTGGTGGCAGCGGCCACCAGCTCAGGATCCACCGTCGCGCCGCGGTCGAGCGACTGGTAGATCTCGCGGCACGCCCGCTGCGCCTCGCGGTCGTTGCCCAGCACCGCCAGCAGGCCGACGAGCAGGCCGCGCAACTTGGCGGTGAGGTCGCTCTCGCCGGGCACGCCTGCCCAGCCGAGATCGGCCAGCGCCGGGCGCACGAGCGCTGCGACCCGCGCCTGGAACGCGACCAGGGCCTCGCCCTCCACGAGCCGGCCGACCCCGCGCAGGCCGATGGCGATCGCCTGCCACACCGCGAGGTCGCGGTTGCCGGCGAATCCTTCGACGAAGGTGAGGAAGTCGGCGGCGGCGAGGCGACCGGCGGCCACCTCGTTCCACGCGTCGTCGACGAGGTTGTACCGGTCGACGATCGTGAGGCTGGCGAGCTCGTGGAGCACCCGCCCGCGCAAGATGGTGTCGTAGGCGACGCGCAGGTAGCCGTGGCCGCCGGCGTTGACGACCACGGTGCTGTCGGCCGACGGCACCGGCACCCTCAACTCGAACCCGTCGAGCAGCACCTTCGAGTCCAGCCCGTCGATGCGCAGGTGCAGCGGCACCACGAACAAGGTGGTGTCGTCGGTGTCGCCGAAGGCGAAGCGCTGCTGCTGGAGCACGAGCTCGTGGCCGTCGAGGCGGGCGCTCACCAGCGGGTAACCGGCCTGCCAGATCCAGCTGTCCATCAGCTGGCGCACCGGGGTGCCGGGGTTGGCCTCCTCGATCGCGTCCCACAGGTCGCCCGTCTCGGTGTTCGCGTACTCGTGCACCGACAGGTAGTGGCTGACCCCATGGCGGAAGCGCTCGGGCGTGAGGTACTGCTCGAGCATGCGCAGCAGCGAACCGCCCTTCTGGTAGGTGAGCACGTCGAACATGCCGTCGCAGTCGGCCGGCGCTTCCACCGGGTACTCGACGGTGCGCGTGCTGGCCAGCGAGTCCACCTCGAAGGCCGCGCTGCGCTCGAGGCTGAACGACGTCCAGCGCAACCAGTCGGGGCGGTAGTCGTCGCAGCAGGCGACCTCCATGAACGTCGCGAACGCCTCGTTCAGCCAGATGCCGTTCCACCACTTCATCGTCACCAGGTCGCCGAACCACATGTGCGCCATCTCGTGGGTGACGACATCGGCGAGGTTCTGCAACTCGAACTGGGTGGCGGTAGCCGGGTCGGCGAGCAGCAGGCTCTCGCGGTAGGTGATGCAGCCCAGGTTCTCCATCGCGCCGGCGGCGAAATCGGGGAGGGCGAGCATGTCGCACTTGTCGGTGGGGTAGGGGATGCCGTAGTAGCGCTGGTACCAGGCCAGCGCATGAGCACCGACGTCGAGCCCGAACGCGGTGAGGTGCCCCTTGCCCGGCACGTGGATGATGCGCAGCGGGATCGGGTCGCCCTCCCCGCCGTCGCCGCGGGGCACGAGCACCGGCTCGGTGGCCTCCAGCGGGCCGACCACGAACGCGACGAGGTAGGTGCTCATCGGCATCGTCTCGGCGAAGCGCACGGCCACCTTGCCGGTGGGCGCGCCGCTGCCGTCGTGGAACTCGGCACGCTCGATCTCGCGCCCGTTGGAGACGGCGAGCAGGTGGGGTTCGACGATGAGCGTGACGTCGAAGATGGCCTTGAAGTCGGGTTCGTCGAAGCAGGGGAAGGCCCGCCGGCAGTCGGTGGCCTGCATCTGCGAGGCAGCGATCACCTGCTCGGTTCCGTCCGCGCCCGTGTAGGTGCTGCGATACCAGCCGCGCAGCTTGTCGTTGAGCGTGCCGGTGAACGTGATCTCGATGGTGGTGGTACCGGGCTGCTGCCCGGCGGTGATGACGAGGCGCTCCGTTGCCGTCTGCAGCTCGAACGGAGCGGGCTCGCCGCCGACCTTCACTTCGCTGATCTCCAGCTCCGCGGCGTTGAGCACGATCTGGTGCACGGGCTCGTTCACGTTGGCGTCGATGATCACGTGGCCGACGAACGTGGCGGCGGCGAGATCGGGCTGGAGGGCGAGCGTGTAGCGGTGGGGGACGATGCCGCGCGGCAGCCGGTACGGGTTCGCGGGCGTGGACGTGTCGGTCGAGGTGTCGGGGCTCACCCGGCCAGGCTATCGCTGGCCCTTCGGCAGGCCAGGCCGGCCGGGCTGGTCGGGCGGTCGGGCTGGTCGGGCGGTCGGGCTGGTCGGGCAGTCGGGCTGGTCGGCTGGCCGGCTGGCCGGGCGGTCGCCAAGATCCACCGGGTAGCGTTAGCTCCCGTGTCAGCGGCCCCAGAGTACGACGTGGTTGGCGTGGGCAATGCCCTCGTCGACGTCATCAGCCATGCCGACGATGAGTTCATCGCCGCCCACGAGCTGGTCAAGGGGTCGATGACGCTGGTGGACACGGATCGTGCGCTGCATCTGTACCGGGCCCTGGGCACGGCGGTGGAGATGAGCGGCGGGTCGGCGGCCAACACGATGACCGGTGTGGCGTCCTTCGGCGGTCGCGCCGCGTACATCGGCAAGGTCAGCGGCGACGAGCTGGGCAACGTCTTCGGCCACGACCTGCGCGCCGTCGGCGTGCAGTTCCGCCCCGGGCAGCCCGACGGCCTCACGCCCACCGGCCGCTGCATCATCGTCGTCACCCCCGACGCCGAGCGCACGATGAACACCTACCTCGGTGTCTCCTCGCTGCTGTGCGTCTCCGACATCGACGAGGCCACCGTCGCCGCCGGCAAGGTGCTCTACATGGAGGGCTACCTGTTCGACCGGCCGGAGGCGAAGGCTGCGTTCCGTCACGCGGCGGCGGTGGCCCACGCGCACGGCCGGCAGGTGTCGCTGACGCTCAGCGACTCGTTCTGTGTCGACCGCCACCGCGACGACTTCCGCTCGCTCGTCAGCGACGACGTCGACATCCTCTTCGGCAACCACGACGAGCTGCTGTCGCTGTACGAGGTCGGCTCCTTCGACGAGGCCGTGCTCTGCGTGCAGCGCGACTGCCACCTCGCAGTCATCACCGTCGGGGCGCAGGGCTGCCTCATCATCACCCGCGACGCGGTCATCTCGGCGCCCGCCGAGCCGGTTGCCCAGGTGGTCGACACCACCGGCGCGGGCGACCTGTTCGCCG
>CAYZFZ010000229.1:0-6021 GCA_964477795.1 uncultured Bifidobacterium sp.
CTGAGCTGGGGCTGTGAGCCGGCGGTCTTGACACAAACGCCGTGCGCCGCGCAATCCCAGGTCGGGCGACCGGCCCGGTAGAGCTCAGTCGATGAGGCCGCCGATCATCAGGATCGTGCCGATGGCACCGACCACCAGCATGCCCAGCACGGCGACGGCGGCGAGGCCCGGCGCGCTGACGATCGCGCGCACGCCGGCGTAGAGCGCCGGCAGCTCGGTGCGCCGCTGCTCGAGGTCGGCCTGCAGGCCGTGGAAGCTCTTCGAGTAGGTCGCGATCGGCTGCCCGGAGTCGTGGTCGATCAGTACCTTCGCCGAGCTGGAGGAGGTGCCGAGGAACTGGCGCACGTTCGCGACGAGTTCGGCGCTGGAGCGTGCCGTGCGGCGCACCATGAACCACGCCATCAGCGCGGCGAGCACCGGCACGAGGCAGAACGCGCCGCCGATGATGATCCATGTCGAGCGGCCGGAGCCGTCGAAGATCCACAGCCCGGTGCTGAACGTGGCGGCGCTGATGAGGATCGCGACTGCGGCGACAGCGGATGCGAGCCCCGCGAGGCGGCGGAGCGTGAACTCCAGCGCGTCGCTGACACGCCGAACGACCGCATCGGTTTCCATGGGTGCAGTGTGTCATGCCGACGTGCGACACTGCCTCCATGTTCTGGACCGAGTACCCACGCGACATCGTCGAGGTGGCGGGCCCCGACTCGTCCACCTACCTGCAGTCCCAGCTCACCCAGGAGCTGCGCCCGCTGCAGGTGGGTGACAGCACCTGGAGCTTCGTCCTGCAGCCCACGGGCAAGGTGGAGGTGCTGCTGCGCGTCTGGCGCACGGGCGACGAGGTGTTCGTGCTCGACACCGACGCAGGCTTCGGCGAGGCACTGATCGCGCGCTTGAACCGCTTCAAGATCCGCGTGAAGGTGGACATCGCGCCGCTGGCCTGGCGCTGCCTCGCGATCCGCGACGACAGCGAGCACGACGGCGAGCACGACGGTGCGGGCAACGAGCCCGACGACATCCGGCCCAACGACCCCCGCCCCGGTGTCCGGCCCGCCGGCGCGGTGGTGGCGTGGGGTAGCGGCTACGACCTGCTGGGCCCCGCCCCCGAGCCACCGGCGGGGGCCGAAGCGGGCGACGCGGATCGCCTGCTGGCCGCCCGGGTCGCGGCGGTGTGGCCGAGCATGGGCAGCGAGATCGTGCCCGGCGAGACCATCCCTGCCGAGACGGGTGTCGTGCCGGCCGCGGTGTCGTTCACGAAGGGCTGCTACCCGGGGCAGGAGCTCGTCGAGCGCATGGACAGCCGCGGCGCCGCCGCGCCCCGCCTGCTGCGGCGTGTCGACGTCGCGCCCGGCACCCGTGCCGGCGACCCGTTCGTCGTCGACGGCGCCACCGTCGGCACCGTCACCACCGTGTCGCGCACCGAGGCGCTCGCCTCGATCAAGCGCGGCGCTCTGCCAGACTGAGCGTCATGGCGTTCACCGCCGCGCAGCTCGCGAAGAACCTGGAGCGCATCCGCACGATCGCGCTCGCGCTGCCCGAGGCAACCGAGGAGATCACCTGGGGCACCGACCTCAACTTCCGCGTGCGCAAGAAGATCTTCTGCTTCCCCGGGCAGGGTGGCTCGATCTGTGTGAAGGCGGACAAGGACGAGCTGCCGGCGCTACTGGAAGATCCCCGCTGCCGCCCGGCGCCGTACCTGGCCCGCGGCGGATGGATCGTGCTGGACTTCGGCGCGCCGATCGACTGGGACGAGGTGCGTGAGCTGATCCACACCTCGTACTGCCTCATCGCTCCCAAGACGCTGGCGAAGCTGGTCGAGCCCGCCTGAGCCCCGCTGGGCGGAGCGGGAACGCGGTCAGGAGCTGACGGCGCCGGCGAACACCGGGTCGTCGCGCAGCGTGGCGAACTCGGGGGCGGCGGCGATCGCGGCCTGCAGCGTGTGCGCTGGTGCTGTCGTCGCAGCACTACGCAGCCAGGCGATCGCGATGTCGCGATCGCCGAGCGCGGCGGCCGCGCGCGCCACGTGCACGGCCAGCATCGCCGGGCGCCCAGTGCCGTAGGCCGCGGCCGCGTACGTCGCGGCCTCCTGGTACTCGCCGAGGCGGAGCAGGATGCCCGACAGCACGAAGTCGCTGAACGAGCGGCCGTGGGGGAGCGGTCGGGGCAGCAACGACAGCAGTTCCTCCAGCGAGGCGAGCGGGGCGGCGTCGGGCGGCCACCAGTTGACGGCAGTGTCGTCGGAGAGGTCGGCCAGCAGCAGCTGGCGGGCGACCTCGGGGTGCCCGTGGTGGAGCTGCTGGTGGGCCCGGAACCACGGCGACGGCACATGCCCGGGCGGGAAGCGGCTGACGTCGCCCGTGGCCCAGGCGAGCGCCTCCGCGCGAGCGAGCTGCTCCTGCCCGGAGGCGTGTGCGGCGCGAGCCTTCTCGGACGACATGATCTGGCCGACCGACAGCAGCGGGATGGCCATGAAGATGATCAGGCCGCGCAACGTGGGCTGCGTGGCCATGAACACCATCGTGCCGACGCTGACGACGACCGTGAACACCACCATGATCCGGCGTGCGTGCGTGGGCGAGAACGCGCTGACGACCTGCTCGAGGATGTTGCCGCCGTCGAAGGGCAGGATCGGGATGAGGTTGAACAGGCCGATCACGGGGCCCGCCCACAACGCGCCGAACTGCGCCGGGGTGAGCCCGTGGATCGGCCACTCCAGTGGCCCGCCCAGCGCGACGTACACCGCCGTGCCGGTGATGATCTGCACGGCGGGCCCGGCGAAGGAGATGCCGACGCGCTCGAGGCGGGTGAGCGGCCGAGTGGGGACGAACGACGCGTAGCCGGCCATGAACGCGAGCGTGATCTCCGCCTTCGCCCCCGTGGCCCTCGCGGCCACCGCGTGGCCGAGCTCGTGGATCAGCGTGAACGCGGCGATGAGCGCGGCGAGGATGATCGCGCCGTCGACACCGAGCCCCTCGGAGGACGAGTTCGTGACCGCGATGAGCACCATGAACATCCAGAAGCCCGCGCCGATGTGCACCGGGAACCCGAAGAGTCGGAACGCGGCAGGGGACGACGGCACATGGGCGAGCCTAGGGCAAGCCGTTCAGGTCACCAGATCACGTCGATGTCGTATTGCGAGACGTGGGTGTCGAGGGTGACCATCGCCATGCCTTCCTGGCGCGCTTGCGTGACGAGCAGTCGGTCGAAAGGGTCGTGGTGAAGGTGCGGAAGATCTTCCACCGCTCCGAGATGAGTCGCTGCGATGGGCAATGGTCGCAGGCCCGAGCGGGGCACGAAGTGCTCGAACCAGCCGGCCGCTCTCCGGTCGAGTTGGTCGAGCTTCCCGATGCTGCGCTTGATGGCCATCTCCCACAGTGAGACGTGCGACGCGTACACCTCGGCATCGTCGCTGACGAGCAGTGCGCGAGCCTGCGCGCCGAGTCGCTCGGGTGAGTGCACGGCCCAGATGAGCGCGTGCGTGTCGAGCAGCAGCTTCACTGCGGGAGCACCGGCCGACCGAACATGTCGGCGATCTCGTCGTCGCTCCAACGCAGTTCTTCGACGCCCGGTGTGCTGACGCCCGGTCGCGCGCCAAGGCCGAGCAGTACTCCGCGCTGGCGTGGTGGCACCAGACGGGCGACGACCTTTCCGTGCTTGGTGATCTCGATCTCCTCGCCGGTCTCGGTCAGTTCGGCGATCACCGCCGACAGATGATCCTTGACTTCGTGGATGGGTTTCGTCACCGTCATGGCGAGCAACCTACCCGAATCTGGCCAGAAGATCTGGCTAGTTGAGGAGCTGCAGAACTTTCCCGATGATCGTGCCGCTGTCCTTAGACTTCTGGGCGTGTCATACGTCTACGCCTTCGACCACAAGCATCGCCGCCCTCCGATGGAGCACAAGGATCTCCTCGGTGGAAAGGGCGCCAACCTCGCCGAGATGACGAGCGTGCTGAAGCTTCCCGTGCCCCCCGGCTTCACCATCTCCACCGATGCGTGCCGGGCGTACATGCACGAGGGCTGGCCGCACGGCCTCGACGCCGAGATCGCCGAGCACGTGTTCAAGCTGGAGAAGACGATGGGCCGCAAGCTGGGCGACCCGTTCGACCCGCTGCTCGTGTCGGTGCGCTCGGGCGCCAAGTTCTCGATGCCGGGCATGATGGACACCGTCCTCAACCTGGGGCTCAACGACGAGAGCGTGAAGGGCCTCGCCCGCGTCACCAACGACGAGCGCTTCGCGTTCGACAGCTATCGCCGCTTCATCGCCATGTACGGCCGGATCGTGCTGGGCATCGACGGCGAGCTGTTCGACCATCCGCTGGAGAAGGCGAAGGCTGCCGCCGGCGTCGCCACCGATGCCGAGCTCAGCGCGAAGGCACTGCAGGATCTGTGCAAGCAGTACCAGGCCGTCGTCAAGAAGGTCACCAAGAAGCCGTTCCCGCAGAAGCCGCGCGAGCAGTTGCGCGGCGCCATCGAGGCCGTGTTCGCCAGCTGGAACGGCGCCCGTGCGATCGCCTACCGCGTGCGCGAGCGCATCAGCCACGACCTGGGCACCGCGGTCAACGTGCAGACGATGGTGTTCGGCAACCGCGACGAGAACAGCGGCACCGGCGTGGGGTTCACCCGCAACGCGGCCACCGGCGAGAACAAGCCGTACGGCGACTTCCTCATCAACGCCCAGGGCGAAGACGTGGTGGCCGGTATCCGCAACACCGAAGACCTCGATCACATGAAGCTGCACTTCCCGGTGATCCACAAGGAGCTGCTCGACATCTTCGCCCGGCTCGAGCGCCACTACCAGGACATGTGCGACACCGAGTTCACGATCGAGCAGGGCAAGCTCTGGATGCTGCAGACCCGCGTGGGCAAGCGCACCGGCGCCGCCGCGCTGAAGATGGCCGTCGACATGGCCAAGTCGCAGGGCAAGCCCGGCGCCAAGTGGAGCATCACGAAGCAGGAAGCCATCATGCGCGTGGGCGCCGAGCACCTCGATCAGGTGCTGCACCCGCAGTTCGCGAACAAGGGCAAGGCGCTGGCGAAGGGTCTGGCCGCGTCGCCGGGCGCCGCCGTCGGCCGCGTGTACTTCACCGCCGACCACGCGGTCGAGGCCGCCGAGCGCGGCGAGAAGGTCATCCTCGTCCGCAGTGAGACCAGCCCGGAAGACGTGCACGGCATGATGGTCAGCGAGGGCATCCTCACCGCCCGCGGCGGCCTCGTCAGCCACGCAGCGGTGGTCGCCCGTGGCTGGGGCAAGCCCGCCATCGTCGGTGCCGACGCGATCAAGATCGACGGCCGCTCGTTCCACGTCGGGTCCGTCGTCGTCAACGAAGGCGACACGATCAGCATCGACGGCACCACCGGCGAGGTGCTGCTGGGCGAGATGAAGCTGGCCGCCGCCGAGCCGCCAGCCGAGTTCCACACGATCCTGAAATGGGCGGATGCCATCCGCAAGGGCAAACTCGGCGTGCGTGCCAACGCCGACACCGGCGAGGATGCCACGAACGCCCGCGAGATGGGGGCGGAAGGCATCGGTCTGTGCCGCACCGAGCACATGTTCCTGGCCCCCGATCGCCTGCCGGTGGTGCGCCAGATGATCCTCGCCGACACCCCGGCGGAGGAGGCGGCCGCGCTGGAGGAGCTGGGCCGGGTGCAGCAGATCGACTTCGAGGAGATCCTGCTGGCGATGGACGGGCTGCCGGTGACGGTGCGCCTGCTCGACCCGCCGCTGCACGAGTTCCTGCCGTCAGCGGAAGAGCTGCGCATGAAGCAGGCGTCGAAGGGCCTCAGCAAGACCGAGACCGCGGAGCTGAAGGCCGCCGAGGAGTGGGCCGAGCACAACCCGATGATCGGCACGCGCGGCGTGCGCCTCGGTGTCGTCAAGCCCGGCCTCTACGCGATGCAGGTCAAGGCGCTGATGGCCGCGGCGGCCTCGCTGCGCAAGAAGGGCAAGAACCCGATCGTCGAGGTGATGATCCCGCTCACCGTCACCCGCGAAGAGCTCGAGCTCGCCCGCGGCTGGTGCCAG
>CAYZFZ010000230.1:0-6000 GCA_964477795.1 uncultured Bifidobacterium sp.
GTACCGCATCCGCCACGAGCACCACCACCGCACGGGCGACCAGTGGGTGCTGTACCCCACCTACGACTGGGCGCACGGGCAGAGCGACGCGATCGAGGGTGTCACCCACAGCCTGTGCTCGCTGGAGTTCGACAGCCACCGCGCCCTGTACGACTGGTACCTCGAGCACTGCCCGCTGCCCGGCGACCAGCCACGCCAGACCGAGTTCGCCCGGCTCGAGCTCACGTACACGGTCACCTCCAAGCGCAAGCTGCGCCAGCTGATCGACGACGGCATCGTCGAGGGGTGGGACGACCCGCGCCTGCCCACGCTGCGGGCGCTGCGCCGGCGCGGCTACCCGGCCACCGCCATCCGGGACTTCTGCGAGTTCATCGGCGTCGCCAAGACCAACAGCCGCCACCAGATCGAGCTGCTCGAGTGGTTCATCCGCAACGAGCTGAACCGAACCGCGCTGCGCCGCATGGCCGTGCTGCGGCCGGTCAGGCTGGTCGTCACCAACTGGCCCGAGGGTCACGTGGAGATGATCGAGCTGGTCAACAACCCGGAGAACCCGGCCGACGGGTCGCGCACGGTGGCGTTCACCGGTGAGGTGTGGATCGAGGACGACGACTTCAAGGCCGAGCCGCCACCGAAGTACTTCCGCCTCACGCCCGGCACGGAGGTGCGCCTGCGGGGAGCGTTCTACGTGCGCTGCACCGGCTTCAGCACCGACGGCGCGGGCAACGTCACCGAGGTGCAGTGCACCTACGACCCCGCCACCCGCGGCGGTAGTGCCCCCGACGGGCGCAAGGTGAAGGCCACGATCCACTGGGTGTCCACCGACCACGCCGTCGACGTCACCGCTGCCCAGTACGAGCGGCTGTTCACGGCCGACGTGCCCGGCGAGCGCACCGGCGACCCGATGGACGACCTGCGCGCCGACTCGAAGACCGTGCTCACCGGCAAGGCCGAGGCTGCGCTGGGCGATGTCGCTCCCGGCCAGGTGGTGCAGTTCGAACGGCTCGGCTACTACGCCGCCGACCCGGAGATCTCCGGCCTGTTCCATCGCACGGTGGGGCTGAAGGACGACTGGGCGAACGTGCAGAAGCGCTCGAAGTAGCCCGCGGTCAGTGCGCGGCGCCGAGCCCGCGGTTGCGCAGCACCCGCCGCTCCAGCCGGCTGAACACGAGCGTGTCGACCGCGATGCCGATGACGAGGATCACGATCATCGTCGCGATGACGCCCTTCGCGTCGGACAGCTCGCGGGCGAACTGCAGCCGGGTACCGATCGTCTGGGTGCCGGGGATGATGACGAGCAGCTCGCCGGCCATCAGGCTGCGCCAGGCGAACGCCCAGCCCTGCTTGAGGCCTGACACCACCGACGGCATCGCCGCCGGCAGCACGAAGTCGCGGTAGAGACCGATCGGCGTGGCACCCATGCTGCGGCCGACACGGCGCAGCAGCGGTGGCACGCTGTCGATGCCGCCGATCACGCCGTTGGCGATGGACGGGGTTGCACCGAGCACGACCACGAACGTGATCGCGGTCTCGGTGAGGCCGAACAGCAGGATGGCGAGCGGGAACCAGGCGATCGACGGCATCGTCTGCAGCCCGGTGATCAGCGAGCCGATCGCGGCGCGCACCCTGCGCGAGGCGGAGACGGCGATGCCGACGAGGCCGCCGATCACGATCGAGACCAGGAAGCCGAGCACTGCACGGCGCATGGTGGCGTACACGGCGCTCCCCAGCTTCGCCGTGCCGATGTCGGCGACCAGCCGCTCCCACACCATTGCCGGCGATGGCAGCACATAGGTCGGCTTCCACTCGCGCCACACGGCGAGCTGCCAGATCGCGAGCACGAGCCCGATCGCGGCCAGCTTCGGCCAGGCAGCGCTCCACACGCGCAGCGCCCTCGGCGCGCGCCGGTCGCCGGCCACCTCCAGGTTGTCGAGGCCGGCGAGCTCCTCGTCGATCGTCTGCTCAGCGAGCATGGCGGCGCACCTCCTCGCGCAGGCGGGCGGTGACGGTCGCCGCGATCGCCGACACGTCGGGCGACTCGATCCGCCGGGGGCGGGCAACTGGCACGTCGAACTCCTCGACCACACGGCCCGGCCGGCTGGACAGCAGCACGATGCGGTCGCCGAGGCGGCTGGCCTCGCGCACGTTGTGGGTGACGAACACCACCGTGAGACCGCGCTCGCGCACCACCCGCTCCAGCTCGTCGTGCAGCACGTCGCGGGTGATCGCGTCGAGCGCACCGAAGGGCTCGTCCATCAGCAGCACGTCGGCGCGCTGAGCGAGTGCACGGGCGAGCGCGACGCGCTGGCGCATGCCGCCGCTGAGCTCGTGCGGCCGCTTGCCGGCGAACTCGGCGAGATGCACCGACGCCAGTAGCTCGATGGCCTGCTCGCGCCGTTCACGGCGAGGCACGCCGGCCAGCTTGAGCGCGAGCTCCACGTTCTGCGCGGCCGTGCGCCACGGCAGCAGCGCCGATTCCTGGAACATCAGGCTCGTGCGGCCCTCGACGCGCAGCGTGCCGGCGGTGGGCTGGTCGAGCCCGGCCACCAGCGACAGCAACGTCGTCTTGCCGCAGCCGGAGGCGCCGACCAGGCAGACGAACTCGCTGCGGCGCACGGTGAGGCTCACGCCGTCCAGCGCGACGACGGCGGCATTGCCGTGGCCATGGCGCTTCGACACGCCGTGCAGCACGAGCACCTCGTCGTGAGTGCTCGATGATGGTTGTGGGGCGACGCTTCCGGGCCGCGGGAGGACGAGGCTCATCTTGTGCTCACAGTCCGCTCACGGGTGCCGTGCCGCGATCGGCGAGCACCTCGTTCAGCAGGGTCAGGTCGTAGATGCCGTCGAGGTCCACCGGGTCGAGCAGGCCGACGGCGATCGCGTCGTCGGCCGACTTCTGCAGCGAGGCGGCGATCGGGTCGAGCGTGAAGGTGAGGTTGGCGAAGCTCTTCGCGATCACGCCGGCATCGGGTGCCGAGCCGGTGATCTCGCCGATCTGCGCCACCACGTCGGCCTGGGCCGCGGTCGGAGCGTCGGTGATCACGTCGATCGCGTCGGCGAGGCCGGCCAGCACGGCCTTCACCAGCTCGGGGTGGTCGTTCAGGAACGCGGTGCGGACGATGACGTGGGTCGTGACGTACTCGCCCTTCGTGTCGGGCCACAGGTCGCGCTCGTCGACGAGCACCCTGCCGCCGCCCTCCTCCACCAGGCGTGTGGCCCACGGCTCGGGCACCCAGGCGCCGTCGATGGCGCCGCTGATGAACGAGTCGAGCGTCGTCGAGTTGCTCTGCGGCAGGATCGACACGTCGCCGCCACCCTCGGGCGTGGTCTCCAGAAAGTTCTGCTTCAGCCAGGCGCGCAGGGCGACGTCTTGCGTGTTGCCCAGCGACGGCGTGGCCAGGGTGGTGCCGGCGAGCTGGTCCGCCGATGTGATCTCCGGCTTGACGACGAGGTAGGCGCCGCCGGACGTGCTGCCGGAGATGATGCGGATCGCCTCGCCGGCGGACTTGGCGAACGCGTTGATGGCCGGGTTGGGCCCGATGAAGGTGAGGTCGAGCGACTCGGCGAGCAGCGCCTCCACGGCCTCCGTGCCGGCGTTGAAGGTGAACGTCCGCAGGTCGACGCCATCACCGAGCGCCGCCGCGAACGTGCCCTCCGCGACACCCACGAGCGCCGGCGCGTGGGTGACGTTCGGGAAGTAGCCCAGCCGCACGGTGCCCTCGAGCTGGCTCGGCGCGCCGGCGCCGGTCGTCGCCTCGGCTGGGGTGGCGGCCGATTCGGTGGTCGAGTCGTCGCCGCAGGCCGCGACCACGAGCACGGACACGAAGAGGGCGGCGGCCAGCCGGCCCCGGTGACGGGCAGCTCGGCGACTGGTGCGATCAATTGTTGACATACTTGATCGTATTTATCGCCCAATGGAGCCCGATGCAAGCGATTCGGCGGGAAATGCCGCGGCGCAGCGCCGCGGCGTGCCGCGCAGCGAGCGAACGATGGAGGTCGAGCGAGCTACACGGGGACGGCGAGGCGGTGCATCGCCTCGATCACCACGTCGTCGACGGTGACCGTGCCACCGTCGATCGCGGCCACCAGGTCGACGCGCATCTCGTGCTCCCAGAACTTGCCGATGTGGGCGGCGGTCGCGGCGACGGCATCCACCGTCGGGTCGGCGGCCATCTGGCGGGCGATCTGGTTGGCCATGCGCACGAGCGCACCGAGGCGGTGCTCGGGATGGTCGATCTCCACGGTCGCGGCCGAGCGACCGGGGCTCACCTGCACGGCGGTGACCTTGTACTCCGGGCAGTTCGTCGCCCAGTCGCTGTGCTCGGTGGTGACCACGTTGGCGCCGCTGACCGGGTGGTGGAACGTGGTGTAGACGACGCCCTGCGCCATCCGCTCGCTGACCAGGGCGTGGAGCGTGGTGGCGCCCACCCGGCTGGCGAGCGTCACCTCGTCGCCGGTGCGGATGCCACGCTCCTCCGCGTCGGCCGGGTGGATCTCGAGCACGTCCTCGCCGTGCCACTGCACGTTGTCCGTGCGCCGGGTCTGGGCACCCACGTTGTACTGGCTGAGGATGCGACCGGTGGTGAGCAGCAGCGGGAAGCGGCGGCTGCTCTTCTCCTCGGTGGGCACATAGGGCGTGGGGGTGAAGCGGCCGAGCCCGCGCACGAACGTGCCCTCGTGCATGATCGGCGAACCGTTCGGGTGGGCGTCGTTGCAGGGCCACTGCACGCTGCCGCGCTCGTCGAGCATCGCGAACGAGACCCCGGCGAACGTGGGCGTGAGCGCGGCGATCTCGTCCATGATCTGCGATGCGTCGGTGTAGTGCATGGGCGCGCCGAGCGCCGCCGACAGCTCGGCCACGACCTCCCACTCCTGCTTGCCGTTGCGCGGGCGCATCGCCGGGCGCACGCGATTGATGCGCCGCTCGGCGTTGGTGAACGTGCCGTCCTTCTCCAGGAACGAGGTGCCCGGGAAGAACACGTGGGCGACCTTGTCGGTCTCGTTGATGAACCGGTCCTGCACGATCACCAGCTCCATCGAGCGCAGCGCGTGCATGACGTGCACGGTGTTGGGGTCGCTCTGGGCGATGTCCTCGCCCTGCACGAACAGGCCCTTGAACTCGCCGTCGATCGCGGCGTCGAACATGTTGGGGATGCGCAGGCCGGGCTCGGCGAGGAGGGTGTGCCCCCAGAACGCCTCGAAGGTGGCGCGGGTGGCGTCGTCGCTGACGTGGCGGTAGCCGGACAGCTCGTGGGGGAACGAGCCCATGTCGCACGAGCCCTGCACGTTGTTCTGGCCGCGCAGAGGGTTCACGCCGACGCCGTCGCGGCCGAGGTTGCCGGTGGCGAGCGCGAGGTTGGCCATGCCCATCACCATCGTGCTGCCCTGGCTGTGCTCGGTGACGCCGAGGCCGTAGTAGATCGCGCCGTTCGGCGCCGTCGCGTAGAGCCGCGCCGCGGCCCGCACCTCGGCCGCCGGCACGCCGGTGATCGCCTCGGTGGCCTCCGGCGACTGCTCGGCGCGGGCGATGAACTCGCGCCACTGCCCGAACGACGCCGCGTCGCACCGCTCGGCCACGAAGGCCTCGTCCACCAGCCCCTCGGTCACCACCACGTGGGCCAGCGCATTGATCAGGGCGACGTTCGTCCCCGGACGCAGCTGGAGGTGGTGCGTCGCCGCGACGTGCGGGCTCCGGACCAGGTCGATCCGGCGCGGATCGGCGACGATCAGCTTCGCCCCCTCGCGCAGCCGCTTCTTCATCCGCGAGCCGAAGACCGGATGCGCGTCGGTCGGGTTGGCGCCGATCACCATGATCACGTCGGCCGATTCAACCGACCGGAAATCCTGCGTCCCGGCGGAGGTGCCGAAGGTCTGCTTCAACCCGTAGCCGGTCGGCGAGTGACAGACTCGCGCGCAGGTGTCGATGTTGTTGTTGGTGAACGCGGCGCGGACCATCTTCTGCACCACGAACACTTCCTCGTTGGTGCAGCGCGACGACGAGAT
>CAYZFZ010000231.1:0-5951 GCA_964477795.1 uncultured Bifidobacterium sp.
CCGAAGCCGAAGCCGATGAGGATCGCCGAGCTGGTGTTCTGGAACGCCATGATGATGCCGGTGGCGCCGAGCAGGCCGAGACCCACGGTGAACATGCCGGCAACGCCGCCGGTGCGGAACGCCACGGTGAGCGCACGCGGCATGCTGTTGGTGAGGGCGGCCGCAGCCGTGCGCACGTTGCCACGGGTGGCCAGTGTCATGCCGATGTAGCCGGTGAAACCGGACGCGAGGCAGCCGAGGATGAACGCGAGCGTGCGGAACGTGCCGGACGCGGCCCACGAGAGGGCGACGGTGTCGTCGGGCTTGACGATCTCCGTGCTGGTGAGGAACACGATGATGGCCAGGGGCACGAGGATGATCGCGATCGTCTTGAACTGGCGCTTCAGGTAGGCGGCGGCGCCGACCTGGATGGCCCGAGCGATGTCCCGCATCTTCGGCGAGCCGTCGTCTTCGGCCATCACCAGCTTGGCGAGGAAGAAACCGACTGCAATGGCGAGAAGGGCGGCTGCGGCGGAGAGCAGCAGGACTGCCCATTCGCCTCCTTTGAGCGTGAACTCCTGAAAACCGCCTTCGGCGATAAGTGCTGGCACCGGTGATCTCCGGGTCTCTCGGGCGCAGCGGGGTACACCGCGCTGGTTGGGCAAACGTGCTGAGTGTATTGACTTCGGATCGACTGCACGAACTCCGGGAGTCGCCGACGATCCGGTGGCGGTGAGTTTCTGTACACCGGCCCCACCACCGCCCCGGTGGGGTGGATGTCGGTCAGCCGGTCGGTTCGGGGGCCGGTGCGGCGTCGGCGGCAGCGGTCGCGACCGTGGCCGCGGTCGCTGCCGACCCAGCAGCCGTGGCCGCTGCTGGTGCCGGCCCGCTGGGCTTGATCTTGCGCCGCTTCACCACCAGGTGGCGGCTGGCCAGCGACACTGCGGCGAGCAGCGAGGCGCCCTCGAACAGCTTCTGGATCCAGTTGGTGTTGGTGGTGAACGTGAGCTGCAGGCCCTTGATGCCCCAGGCCAGCGCGAACAGGGCGATCATCGTGCCCCACACGTTGGGCCGGCCCTTGAGCTGCGAGGCACCGAAGAACACGGCCGCAATGGCGGAGAACAGGTAGCCGGGGCCGATGGACGGGCCGTAGGTGCCGACCTTCCACGAGTAGATGAGACCGGCGAAGCCGGCGATGACGCCGGACGCGACGAGCGAGCCCCACACGAGACGGTCGGTCTTGACGCCGGCGAGGCGGGCGGCCTCCGGGTTGCCGCCGACGGCGAACATGTGGCGGCCGAGGGGAGTGTGCTCGAGCACGTACCACAGGACGATGGCGAGGATCAGCAGGTAGTAGGAGAAGTACGGCAGGCCCCACAGCTGGCCGTTGCCGATCCGCTTGTAGTCGTTGCTGAGTGCACCGCTGATGGTCTGCTCGGACGTGTGCAGGATGAACGCCGTGATCACCTGGCTCATGCCCAGCGTGGCGATGAAGCTGTTCACCTTCAGCTTCACCACGAAGAAGCCGGAGATGAAGCCGGAGATGGCGCAGGCACCGAGTGCGATGAACATGCCGAGCACCGGCGAGATCTTGGTGAACTTGGCGATGTAGTTGACGATCACGAGCGCCATCGACATGTTGCTGCCGATGGCGAGGTCGTAGGTGGCCGTGGTGAGCGGCACCAGGAAGGCCAGCGCCAGCACGCCGAAGATGATGTTCTCGGTGATCACGATCTTGAACGACGACACCGTGAGGAACGTGTCTGGTCGCACGATCGTGAACGTGATCATGAAGAACGCCCAGAGGTAGAGCGCGCTGTACTTGTCGAGGCCGAGTTTCTTGATCATGAGTCGCTCCGGGTCGTGGTCTGCAGTTGGGTGTGCTCGATGCTCTCGGCCGTGATGTCGTCGCCTGTGAGCTCCGCGACGATGCGGCCCTCGATCAGGACGACGACCCGGTGGCAGAGGCGGACGAGCTCGTCGGTGTCGGTGGATGCCACCAGCGTCGCCACCCCCTCTCCGGCCGATTCGTCGATGAGCGTGTGGATCTGGTCCTTGGCACCGATGTCGATGCCCTGGGTGGGTTCGGACAGCAGCAGCAACTTCGGGGCCAGGCGCAGCGCCTTGCCGAACATGACCTTCTGCTGGTTGCCGCCGCTGAGTGCCCCGATGAGCGCTTCCGCGCCGGGCGCCTTGATCGACAGCTGGTCGATCCAGGACTTGGTCTCCTTGATCTCGCGCTTGTGGCGCAACCGGAGACCGACGAAGTGAGGGCGCAGGTCGGCGAGCGTGAGGTTCTCGCGGACGGTCATGATGCCGACGGTGCCGCGCAGCGCACGATCGGCGGGGACGAACGCGATGCCCGCTGCCATCGCGGAGATGGGGCTGTAGTTCTCCACCCACTGGCCGTTCACCCACACGTCGCCCTCGTCGCGTGGCATCTGGCCGGAGATCAGCTCCAGCACGTGCTCGCGGCCGGAGCCGGTGATGCCGGCGATGCCGACGATCTCGCCCTGCTGCACCTCGATGTCGATGCCGTGCACGTTGCCGCCGGCCAGGCCCTTCACGGACAGCATCGGGGCGTTCTTGTCGCCGCGGGTGGACGCCGTCGCGTGCTTGATGCGATGGCCGATGATCCGCTCGATGAGCGAGTCGTGGTCGAGCTCCTTCACCGGGAACGTGCCCACCTTGCGGGCATCGCGCAGGATCGTGACGCGGTCGGCGAGCTCGAACACCTCGTCGAGGTGGTGCGACACGTAGAGGATGGAGACGCCGCGCTCCTTGAGGCGGTGGATCACCTGGAACAGCCGGCGGACGTCGGTGCCCGGCAGCGTTGCCGTGGGCTCGTCGAGCACCAGCAGGTTGGCGCCGTGGTCCCATCCGTCGACGGCACGCGCGATGGCGACCGCTGTCTTCTGCGACGGGGGCAGGGTGTCCACCGGCGCCTTCACGTCGATGTCGCCCATGCCGAGCGCATCCATGGCGTGCTTGGCCCGCTTGGTTTCTTGACGCCAGTTGATACGCCCGCCGAAACCCGTGCGGTACCCGGCGGTGACCGCGATGTTCTCGACCGTGCTCAACATGCCCACCAGCCCGAGGTCTTGGTGGACGAAGCGGATGCCTGCCTGCGCGGCAGCGCGGGCATCGCCGAGCGCGAGCGGCACGCCGTTGGCGAAGCCCAGCGCGCCGAAGTCCGGCTGGTGGTAGCCGGCCAGCACCTTGATGAGCGTTGACTTGCCAGAGCCGTTCTGGCCCACGAGCGCGTGGACCTCGCCGGCGGCGACGTCGAGGTCGACGTCGATGAGCGCGGCCTGGCCCGGGAAGGTCTTGGACAGCCCTTCGATTCGCAGCGCGTCTTTCATTCCGAACCTCCCCGATGGCGGCCGAGAGCGCTCGGCGCAGCCCCCCGAAAAAGAAACACTAGCAAACTGGTGGCGGTATCAATAAACTGCGCCACACGAGGATCGCATCCAAGCCCGCGCCTCGTCCTACAGGGGGATATACATGACCAAGATCAGAACAGCTCTGGCAGCGCTCGCGTGTGCCACCGTCGTGCTCGCCGCGTGCGGCGACGATGACAAGTCGTCGGACACGACCACAGCCGCCACCACCGCCGAGACCGCTGCCACGGGTGACACCACGGCAACCGGCGACACGGCCGCTGCGGGCGACGACGCCGGCATCGCAGCTGCGCAGGCCAACGTGGATGCGCACATGGAGTGGGACGGCGTGCTCGGTGTGACGATTCCGCTCACCAGCGTGCCGGAGAAGAAGACGTTCGGGTGGATGGAGTGCGACGTGCCCACGTGCGCCGCCTACGAGACGCCCGGCTTCAAGGCCGCCACCGAGGCCCTCGGCTGGGATCTCCAGATCTTCCCGATGCAGAGTGCCGACCCGGGCCCGGGCATCCAGGCCGCGATCGACGCCGGCGTCGACTACATCGCGTTCTCGGGCATCTCGGCCGCCCAGATCGAGCCGCAGATCGAGGCCGCCAAGGAGAAGGGCATCCCGTTCGTCACGTGCTACAGCACCGACACGCCGGATCCCGAGACCAACAACGTCTACTCCAACTGCGGTGACAACTCCTTCGTCGAGGTCACCGGCCCGCTGATGGCGGACTGGGCGATCGTCGACTCGCAGGGTGCGGCCAACATCTTGATCGTGAGCATCCCGGACTTCGCGGTGCTCAAGGCCGAGACCGACGCCTACATCGCCCGGCTGAAGGAGAACTGCGCCAACTGCAAGTACACCGAACTGAACGTCACGCTCGACGACCTCATCGGTGGCAAGGTGCCCGCAGCCGTCGCCTCGGCCGTCCAGGCCGACTCGTCGATCAACTACGTCTTCAACTCCTTCGGCGACCTGCCCGGTGGCGTCACCGCTGCCCTCAACGACGCGGGTCTCGGCGGTGGCATCACGGTCTACGGTCAGGACTTCAGCACCATCGACCTGCAGGAGATCGTCGACGGCACGATGAAGGCATGGTCGACCGACCCGAAGGGTTACGCCGCATGGCTGATGGTCGATGCCGCTGCTCGCCTGAGCGTCGGCATGGAGCTCACCGAAGAGCGTGAGGCTGCCAAGCTGCCCACCATCATCATCGACACGCCGGAGAAGGCCCAGCCGATCATCGACGCCGGTGGCGACTGGATGCCGCCGGGTGCCGAGGATGCGTTCAAGGCGCTCTGGGGCGTCTGACCGACCACTGTCGCAGTGACGTGATGCGTCGCTGCCTCGTGTGAACCACGCTGGCCGGCACCGGGCAACCGGTGCCGGCCGGTTCCGTTTTCGCACGAGGGGTTTCTTGGCATCGGCTAGCGCCACGGAGTTCCTCCGCGGGCCCCGCGTTCGCTACCGTTCGATTCGACACCTCAGTTCACTCGGAAAGGCCGTCCACTGATGGCACAGGCAATCCAGTCGCGCGGGCCGGTCACCGGCACCGCGGTCGCCCCGAAGAAGCGCCGCAAGTTCTTCCTCACCGATCTGTACGGCACCGCCGTCGGCAAGAAGTACGCGATGGCCGTCACCGGCATCATGCTGCTCGGCTTCGTGCTCGCCCACATGATCGGCAACCTGAAGATGTACCTGGGCGCCGAGCACCTCAACGAGTACGGCGAGTTCCTGCGCGAGCTGCTCGTGCCGATCATGCCGCGCACCGTCGTGCTGTGGCTCATGCGCATCGGCCTGTTCGGTGCGGTCGCGCTGCACATCCACGCCGCGTACAGCCTCACCCGGATGAACCGCCACGCCCGCTCGGTGAAGTACCAGAGCCCCCGCGACTACCAGATCGCCAGCTTCGCCAGCCGCACCATGCGCTGGACGGGCATCATCGTCTTCCTCTTCGTCATCTGGCACCTCGCCGACCTGACGTGGGGCTTCGCCAACAACATCGGCGTCAGCGCCGCCGACGGCGAGTTCGTGCGCGGCGACGCCTACGGCAACGTGGTGCGCAGCTTCGAGCGCGTGCCGGTGGCGGTGCTCTACATCGTCGCCAACATCGCGCTGGGCATCCACCTGTTCCACGGCGTCTGGAGCGTGTTCCAGTCGATGGGTTGGAACAACCCGAAGTTCAAGATGTGGCGCAAGCACCTCGCCATCGGGGTGGCAACGCTGATCGTGGTGGGCAACGTGTCCTTCCCGATCGCCGTGCTCGCCGGGATCGTGGGGAAGTGACCGACATGTCCGACGTAGTGCTCGACAGCAAGATCCCCGCCGGCCCCATCGCCGACAAGTGGGACAACTACAAAGCCGACCTCAAGCTGGTCAACCCCAACAACAAGCGCAAGTTCAAGGTCATCGTGGTGGGCAGCGGTCTTGCCGGTGCCTCGGCCGCGGCCACCATGGCCGAGCTCGGCTACGACGTCGAGGTGTTCACGTTCCACGACTCGCCGCGCCGCGCGCACAGCATCGCCGCCCAGGGCGGCATCAACGCCGCGAAGAACTACCGCGGCGACGGCGACAGCGTGTACCGC
>CAYZFZ010000232.1:0-5926 GCA_964477795.1 uncultured Bifidobacterium sp.
CGCCCCGACGGCACCGAGATCGGCTGGCGCGCCGACCTCCACGTCGTCGAGACCCACACCACCGACACCACCGAAACCCTCGCCGCCGGCGACTGAGCCGGCGCGCACCGTCCACGGGTGGACCGGCTCGGCCGGCGCATCAGTCTGCGGGAGGGTCGTCGACCAAGTGGCACTCGAACGGGGGCCACCACTGCCAGGCCAGGTTGGTGATGGAGATCTCGCCGAGTTGCGCGATCTGGCCGTCGGGAGCGAACACGGCAACGCCGACCAGCTGGAGCGTTGCCGACGAGCATTGCTCGGCCGTCACGACGGTGAAGGTGGCGCTCGTCGCAGACGCCGGCCACGACTCCTCGACCGTGGCGCGATGCACCTCGGACTCGAGATCGGTGCACGTGAGTGATGGGAACCCCGACCCGAAACGGACGCTGAGGTGCAGGTCCGACTGCGGTACCGGCTGATTGGTCTGGATGGCTCGTGCCAACGACGAGCCGGTCGCATCGAGCTGGACCGAACCGTTCGACACCGAGAGGTCACCGCACTGCTGGCCCGCCAGCGTCGGGTCGGGTTCGAACGCTTCGAGTTGTGCCAACCTCCGCTGAACATCTGCGGATGGGGCGCCGGGTACCGAAATCTGGGTGCTCGCTGTCGCTTGCCGCGCGTCGTCGGTGTCGCTGCAGCCGATCAGCAACAGCGCTGCAAACCCGATCGCCGCTCCCGTTCGCCTCATGGCGCTATCCGGCGAAGCATCCGAGCTCGGTGGTGCTCACCGTCAACGACTCGATGAAGGTGCCGTCGCCGAACTCGACGTCATCGAGTTCGGCTGTGCCGTCGTAGCCGCCATCCACGCATCTGGCGGGTCCGGCACCGAAGGTGAAGGTGACTGTTCCGCTGACGGCGGGCACCGATACATCGAGGCGGTACGTGTCGTCGGTGATGTCACCGCACAGCGACATCTGCAACGACGTGCCGTGCTGAAGTTCGACGAGAGTCCCGAGCGGCTCGCTGAGATCGACGACGACCTCGTTGGCGCGGTCAGTGGGGACGGCGGTCTGGATGCGCAGTGCGATGGTGCTGTCATCGTTGGCGGCCCAGAAGAATGCTTCACCGCAGCCTCCGCTGTGCACGAAGACCGGTGGGTTCGGGGACGTCGCCTGTTCGGTGGCATCGGAGTTGGTCCTGGGGGACGAGACGTCGGCGGAGTTCGGACCGTTGGAGCAGGCGATGGTCAGCGAGACGAGCCCCGCAAGCGAGATCAGGGCTCGTCGAGCCATCGACCCAGATTGCACCGAAGTGACCGCTGGCGTCCACCCGGCGCGGCCGCCACACTCGGCTGTCGCCGAGCGCGAACGGCGGTAGAGCTACCCTTCCACCCTGCCGTCGAGAACCGATCGGGCGACATCGGACAACAACCAGATGTGAACGCGAGCGACGACGAGATCATGGCAGCCGTTGATGGCGACCCGGCCCGATTCGGGGAGATCTTCGACCGCCACTACGTCACGATCCATGCCTACCTTGCCCGTCGCCTCGGCCGCAGTCGCGCCGATGATCTGGCCGGCGAGGTGTTCCGGGTCGCGTTCGACACTCGGGCCCGATTCGACCCGGCTCGCGGCACCGTTCGCGCCTGGCTCTACGGCATCGCCAACAATGTGTTGCGCCGGCACCTGCGCGACGGTGAGCGTGCCGAGCGGGCGTGGGCGCGGCTGGCGAAACCGAGTGGGGCCGACGAGATCGCGCGAGTTGACGACGAGCTCGACGCCCGTCTGCGCCTCGCGGTCCTGCAGCAGGCGCTCGACCGGCTGCTCCCGGCCGATCGAGAAGCGCTGATCCTGTTCGCCGTCGAGCAGCTCACGTACAGCGAGATCGCTGTCGTGATGGACACCCCTGTCGGCACCGTCCGCTCCCGCATCAGCCGCGCCCGCTCGCAGGTGCGCGACCACCTCCAGCCCAACGCCGACCCGACCATCGAACCCGAAGGAGTCAGCCGCCATGGATGAACTCACCTTGCTGCGCGACGCCCACCACGTCGACCCCCCGGACACCGGCGTCCTCCATCGCGAGCGCGCCGCGCTGACCGCGTTCATCGACGAACAGACCCTTTCCCGCAAGGTCGTACGTCCCCACACCAGCCGCCGGCGCCGAACGCGTGGGCCGCTCCTCGCCGGCGCACTCGCCGTCGGTGTCCTCGCGGGCACCGCCGCCGCCAACGGGCTCTTCGACCACAACACGACAGATCTCGTCAACTCGGCCCCATGCAACATCACCACCGACGACGCACGCCTCGCCGCGAGTGCGATCGACAGCCGAGGCGACACCATCGAACTGTGGATACTCGATTCCGATCACGGCTTCGGCAACCTCATCGTCGAGAAGAACCCTGGCGGCACATGGAACGGTGCCTCGATGGGATGCGACGCCCAAGCGCGGTCCGATTCCTTCGTCGCCGGACAGCCCTACGCGGCCGCCCCCAACACCACCGACGCCGATGCCACCCTCGTCAGGCTCTACGGATGGGTGCCGCACCCGGCGACCGTCGCCCGGGTCACCCTCAGCAACGGCGCGATCGTCACCGCTGAGGTCGGCGCCGAGGGCTACTTCCTCCAGCCCGTCACCTTCGAGCCCGACCCCAACATCGATGTCACGCGCATCGAAGCCGTCGCAGCCGACGGCTCCGTCGTCGCCGAGACATACCCACCCTGATCTCGCCGGGCCGCAGCCGTCCTGACTGCGGCGGCGGCTTCAGGCGGCGATGGCGGCCAGGTGGGCGGCGTAGCCGGGGGAGTGGAGCAGAGCCCGGCAGCGCTCGAAGCGGTTGACGGCGTAGGCCCAGAAGTCGTCGGCGGGGTTGTCGTTGACGTGCTGGATGATGCCCCACAGGGTCCACAGCAGATCGCACAGCGCCTTGTACGCGACCATCCGGCCGACCTCGTGGGCCGGGGGTTCGCCACCGAAGTAGGCGCGCAGCAGCGCCGCGTCCTGCTCGGGGCCGAACTCGCCTTCCACGCTGAGGTCGCCGAGATCCCACATCGGGTCGTTGTTGCCGCCGTACTCGTAGTCGATGACCACCATCCGCTCGCCGGTGTCGAGGAAGTTCTCGCACAGCGGGTCGCAGTGCGACGGCACCAGCGGCCGGGGGGTGGCTTCGAGCGCGAGCCGGGTGGCGGTGGCGACCGCCTCCGTCGCCTCGTAGCCGTCGGGCAGGGTGGCGCCCTTGTCGGCGAGCAGGCGCTTGTAGTCGTCGATCATCTCGAACAGGCGGAAGTCGGTGGCGAACGGCGCCGCTGTCGTGTGCAACCGGTGGAAGGCGCGGCCGGCGCGGGCGACAGCGGCGAGGTCGCGGAAGCGTTCGGCGTTCATCGTCACCGCACCGTCCACGAAGCGGGTGACCATCAGCCCGTCGGCCGCGTCGAAGAACAGGATCTCGGCGTTCACCCCGGCGGCCGAGGCGGAGCGGGCGGCCACCTCCTCTGCCTGCCGGTCGATGTACTCGCTGGTGCCCGCGCCCGGGATGCGCAGCACGAGCCGGTCGCTGCCGGTGTCGACGAGGTGGTTGACGTTGGTCAGCCCGGCCAGCCGTGTGACGGTCGCGGGGTCGACGTCGCGGAGGAAGGGGATGCGGGCGAGGGCGTCGGCGAGCTCGGTCATCTCGCGATCATGCCTTGAGGCGCAGGTTGTCGGGGTCGTAGAGCGGGCGGTCGTGGCGGACGGCCGGGATCGGCTCGCCGTACACCTCGATCACGAAGTCGCTGCGGGCGGCCAGCTCCACCGGGAGATACCCGTAGACGATCGGTTTGCCGACGGTGTGCCCGAAGTTGGCGCTGGTGGTGAAGCCCACCACCGTGCCGTCGCCGCCGGGCAGCATGATCGCCTCGCCACTGACGGGGTAGGCCATCGACTCGAGCGTGAACGTGCACAGCGTGCGGCTGACGCCTCCCTCCCGCTGCGCGACGAGGGCGTCGCGGCCGAGGAAGTCGCCCTTGTCCAGGTTCACCCGCCAGCCGAGGCCGGCCTCCCACGGGGTGGTGTCGGGCGTGATGTCGGTGCTCCAGTAGAGGTAGCCCTTCTCCATCCGCATCGTGTCGATCGTGCGGTAGCCGACGTCGACGATCCCGTGCACTTCGCCGGCGGCTCGCAGCAGCTCCTCCACGTGCGCCGCGTACTCCGTTCGGATGTGCAGCTCCCAGCCCAGCTCGCCGACGTAGCCGATGCGGATGGCGAGCACCGGCGCCGAGCCGATGGTGATCTCGCGCGCCTTCGAGTACTTGAACGCGGCGTTGCTGATGTCGTCCTCGCAGGCGGCCTGCAGCACCTCCCGGCTCTTCGGGCCGACGACGTTGATCACCGCCTTGGCGGAGGTGAGGTCGCGGATGATCACCGACCCGTCGTCGGGCGTGTTCGAGCGCACCCAGTCCATGTCGTGCGCGCCGAACGCGGAACCGGTGACCACGTAGAACGCGTCGGGCGCGGTGCGGGTCATCGTGAGGTCGCACTCGATGCCACCGCGCTCGTTGCACAGCTGGGTGTAGACGACCGTGCCGACCGGCTTGTCCATGTCGGCCACGCTGAGCCACTGCGCCGCGGCGAGCGCGCCGGGCCCGGTGATCTCGAACTTGGCGAAGCTCGTTTGGTCGATGAGGCCGACGCCCTCGCGGACGGCGAGGTGGGCGGCGCGCACGTGCGGCCACCAGTTCGGCTCGGTGAACGACGGGCGGTCGACTGGATCCACACCCTCGGGCGCGAACCAGTTCGGCCGCTCCCAACCGCCACGCGACCCGTACACCGCGCCCCGCGCGGCGAGCGTGTCGTACAGCGGGCTGCGGCGGATGCCGCGGGCGGTGACCTTCTCGCTGCCCGGCGCGGCCAGCTTGTAGTGGTGGGCGTACATCTCCACCATGCGCCGGTCCATGAAGTGGCGCGTCGTGTGGTGGAAGGAGAAGCGGCGCACGTCGAGTGGCCACAGGTCGAGCGACGGGCGGCCCTCCAGCATCCACTCGGCCATCATCTTCCCCGCCCCGCCGCCGGCGGCGATGCCGTAGAGGAAGCCGGTGGCGACGAAGTAGTTGTCCAGCTCGGGCACGCGGCCCATCACGAAGTCGGCGTCGGCGGAGTAGGGGATCGGCCCGTTGAGCAGGGTGCGGATGCCGGCCTGCTCGAGGCACGGGGTGCGCTTCGTGCCCAGCTCGGCGAGCTGCGCGAAGCGGTCGAAGTTGGGCTCGAACAGCTGGCGCTGGAACGGCGACGGGATGCCGCCGTCGGCGCCCTGCCCGGTGCCGAACGCGATCGTGTCGGGCTCGTAGCCGCCGATCAGCAGGCCGGGGCCGTCGGGCTTGTAGTACACGAGGTGGTCGGGGTCGCGCATCGTCGGCATCCTGCCCAGCTCGACGGGCGTGTAGCCCTCGATCGGCCCGCTCAGCAGGTACTGGTGCTCCACCGCGGTGGCCGGGATGCGCACGCCCGCCATCCGGCCCACCTCCATGCCCCACATGCCCGCGGCGTTGACGACCATCTCGCACTCGATCGCACCGACCGTGCCATCGGCGTGAACGGTGTGGATGGTGGAGCAACGGCGGCCGTCGACCGTGATCGAGGTGACCTTGGTGTACTCGCGGATGGTGGCGCCGCGCATGCGTGCACCGCGGGCGATGGCCTGGGTGACCGATGCCGGATCGATGTAGCCGTCGGTGGGCAGGAAGCAGGCCGCCTCCACGTCCGTGGTGCTCATCAGCGGGAACAGTTCCTGGGCACGCGCCGGCGAGATGATCTCCATCGGCAGCCCGAAGGACTTGGCCATCGTCGTCAACCGGCGCAACTCCATCGTCCGCTGCGGGCTGCACGACAGGCGCAGGCTGCCGGTCTCGTGCCAGTCGACGGCCTGGCCGGTCTCGGCCTCCAGACCGCGGTACATCTCCACGCTCTGCTCCAGCAT
>CAYZFZ010000233.1:0-5903 GCA_964477795.1 uncultured Bifidobacterium sp.
CCGACGAGGTGTACGAGCACCTCACCTTCGACGACACGGCCCACATCCCGATGGCCACCCTGCCCGGAATGCGCGAGCGCGTGCTGAGTATCTCCAGCGGCGGCAAGACGTTCAGCACCACCGGTTGGAAGGTGGGCTGGCTGTGCGGCCCGC
This sequence comes from uncultured Bifidobacterium sp., assembly GCA_964477795.1. Taxonomy (GTDB): domain Bacteria; phylum Actinomycetota; class Acidimicrobiia; order Acidimicrobiales; family Ilumatobacteraceae; genus UBA668. The sequence continues at coordinate 154 of CAYZFZ010000233.1, forward strand.
CGGCGCTGGTGGCCGCGGCACGCACCGCCAAGCAGTTCCTCACCTATGTCAGCAGCGGGCCGTTCCAGCCGGCCATCGCGGTGGGCCTGGGCCTGCCCGATTCGTACTTCACCGAGTTCGCCGCGGCCATGCAGGCCCGGCGCGACCGGCTCATGCCCGGCCTGCAGTCGGCCGGGTTCGAGGTGTACCCCACGAGCGGCACGTACTTCATCACCGTCGACATCCGCCCCCTGCGCCCCGACGGCGATGGCCTCGCGTTCTGCCGCGAGCTGCCCCACCATTGCGGGGTGGTGGCGATCCCCAACGAGGTGTTCTACGCCAACAAGCACGAGGGCCGGCACCTCGTGCGCTTCGCGTTCTGCAAGCGGTTCGAGGTGCTCGATGACGCCGTCGAACGCCTCAAACGCCTCGGTTGACCTGCGAGCTGAGCTGCGAATTGAGCGAGTTGATCGAGCGTTGATCGCGGTCGTGCACCCTGTGCCGCAACGTCAAGGTGGTGCAGAGGATCATGAGCAGGAGTCGGGCAATCGGGGTGTTGGCAATGGTCGGGCTGTGCCTGGCGGGTATGACCGATCCGGTACGGGCAGCGGACGACCACCCCTTCTGGATCAACTACTCCTTCGCCTACGACTGCGATGCAGGACCCGCAAGTTGGATCCTGGAGGTCAAGAACATCTCCAACCTGGAGCTTCCGTACATTCCCGGACCGGAGACGTACGAGGTCGTCTTCACAGCAGAGGGTGAGAGCACGTCGAGCACCGTCGCCGCCGGCGAACTGGTGACGCTGAAGCTGCCGGTGGGGGTGGAAGGGACGATGACAACGGCCTCGTTCACCGTCACCTACGGCGATAGCTCCTACAGCGATTCCGCTTCCTTCGGTCCGATCAACTGCGAGCCCGACGGCACGCCGAGCGCGACGATCGAGGTGATCTGCCCCGAGGACGACGACGGCGAGATTCTCGTCGCCTACGCCATGTCGATCGAGGGGGCCGCCTGGGGCTTCGAACTCCTGACCCCCGGCGGGGCCATCGAGCAGGTCGGGGTGGCCGACACGACCGAAGTGCGCACCTATCCGGTCGCGGAGGACGCCGCCGTGGACGTGTGGGTCCGCCACATCGTCGACGAGCCAGGCGAGGGTGCGCTGTTCGCCGAACTGAACACTGTGGCGGACTGTGCCCCGCCGGCGCAGGACGGTGAGAGCGGCGGGGTCCTTCCCGACACCGGAGGCTCGCCAGCGCTGTGGCCCTGGGCTGCGGCCGTGGTGCTGACGGGCCTGGCGTTGCGTCGGCTGTCGACCCGGCGGCAACGCTTGTCAGCGTGACGTTTCGGAGCTGACCCGGCCAGGGTCAGCGGCGGTCTTGGAGGAACCGGAACCGGTCGCGCACATCGGCCACCACCGCCGGATCGATGTCGGCGAACAGGATGGTCTCGCGCTGCGAGCCCGTGGCCAATAGCTCGCCGAGCGGGTCGACGACACGGCTGTCACCGACGTAGGAGAGTCCACCGCCCGTACCCACCCGGTTGCAGCCCACCACGTAGGCCTGGTTCTCGATCGCCCGCGCCTGCAGCAGCGACATCCACGCCAACCGCCGCGGTTCGGGCCAGTTGGCGGGCACCAGGTAGAGGTCGGTGGTGGGCGCCAGCCCCCAGAACTCGTCGGCGAAGCGCAGGTCGTAGCAGACGAACGGGGTGACGCGCACACCCTGGATCTCCACCTGCACGAACCGGTCGCCGGCGCGGAAGTGGCGATCCTCGCCGCCGAAGGTGAACGGGTGGATCTTGTGGTAGCGGTGCACGGTGCCGTCCGGGCCGGCCAGCACGAAGCTGTTCGCGGGTCGCGTGTCGGCCGGATCGGAGCCGGCGGGGATCTCGGGGCAGCTGCCGCACACCCACGCTCCGTGGCGGACCGCCTGCTCGGCGAGGAACTGGGAGGAGGGGCCCCCTTCGGGTTCGCCGAGCGCCGGATCGTCGACGGCGAAGCCCGTGGAGAACGTCTCGGTGAGCAAGACCAGGTCAGCGCCACCGGCGACGGCGCCGGTGATCATCGGCGCGAGCCGGTCGAAGTTCGCCTGACGGTCGCTCCAGATGATGTCGTGCTGGATGGCTGCGATGCGCATGGATTCATCGTATGCAAACCACGCTGGGTGGCCTATGGTTCCTGATGATGCAGGAACTTCGGACAGCTCCGCGACAGCGACGCAGCCAGCAATCGATCGACGCGATCCTCGACGCGGCGGAGCGTCTCATCCACGAGCAGGGCCAGGTCAGCTTCACCGCCGCCGAGCTGGCGTCGGGCGCCGACATGTCGATCGGGCGCATCTACTACTGGTTCGTCGACATCCCCACGGTCGTGAGCGCGCTCGTCGAACGCAGCGTGCAGCGCATGATCGACGTGTTGGGCTCCGCGCTCAACAGCCATGCCGACATGACCACGCCGATGCTCATCCAGCGCGTCGTCGGTGCCATGTGCGATCACATGGACGCCAATCCAGCCACCGTGCCGCTCACGCTCACCGGCGGCGCCGACAGCCTGGGCGGGCCGCTCTACCGCAGCCTCGTGAGTCTCGTGTCGGCGGTCGTGATCGACCGCGTCCCCGACATCCCCACCGACGAGGTGGAGCTGGTGTCGCGCACCACCGTCGGCATCACGCTGGGCATGCTGCATCAGTACCCGCGCGCCGGCGAGCACAAGGGAATCGTGCGCCAAGAGCTCGTCTTCGTCCTCTCGTCGTGGCTCTACGCCCGTTACCCACCGGCCGACGATCCGGTCTGGACCAATCCACGCGCGCTGCTGCAGCCGTCGCGGAGGCCGCGCGACGGCTTCGTCGACACCAGCCCGGTGTGGCCCGCACTCGCGCCCGGCGCGCCCGCCGGGGCGTGAGCCGGCTCAGCCTTCGTCGACGTTCAGGGGCAGCGCCAGCAGGCTGACCGTCTTGTTCCCGCCGTCGGTCTCCTGCTGGCCCACCTCGCGGAAGCCGATGGAGTGGTGGAAGCGCAGTGAGGCCTCGTTGCGCGGTCGCAGGTTCACCTCGCAGAGCAGCACCGGCCAGGTACCGCGGAACTGCTCGACGAGCGTCTCGTAGAACGAGCGGCCGATGCCGTACCGGCGGAAGTCGGGCAGCACCGCGATGCGGTCGAGGTACACGAACTCGTCGTACTCGCGGCTGAACCATCCGTAGTTCAGGCTGCCGTAGGGCTGTGCCGGCCCGATCACCCAGCAGAAGCCGGCGAACACCCCGTCCACCTCGGCCACCAGCGCCGCTGCGGCCAGCGCTGCCAGCCGAGCGACTTCCGCTGCATCCAGCTCGTTGAGCTCGGGCACGTTCGCGTTGTTGAGCGCGAGCGCAGGCTCCACGTCGTGGGCGGCGAACGGTCGGATGCGGACAGACGAGTGCGTCACGGCCGTCCAAGTTACCCCTGCCCGCGCCCGTCTGGTCCCACGGACTCCACACTGGGTGTGGGCCGGCGCGCGACCGGGGCGCGCGGACCGTGGGGGATACTGGGGAGGTGATCGCCCGCTGCCTCACCGCCGTGGCGGTCGCCGTGCTCGGCTCCGCCGGCACTGCCGACCGCGGCCACCAGCAGCCGGAGCGCGCGCCGGCAGCCACGGTGGCCCTCGCAGCCGCTGCGATCGACGGCCCGGCGGCGGCCAGTGCGCCGGCCGTGCGCCAGGTGATCCCACCGGGGAACCCCGGCGCGGTGCCACTCCCGGCCGAGGCCGCGCTCGTCGACACGAGCCACCCCGACGTCGTGGTCGGCAACGGCTCGCCCGCCGGCTGCACGTCGCAGGCGGTGGTCGCGGCGGTCGCGCACGGCGGCGTCATCACGTTCGACTGCGGCCCGAACCCGGTCACGATCCAGATGGCGGCCACCGCCAAGGTGGTGAACACGTCGCCGGTGGTGGTGCTCGACGGCGGCGGCAAGGTGACACTCAGCGGCGGCGACCAGCGACGCATCCTCTACATGAACACGTGCGACCAGGCGCAGGTGTGGACCACCTCGCACTGCCAGAACCAGGACTCACCACGGCTCACGATTCAGCGGATGCACTTCACCCACGGGAACAGCACCGGCGAGCTCACCGAGGGCGGCGGGGGCGGTGCCGTGTTCGTGCGCGGTGGACGGGTGAAGGTGCTCGACAGCTTCTTCACCGCCAATCGCTGCGACTCCACCGGCCCGGATCTGGGTGGCGGCGCGCTGCGCGTGCTCAGCCAGTTCGACGGCCAGCCGGTGATCGTCGCCAACTCCACCTTCGGGGGCAGGGCGGCGCTCGGCAACACCTGCTCGAACGGGGCGGCACTCTCCAGCATTGGCGTGTCGTGGCAGGTCTACAACAGCGTCTTCTCCGACAACACGGCGATCGGCAACGGCGCCAACCCCGCACGCGGCGGCACGCCAGGTGGCGGCAGTGGCGGGGCGATCTACCTCGACGGCAACCGCTTCACGCTCGATCTCGCCGGCTGCCTGGTGCACGACAACACGGCCAACGAAGGCGGCGGAGCGATCTTCTTCGTCTCCAACGACCGCACCGGCGAGCTGCGCATCACCTCCTCGACGCTGGCGCACAACCCCAGCCTGGGCTTCAGCACCGCCGGCTATCCGGGCATCTTCTACCTCGGCCACGGCCCGCCCCAGGTCACCGGCTCCACCATCAGCTGACGCACACGTCACCCACTTGCCCCTGGCACCTGCGCCACCCGGCTCGTAGCCTGATCCCCATGCTGTTCCGTCACAAGTCCGAGATGGTGGCCCCCGATGCCGCGCTGCCCGGCCGCACCGACCAGACGATGCCCGTCCCCGCGGAGCACTTCGTGCTCGGCACGCCGCTCACCGAACCGTGGCCGCAGGGCGTGCAGACCGCGGTGTTCGGGCTCGGCTGCTTCTGGGGCGCCGAGCGCAAGTTCTGGCAGACCGAAGGGGTGCACTCCACGGCCGTCGGCTACGCGGGTGGGTTCACGCCGAACCCCACGTACGAGGAAACGTGCAGTGGCCGCACCGGCCACGCCGAGGTGGTGCTCGTCGCGTTCGACCCGGCGAAGGTGAGCTACGAGCAACTGCTGAAGGTGTTCTGGGAGAACCACGACCCGACGCAGGGGATGCGCCAGGGCAACGACATGGGCACCCAGTACCGCAGCACGATCTACACCCTCGGCGCCGCCCAGGCCGCAGTTGCGCAGGCCAGCAGGGCGCAGTACCAGCAGCAGCTGGCGGCCGCCGGCTACGGGGAGATCACCACCGAGATCGCGCCACTTGGCGCGTTCTACTACGCCGAGCCGTACCACCAGCAGTACCTGGCGAAGAACCCCAACGGCTACTGCGGGATCGGTGGCACCGGGGTGAGCTGCCCCATCGGCCTCACCGCCTGAGGCGCCTCAACCCTGCCGGCGGCGGCAGTCGTCGAGCGCGGCGGCCAGCTCGTCGAGCGAGCGCACCAGCACGTGCAACGAGCACTCCATCATCAAGTTGACGACCTCGTCGTCGAAGCGCCGCCGCCAATCCGTGTGCAGCCCGATGAGGTGCTTGCCGAGCGCGAACGCGTAGCCCAGTTCCCAGGCGGTGCCGTCGTCGGTGGTGATGCCGTTCAGGCTGGCCACCACGATGTCGCACTCGTCGATCGCGCGCCGGTCGTTGTCGAAGATCTGGCGCACGTTGGACTTGTCCTTCGGCGGGTTGTCGCGGTGCGGCAGGAACGTCTCGAAGCCGGCGTCGGCGACCAGGCGCTCGACGGTCTCGATCCACCAGCGCTCGCC
>CAYZFZ010000234.1:0-5887 GCA_964477795.1 uncultured Bifidobacterium sp.
AGCGGCGGCCAGCGCCAGCGCGTCGCGCTCGCCCGGGCGATCGTGCGCAACCCGGCCGTCTTCCTCATGGACGAGCCGCTCAGCAACCTCGACGCCAAGCTGCGCGGCGACACCCGCGCCGAGCTCGTCGACCTGCACCGCCGCCTGAACAGCACCTTCGTCTACGTCACCCACGACCAGGTGGAGGCGATGACGATGGGCGACCGCGTGGCCGTGCTCAACGCCGGCCGGATCGAGCAGGTCGGCACCCCGCAGGACGTGTACGACCGGCCGGCGTCGGCGTTCGTCGCCCAGTTCATCGGCACCCCGCCGATGAACCTGCTGCAGCCCGGCGAGCTGGGTTCGTCCGACTGGCAGGTGGGCATCCGCCCCGAGCACCTGCTCCTCACGCCCGGCGGCCCGCTGCAGGGCACCGTCCGCCAGGTCGAGCACCTCGGCCACGAGGTGTTGCTGCTCACCGAGTCGGCCGGCGGCGGCCGCCTCGTCGCCCGCGTGTCGCCCTCCGGGCCGCTGCCCGCAGTGGGGGAGACGGTGTCGTTCGACGCCGCGCCGGGCCACCTGCACTGCTTCGACTCCACCACCGGGATGCGTGTGTCGTGAGGTGCCGGTCGTGAAGCGCCGCCTGCGCGACGTGCCCGCCGCGTTGCTGATGCTGCTGCCCTCGCTGGCGCTGCTGTCGGTGTGGACGATCTACCCGCTCTACCGCGCCATCCAGAACGGCCACCTGCGCTGCGACGCGACCGGTAGCAAGTGCCGCGACGCCGGCTGGCGCCAGTACCTCGACGTGTTCAACAGCGACCAGTTCCAGCACGCGCTCACGGTGTCGCTGAAGCTCGTCGTGTTCACGGTGCCCATCGGGCTGATGCTCGGCATCGGGCTCGCCGTCCTCGCCGACAAGCACCTGCGCGGCATCGGCATCTTCCGCACCCTCTTCTCCAGCACGGTCGCCACCAGCGTCGCGGTCGCCAGCCTCATCTGGTTCGTGCTCCTCCAGCCGCAGGTGGGTGTGCTGGCCGACATGCTCAGCGACTGGTTCCCCGTCCTGAAGAACCCGGGCCTGCTCAACGACAAGGGCACCGCGCTGCCCGCCGTGGCACTCAGCAGCATCTGGGCGAACCTCGGCTTCACGTTCATCATCGTCACCGCCGGCCTGCAGAGCGTGCCGCGCGATCTCTACGAGAGCGCCTACGTGGACGGCGCGGGCAGCTTCCGCCGCTTCACCAACGTCACGCTGCCGATGCTGACACCGTCGATCCTGTTCCTCAGCGTCGTGCTGATCACCCGTGCCCTGCAGTCCTACGGCGAGATCGCACTGCTCACCGGCGGCGGCCCGCAGAGCCCGCAGGGCGGGGCCACCACCAACATCCCGTACCTCATCTACGGGCGCAACTCGCTCATCCATGGCGACATCGGGCTGAAGTCCGCGTCGGCCGTCCTGCTGTTCCTGATCTGCCTCGTGTTCGCGGGTGCGCAGTTCCGTGGTTTCGGGAAGCGGGTGCACTATGGCGGCTGACACCGTCCGCGGCGCCCGCAAGGTCGGCCGCTACACCCTGCTCACGTTCGTCGCCCTTGTCGTCGTGTTCCCGATCTACGCGGTGCTGCTGCAGGCGCTGAAGTCGGGGCCCGATGCGTTCGACCATCCGCGCTCGCTGCTGCCCGTCGATCTCACCTTCGACACGATCCGCTCGGCGTGGACGGCCGGCGACCTGGGCCACCTGCTGATGAACAGCCTGTTCGTGGCCGCCGTCGTGACGATCGGCGTGATCATCACCAGCCTGCTCGCCGCCTACGCGTTCGCGTTCTTGAACTTTCCCGGCAAGGGTGTGCTCTTCGGGCTCTACCTGTCGACGATGCTCGTCCCCGCGGAGGTCACCGTCGTCATCAACCAGCGCACCGCCGATTCGCTGGGCTGGATCAACTCGTACCAGGGCCTGATCGTGCCGTCGCTGGCCAGCACGTTCGGCGTCTTCCTCGTCCGCCAGGTGTTCCTGCAGATCCCCCACGAGCTGCGCGAGGCCGCCTCGCTCGACGGCGTCGGCCACGCCCGGTTCCTGTGGGAGGTGGCCGCCCCGCTCAGCCGGCCGACGCTGGGGGCGCTGGGTTTGTTCACCTTCCTCGGTACCTGGAACGCTTACCTGTGGCCGTCGCAGGTGGTCAACGACGAGGAGCACCGCACCATCCAGATCGGCCTCGAACGGCTCAAGACGCCAGGCGACATCAGCAAGTTCAATCTCGTGACCGGAGGCCTCGTGGTGGCTGCCCTACCCATCTTCATCATGCTCATCGTGTTCCAGCGCCAGCTCGTGCGTGGCCTGACGGCAGGGGCGGTGAAGGGCTGATGCGCACCCGCAGTTCACGTGCGATGCTGCTGCTCGCTGCAGCGGGCCTCTTCGCCGCGTGCAGCGGCGGCGGCGACATCACCGACTCCGGTGAGTCGGCCACCACCAAGCCGGCCGCCACCACGGCCCCCGGCGACACCACCGCCCCCGGCGACACCACCGGGGCCACCGACACCACCGTCGCGGCCACCACCACCAGCGTGGCGCCCGACCTGCTGCCCGACTGCCCCACCGGCGCGCTGGAGTCCGCAACCGGCACCACGGAGATCACGTTCTGGCACAGCATGAGCGGCCCGCTCGGCGAGGAGATGACCAAGCTGACGGATGCGTACAACGCGTCGCAGTCGAAGGTGAAGGTCAACCTCGTGCAGGCCTCCTACGAGGAGACCGCCGACAACTACTTCCTCGCCAGCCAGGACAACCGCCCCGATCTCGTCCAGCTCCCGGAGTACCAGGTGCAGGCGATGGTGGATTCGGAGAGCACCGTGCCCGTCGGCAAGTGCATCACCGACAGCGGCTTCGACACCTCGGCCTTCCTGCCCACGGCGCTCGCCGCGTACTCCACCGGCGGCATGAACTGGGCCATGCCGTTCAACATCTCGAACCCGGTGCTCTTCTACAACAAGAAGGTCTTCGCCGCCGCCGGTCTCGACCCGGACAAGCCGCCGACCTCGCTCGACGAGGTACGGGCGATGAGCCAGCAGATCGTCGACTCCGGGGCCGCCAAGTACGGCCTCGCCCTCGACACCGGCTTCGACTCCGGCGGCGGCTGGTACATCGAGCAGTTCTTCTGCAAAGCCGGTGAGTTCTACGTCGACGGCGACAACGGCCGCACCAGCCGCGCCACCCAGGTGCTCTACAACAACGACACCGGCGTCGAGGTGATGACGTTCATGCAGCAGCTGCTGGCGGACGGGCTGGCGGTCAACGTGGGCGACAACAGCCAGAGCGGCTACGACAACCTGCTCAAGCTGGCCGACGAGGCGGAGCCGGCAGCGATGACGATCAACACCTCGGCGTCGCTCGGCGGCGTGCTCGACGTGCTCAAGGGCGGCCAGTTCCCGCAGATCACCGCCGACGACGTGGGTGTCGGCCCGATGCCCGGCCCCGACGGCAAGCCCGGTGTGCTGATCGGCGGCGCCTCCCTGTGGCCGGTGGCCACCGGCAACGACGCCCGCATCGCGGCGACGTGGGACTTCATGACCTACCTGGTGGGCGCGCAGCAGCAGAGCCAGTGGGCCGCCGCCACCGGATACGTGCCCGTGCGCAACGACGCCCAGGCGCTGGAGCCGCTGAAGACCACGCTGGCCACCGACCCCCGCTTCTCGGTGGCGTTCGACCAGCTCGCCGCCACCCCCGACGCGCCCACGTCCGCCGGCCCGGTCGTCGGCCCGCTGCGCGAGATCCGCTCCGTGCTGGCCAGCGCCGTGTCCGCCATCTTCGGCGGCGCCGACGCCAAGACCACGCTCGACGACGCGGCCGAGCAGTCCAACGGCCTCATCGCCGACTACAACGCGCGCAACTCCTGACCGTTCGGGTCGGCGTCACCCGAGTCCATTTCCCACACCCCCGGCTTCTGGGGCTGGATCGTCCCAATTCGGCTTCTGGGGCTGGATCGTCTCCAACTCCGGGACGCTCCGCGGTCACCTTGTGGGCGCAAGGAGGTGCGGCGCCCATCGACGGACCACCGATCGGATCTGTGCGGCCGCCTGTTCCGGCTCTCGTTGCAGGCGCCGCCATGTGATGTGGACGGTCGTGTAGCCGGCCGCGGCAATCTCTGCGCCGCGGACCCGGTCGAACTCGAACTGGTCGCGGTCGAGGCCGTGCGACCCCCACCCGTCGCACTCGATGACGATCTTGGCGCCGATGACAAGGAAGTCGACCTCGAAGCCGGCGACGCGTGCGTGGAACTCGACGGGAGGCAACCGGTGTGCTGCGATCAACCTGGCCATCGCAGCCTCCAACTCGCTGTCCGGTGGCAGTTCCTCACCGAGCCACGACTCCAGCGCGAGCCGCAACGCGGTGATCCCGTGACGGCCCTTGCGTGCGTGACGGAGGAGCGCGCCGCGGATGGCGGCCGGTGAGGCCACCTTGGATGACATCACCGTGATCATCGCCGCCTCGACGGCGCCGGGGTCCACCGCGCCGAGGTCGAGCAGCATCCGCATCGGGTTCGTCGTGGGCACCTTGTCGCGCATGATCGGACGAAGGTCCTTGAGGTCGCGCGGACGATGGATCACCACGCCGGCGGGCAGCGCATGGCGTTGCCGCGACGGGAACATGATGTCCAGCGGGTCGTCCTCTGGTCGTTCGATGCCCCACAGCGATGCCGACGTGCGATGCGATGCGAGGGCATCGCCGCCGGCGGCCCACACGGCTGCGAGGGCCCGCTGGTGCAGTGTCGAGGGCGAGCCCCATACGCGAGCGACATTCGGGTAGAGCAGGTCCAGCTGACCGCTGGCGACGGCGCGGTACCACGTCGAGCGGCTGATGCCCGCGTTCTTCGCCTTCGCTCGGCTGATCAGGCCGTGGTGGCGGCGAGCGATCTGGTCGATGCGTTCGAGTTGCACACCGACACTGGGCACACCCATGCGTGCGGAACGGCAATCGACGATCGTTGCGGATGCAAGAAGTGCTCCCTCCGTCTCGGAGTTGGAGACGATTCAGCCCCGGAAGCCGACTTGGGACGATCCAGCCCCAGATGCCGGAGCCGGGGGCGCCGAGCCGGGGGCGCCGGGTACTGGAGGCCGGTAGCGTGGCGGGCATGGCTACCCCGTTTCCCGCCCTTGATGGTTCCGCGCCCGTGCCGCAGCAGTTCGGCCAGTCGTTCGAGCTCGGCATCGACACGTCGAAGCGCTACACGGCCACGATGGACACCTCGCTGGGCACGATCGTGATCGCGCTCGACGCGATCAACGCTCCCACCACCGTCAACAACTTCGTCGCGCTCGCCGGGCACCACTACTACGACGGCGTGATCTTCCACCGCATCATCAAGGGTTTCATGTGCCAGGGCGGCGACCCCACGGGCACCGGCCGTGGCGGCCCCGGCTACCGCTTCGACGACGAGCCGGTGAAGCAGCGCTACCAACTCGGCTCGGTGGCCATGGCCAACGCCGGGCCGAACACCAACGGCAGCCAGTTCTTCCTCATCAGCGGCCCCAGTGGCGTGGGCCTGCCGCCGCAGTACAACCACTTCGGCCAGATCGTGAAGGGCATGGAGGTGCTCGAGGCGATGCAGTCGGTCGCCACCGATCGCAGCGACCGCCCGAACACACCCGTGGTGATCAACTCGGTCACCGTCTCCGTCGCCGACTGACCGCCCACCACGCGATGGCCACCGAGCGGCTCTCGCTCGCCCAGGCCCGGCGCATCGCGCTCGCGGCGCAGGGCTTCGCCGACCCACGGCCCACCGGCCGCGTCGACCGCCGCCATCTGCGCCGCGCGCTCGACCGGATGGGCCTCATCCAGATCGACTCGGTCAACGTGCTCGTGCGCAGCCAGGAGCTGCCCCTGTTCGCGCGCCTCGGCCCGCACTCGCGCTCGAT
>CAYZFZ010000235.1:0-5877 GCA_964477795.1 uncultured Bifidobacterium sp.
CGAAGCGCTGCACGACCTGCTGGTTGTGGACGATCTCGTGGTAGCAGTACACGGGCGGCTCGAAGCTGCGCACCATCCAGGCGAGCGCCTTGATGGCCATCTCGACCCCTGCGCAGAAGCCACGCGGCTCGGCGAGCAGCACCAGGTCGACACCCATGCGGGGCAGGCTACTGGCGCCGCTCGCCGGCCAGTTCGTCACGCGGGGTAGTGCACCAGCGTGATCTCCCCGTGCATCGTGTGCGGCAGGAAGTCGCTGAAGTCGGGGGAGAGGCAGGAGAGCACATAGTCGCCCTCGGCCAGGTCGAGCTCGACCACGATCGACACGCCGGGGGAGACGGCCGTGACGCCCTGCGTCACTTCGTACTCGCCGCTCAGGCCGGTGCCCTCGGGCGAGCCGCCGCCGGCCAGCGAGTCGCGCAGCTCCTCGAAGGTGGCGCCCTCTCCGAGGTGGGTGATCACGATCTCGTGCACCTCTGCGCCGTCGTTGGTGACCAGGAGGCGGCCCTGCCCGTCGAAGCCGGGGCTGATCGTGAACTCGTTCTCGGTGAGCGAGATGGTGCCCTCGACGCCCAGCGCCGACAGGTCGGTGGCGATGCCGTCGTCGGTGACGACGACCGGGGCCATCATCCCGTGCGCCGCGTGGGAGGCGCCGTCGGCAGCGTGGATCAGGCAGAAGGCCACGTAGGTACCGGGGGCAAGGTTGACCTCTGTCGACACGCTGGCGCCCGGCGCCACCCCGTTCGGCCCGCCGTAGAACGTCAGCAGGCCCTCGGCGGCGAACTCGTTCTCGTGGAACGTTGCCAGCCACTGGTCGTAGGTGGTGCCGTCCGCGATGCGGGCCAGGATCAGGTGGTGGCCGATCGAGCCGGCGTTCGTCGCCGTGACGCGCACGAACCCGCTGGGGATCTCCGCGGGGATGTCGACGGCGAAGTCCCTGATCGTTGCGTCCACCTGGTACGGCACGGGTGCCGGCGGCTTGGTCACCACGGTGGTCGTGCCGCCGGCGGCCTCGGGCGTCGTGTCGACGGTGGTCGTGTCGACGGTCGTGGGTGCGACCGTGCTGGGTGCGACGGTGGTCGACGCGACGGTGGTCGACGCGACGGTGGGGCCGTCTCCGGCTGCTCGCTCGTCGCCGCATGCGGCGAGGGCAACGCCGCCGAGGGCGAGGCCGGCGAGGGCGATGATCGGGCCGAGCCGGCGGCGGGCGCGCAGGGTGGGGGTGGCCATGGGTGTGCTCCTTGGTGTGGTGTGTCGGGCGGCGCGGGCGCGCCACCAGAAGGTGGTGCCGAGGCAGGGGTGTCAGGCGGCGTGCACTGTGACGGTGCCGGCCGCACCGTCGAGCGTGACGACGTCGCCCGTGCGCAGCGAGGTGGCCGCGGCCGCGCCGACGACGGCGGGGATGCCGAACTCGCGGGCGACGATCGCCGGATGGCTGCAGTCGCCCCCGCCGCAGGCGATCAGGCCGGCGCTCACGGAGACGGCCACGGACCAGGCGGGTGTGGTGCACCCGCAGACCAGGATCTCGCCCGGCTGCACGTCCAGCAGTTCGTCGACGTCGTGCACCACTCGCACGGGCGCGGTCACGCTGCCGGGCGAGGCGGGCACGCCCCGGATCTCGACAGCGCGGCTCTCGGCCGCGCCGGCATCCCCGGCGGCCGCCGCCTCCGCAGGTGCGTCGCCGTCGATCGCCGGCGTCCACGACATGGCGAGCACGAAGATGCGCAGCGCGCCCGGCCCGAGGTTCGCTGCCATGTCGGCCAGCGGCGAGGCGGTGGGCACCGGCACCCCGATCACGGGGTCGGGCGGGGTTGCGGCTACGGCCACGTCGTGGCGGCGGGACCGCACGAGCGCCCGTGTCGCCGCGCCGCTCGCCCCGGCTCCGGCGGCTACCACGATCTCGGCGGGTGTGAGGAACGCGATGTCGTCGGCGGAGTCGAGCACGCCCCGTGCCGCGAGGCGGGTGCCGAGCTCGGCGGCGATGCGCCGCGCCCGTCCGAGCAGGCGCATGAACAGCTCCCGGCTCGCCTCGCGCACGTCCTGGGCCAACCGGGCGTCGGCCAGTGTGCCCGCCAGCCCGTCGGGTAACTCGCCGGGCGGCGCGGCGCCCGCGGGCACGGGGTCGGGAGCGTTGGCGGTCGCCCACCAGCCGGCGGCGGGTGACCTCAGCGGCGGCCGGGCGCCGTCGGTGGCCAGCAGGTCGTCGGCGTACTCGTCGGCCAGCTCGTCGCCGCCGACCCCGGTGGCATCACCGCGCGCGAGATCGCCGGCCAGCGCGGTGGTGGAGCGTGAGCTGCCGGCCAGGTGGCGCAGGCAGTCGAGGCGGGTGAGGCCCGCCGCAGCACCGTCGACGAGGAAGGCGGAGGTGAGCAGGTTCGTGCCGGGAAGGAACGTCATCCGCTGCTCACCGAACTCCACGAGCAGTGAGTAGGCGGCGACCAGTGCGTCGACCAGCTCGTCGGCGGAACGCGCGTCGAGCGCACCGGGAGCGATCGCCCGCCGGCGGGCGTCGATGTCGGGCAGGAGCGTGGTGGCGAACCAGCCCGCTGTCTCACGGATCTCCACCAGGTCGCCGATCGCCTCGACGCGGGCGAGCCGCAGGGCCAGCTCCTCCCCGTCGGTGAGGTCCTCCTCGGACAGGTACAGCCAGCCGTCGATCAGCACATGGCCAACGCCGGCGAGCGGGAAACCCCAATGGGAGAACCCGGCGCGAAAGCCGCGCCCGAACGCCGCCAGCATCGGCTCGACGAAGGCGAGCACCGGCCCGTCCTGGTGCGCGTCCTGCCGCCAGACCCCCGGCGGCACGGAGTGCGACGAGAAGCGGGGCAGGTGGGCGGCGAGCGAGGGATGCATGGATGCAGTCTCGGCGCGGCGACGATGGCGGTGCATCGGCACGATTACGTATTCCGGTCGAGCTCGCGTACGTACACGGCGAGTGCCGCGCGCGACCCGATGCCGAGCTTGGTGTACGCATGGTCGAGGTGGCTGGTGACGGTGCGCACGCTGAGGTAGAGCTCGTCGGCGATCTGGGCGTTGGATCTGCCGAGCGCGACGAGGCGTGCGATCTCCATCTCCCGGCGGGTGAGCACTCCGGCGGGCGGCACCGAGCGGGAGCCTGGCCGGGCTGCGACGCTCGCGCGGGCGCGGGCGGCCATCGGTGCCGAGCCGAGGTCCTCGAACCATTCGGCCAGCTCGTTCATCCTCACGACGGCCGCGTCGCCGGCCTGGAGGGCGAGCGCGCTGGCCTCGTCGCGGGCGGCGTCGAACGCGAGACCGAGCCGTTCGAAGATCGCCTGGGCCCGGCGGAAGTGGGCCAGCGCGACCTCACGCTCGCCGCGCCGGAGCGCCCACATGCCGCGCAGCCGTTCGGAGGCCGCGTCCATCCGTGAGCCGTCGATCGCCATCGCCTCGATCCGGGCGAGCGAGCGCTCGAACCCGGCCTGGTCGCCCGACTCCAACTGCAGCTCGGCGAGCACGGGCCGCACCCGGCCCTCCTGCATCGTGAGGAAGCGCTCGCCGTAGGGATGATCGGGCACGCGCGCCGGCTCGCCGCGCAGGAAGGCCCCGTAGGCCACGGCGAGGTGGTGCGTGTCGGGCGCTCCGTCGGCCGGCCCGCGTGCCGGTTCCGGCGGTGGCACCGGCTCACCGCGGTACGCCGCAAGCCAGGCGCGCACCGAGCCAGCCTCCGCGTGCCGCCGGAATGGCCCCATCGAGTCCACCACCCGCTGGGCGTCGTCCCACCGGCCGGCCAGGAAGGCGGCTTCGAAGCGGGCCAGCAGCCGGCGCCACAGGGGCAGCGCCGGGTCGGCGGCGAGGCGCCCGAGCGCCGGCAGATCGCCGAGGATCTGTGCCTGCTCGAGGCGGAGGCCTTGGACGAGCTGCCCGGGGATCTCCGGCCCGGCGTCGGCGAGGATCGCCTGCAACCGCGTCCAGCCGGCGAGCTCGATCTCGTGCCGATCGCGCATCCACAGCAACAGCTCGACGCCGGCTGCCGCTGCCGGATGGCCGGCGACCGCGGCGAGCTGGCGGCACTCCTCGGCGAGCCGCCCCACGTCGTCGTCGCCGAGACCGGCCACCACCGCCAGCCGCAGCGCGAGCAGGCGGGCGGTCGCCCCCAGGCGGGGCCCGCCGGCGTCGCCGCACTCGGCGATCCGCCGCAGATCGGCGTTCAACGACTGCACGCCACGCGCTCTCCACCCTGCGCGCGCGACCGCGACCGCGGCATCGAGGTGCAACTGCCGATCGTCTGTCCCGCCGGCCACCTGCGCAGCCCGCTCGGCGATCTCGAGCGCGTCGTCGGGCGTGCCGTCGAGCAGGGCGGCCAGGCGCAGGAGCTGGCGCGCCACTGCGGGTGCGCGAACCGCCGGGTCGAGTCGCTCGGCGTGGCGCACCGCGGCCCGCTGCCAGCGCACCGCAGCGTCCACGGTGGAGGCGCCCACCACGCCGTCGGCACCCGCGGCCAGCACCGCCACCGCGAGCTCGGGAGCGACGGCGTCGCCGGCAGTCTCCGCCAGGCGGGCCGCATCGAACTCGGCGAGCGAGTGCCGGCGAGCCGTCAGCAGCGCGGCTGCGGCTGCGGCGAGGTGCGTACCGGCGTAGAGCTCGAGGGCGATCTCGGCGACCACCGGGTGGCCCGTGCCGATCGTCGCGACGTCGACCCGTTCGAGCAGGCCACGCTCGAGCAGGGCTCGGATGGCCGCACGTGCGACGCCGGAGGAGTGGCCGAGCGCTGCGAGGAGATCGATGGCATCGTCGTCGGCGAGCGGTGCGTCCAGCGCCATCGCCAGGCACGCCGCGTCGCGCTCCACGGGCAGCAGGGCGAGCAGTTGGCCGGCGAAGATGTCGCGGACGTAGCTGGGAATGGGTGCCGGGCCGACGCCGCGTGCCTCGCCGGTGGTGGGCGCGCGCAGCAGGGCGTCGATCACGAGTGGGTTGCCGCGCGACCGTTCGTGGACGCGCTGCGCGAGACCGCCCGGCTGCGCCGCCGCGGTTGGACCCGTGGCCGCGCACATCAGGGTCACGGCTGCGAGGCTCAGGCGCGGCACGTCGAGCGTGGTCGTGCGGCGGTCGCGCTCCAGGCGATGCACGAACTGGCCAACCGGGGCCTTGGCCTCGGCCTCGGGGCGGCGGAACGCCAGCAGCCACAGCAGCGGCGCTTCCGCGAAGTCGGTCCACAGCGAATCGAGGAGGTCGATGCTGTCGGGGTCCACCCAGTGCAGGTCGTCGACGACCAGCGTCACAGGGCCGGCGGCGGCGAGGCGGGTGAGCATCACGGCGGTGCGCTCGACGGCATCGGCCTCGGCGGTTTCGGGGTGCGGAGTGTGGGCGACCGTGCCGAGCCGGCGCAGCAACAAACGGGTGGCGTCGAATGGGCGGTCGGCGCCGAGTGCCCGGCCCGCGACGCGCAAGACGCTCCAGTCACGGGCGAGCGCCGCCACCCCGAGTTCGAGCACGGTGGACTTGCCGATGCCGGGCTCGCCGCAGAGCATCACCGCCTCGGCGCGGCCCGAGGCCACCACTCGCTCGGCTGCCGCCGCCACCTCGGCCAGCAGCGGTTCGCGCTCGTGAACGGTCCCACTGTCGGGCACGAGCCGGACACTACTGCGGGCGCCTAGCCTGGTCGCATGTCGCTGCCCTCCGTCGTCGCGGTCGCGCCGGGGTCGCCGGCGGAGGCCGCCGGGCTGGCCGTGGGCGACGAGGTGACGGCCATCAACGGCATCGTGCCGCGCGACGTGATCGAGTGGAGGTTCGCTGCCGACGAGGCCGAGGTGTCGCTCGACGTGCGCCGCGGCGGCCTGGAGCTGACGTTCGACGTCGCCAAGCGGGCCGGTGAACCGCTGGGGGCCGAGGTGAGCAGCGCGGTGTTCGATCGGGTGCGCA
>CAYZFZ010000236.1:0-5840 GCA_964477795.1 uncultured Bifidobacterium sp.
CATGCCCCTGACGCTACGGTGAGCACGCTGTGAAGTTCCGCCTCGACGACTCCGAACTGGCGACGTGCGTGAGCTGCGGGCTGTGCCTGCCGCACTGCCCGACGTTCCGGGTCACCGGCGAGGAAGCGCTGTCGCCCCGCGGGCGCATCGCCGCGATCCGGGCGGTGCACCAGCACGACGCCCCGGTCACCGACGAGTTCGTGGAGTTCATGGAGACCTGCGTGCAGTGCCGCGGCTGCGAGCCCGCCTGCCCGTCGGGCGTGCACTACGGGCACCTGCAGGAGGGCGTGCGCGAGACGCTGGCAGAGCAGCATACGATCACGCCCCGCTGGCAGCGGCTCGGCTTCTCGGTGCTGCGCCACCACCGCCTGCTGCTCGCCGGCTCGTCCGTGCTGGGCGCCGCCCAGCGGCTGCACCTCGTGCCCAAGCGCGCGGGGCTCCCGAAGCTGGCGCTGCGCCGCACGCCGGCGCTGAAGGCCACCGGCAGCGACGTGTGGCTCTTCACCGGCTGCGTGATGGATGCGTGGCTGCGCGACACCCATCACAGCACCGCGAAGGTGCTCGCCCACCTCGGCGTCACCTACGCGCTGCCCGGAGCCGGCGGCGGGTGCTGCGGTGCGCTGCACACCCATGCCGGGCTCGCCCCCGCGGCCCGCCGGCTCGCGGCCGACGTCATGGCGTCGATGCCCGGCGACGCGCCGATCGTGGTGAACTCGGCCGGCTGCGGCGCGGCGCTGAAGGACTACGGGCACCTGCTGGGCACGCCGGAGGCTGCCGCGTTCGCCGCGCGTGTGCTCGACGTGCACGAGTTCGTCGCCCTCCACGCCGACCGCCTGCGGCCCGCCCGCCACCTGGGCACCGTGGTGGTGCAAGACCCGTGCCACCTGCGCCATGTGCAGCGCGCCCAGCAGTCGGTGCGCACGGTGCTCGCCCCTGTGGCGCACCTGGTCGAGCTCGACGACGACGGCCTGTGCTGCGGGGCCGGCGGCGCCTACTCGGCGGTGCAGCCCCAGCTCGCCGGTGAGATCCGCGACCGCAAGCTGGGGTCGCTGCAGCGTGCCGGTGCGGTACCCGGCTCCGGTGTCGTCGCCAGCGCGAACCCGGGCTGCGCGATGCACCTCGCGGCCGCCGGGCTCACCGTGCGCCACCCGATCGACCTGCTGGCGGAAGCCCTGTGAGCGGTACCTACGACCACCTCGCTGCCCGGCTCGATGCGATCGCGGAGGAGCTGGACGAGTTGATGTTCGATCAGCTGCGCGAGGCATCGGCCGCGCGCGTCGGGCGCCCAGCCGACGACAAGCGGCTCACGCAGGCACGCCGGGCCATCGAGAAGGCCAGCCGCCTCCTGCGCGGCAGCACCGACGACTGAGCCACCGTCACACTGGGCGCAGCTCGTCGCCGACGGCGATGGGGCCGGGCTGGACCACCGTGGCGTAGATGCCCACGGCCTGGCCGAGATCTTTCACCACATGGCGCAGGATCGCGCGGTCGGCGGGGACCTCCGGCGTGACCTGGCGGGTGATCGCGGCGCAGCGCGGGCAGTCGTTGAGCATCTCGACGACGGCACCGCCGAGCGCGAACCGCTGCCCGATCCAGCCGAACTCGGGGTGGCCCGGCTCGTCGCCGGTGTCGATCAGCAGGCTGGGGCGGAAGCGGCGCACGTCGACGACGGACTGTGGCACTGCCTCGGCGAGCGAACGCAAGGCTGACGTCGTCATCACCAGCAGCGGGTAGCAGTCGTACAGCGCGCCCGGCGGGGTCTCGTACTCCATCACCACCGGCGGGAACTTGCCGAAGTCGGGCAGCGGTTCGTCGTCCTCGCGGGCGAAGATGGTGCGCAGCTCCACCATGAAGTCGGGGTCACCGGACGGGTTGCGGCGGTAGAAGTCGAGGTCGTCGGCCGGCGGGCGGGCCCACAGGCTGACCGGCTGGCCGAGGTGCGCGGACAGCGCATCGCCGGCGGTGGGGGACTCGCTGGAGACGGCGGACCCGTCGGGAAACGTGATGGTGACCGCGCCGCCGGGAGCGTGGGCGGCGGCGAGCTGCATCAGGCCACCCATCTTGCGGGTGTTGCCGATGTTGCCCGAGCGGTCGTCGCGCACGGCCCACGTCCGGTCGCCGACGATGCCGTCGGCGGCCAGTTCGGCCGAGTCGACGGTGCCGCCGATCATCGACTTGACCGGGTACTGCCAGATGGAGTGCAGGTGCATGTCAGCCGTCCACGAAGGTGTTGGTGAGGTTGATGAGTTCGCGCAGGTCGCCGTAGCCGTGCTTGGCGAATGCGAACGCGATGCGCGCCAGTTCGAGCTTGTCGCCTTCCTTACGCTCCGGCTCGAAGGGCTGGGCGCGCACGATGGTGCCCGACTTGCACAGGTGCGCGAAGCGCTCGTTGAGCTGCGCGAGCTGGGCATCGGTGGGCTCGTGCTGCAGGCGGATCACGAGCTGGTCGCCCACGTACCGCAGCGAGTCGTAGTTGCGGTAGAAGCCGACGACCTCCTGCACTGCCCGCTCGCAGTCGTCGGTGATGAGGTACAGGCTGGTGTCGGCGGCGGCCACGAAGCCGCGCTCGACGAGCTGGGTGCGCACCAGCTCGTCGACCGTCTCCCAGTAGGGGTCGCCGGGAGTGTCGAGGAACACGATCGGGACGGGGACGCCCTTGCCTGTCTGGGTGAGCGTGATCAGTTCGAACGTCTCGTCGAGCGTGCCGAACCCGCCGGGCAGGCAGATGAAGCCCTTGCTCTCTTTCACCAGCATCAGCTTGCGGGTGAAGAAGTAGCGCATGCTCACGTACTTCGAGTCGCCGGCGATGACATGGTTCGCGCTCTGCTCGAAGGGCAGCCGGATCGACACGCCGATCGAGTGCTCGCGGCCGGCGCCCTCCATGCCGGCCTGCATGATCCCCGGGCCTGCGCCGGTGATCACCATCCAGCCGTGCTCGGCGAGGCGCTGCGCGACCCCGCGCGCGGCCACGTAGAGCGGGTCGTGCTCCTTCGTGCGGGCGGAACCGAAGATCGTCACCTTCGGCAGGTCGCGGGTGCCGGCGAACATCGCGAACGCGTCGCCCATCTCCTCCAGCGCGGCAGCCGCGATCTTCAAGTCGAGCGTCGTCGGCCGGTTCGTCACCAGGTCCACCGCCGCCCGCAGCAGCTGCTGCGAGTGGCGCCGATCGGCACCCGGCGGTACCGCCTCGATCAGCGAGGCGAACAGCTCGTCGGCCGGGTGCACGGTGGTCACGCCGTGCACTCTAGGCACGCGCAGCGAGCCCTGCGCCGTGTCAGCCCGCCAGCTCGGCCGCCTTGGCCGCCAGCGCCGCGAGCAGGTCGTCGAAGCTCTTCGCGAAGCTGGCCACGCCGTCGCGCTCCAGCTTGGCGGCGACGTCGTCCATGTCGATGCCCACCTCGGCGAGCTGCTGCCACACCTGCTGCGCGTGCTCGACGTCGACGTCGATCGTGCGCGCCGAGGTGCCGTGGTGCAGGAACGCCTCGATGGTGGCGTCGGGCAGCGTGTTGACGGTGTCGGGGCCGATCAGCTGGTCGACGTACAGAGTGTCGGGGTAGGCCGGATTCTTGGTGGACGTGCTGGCCCACAGGGGCCGCTGCACGGCGGCGCCATCGGCGGCGAGGGCCTCCCACCGCGGACCGCTGAACGTGGTGCGGAACGCCTGATAGGCCAGCTTCGCCTGCGCGATCGCGGCCTGCCCCTTCAGCGCGAGCGCGGCGGGGGTGCCGATCGCATCGAGCCGGGCGTCGACCTCGCTGTCCACCCGGCTGATGAAGAAGCTGGCGACGCTGGCCACATGGGCGAGGTCGGCGTCGAGCGTGCCGGCGTATTCCTCCAGCCCGTCGATGTAGGCGTCCATGACGGCCTGGTAGCGCTGGAGGCTGAAGATCAGCGTGACGTTGATGTTGCGGCCCTCGGCGATCATCCGGCGGATCGCGGGCAGACCCTCGGCGGTGCCGGGGATCTTCACCATCAGGTTGGGCCGGTTCACCTGCTGGTGCAGCGCGCGGGCGGCGGCCTCGGTGCCGGCCGAATCGTGCGCCAGGTCGGGGGCCACCTCCACGCTGACGAAGCCGTCGGCGGCGAAGCTGTCGTGGTACAGCGGGGCGAACTCGTCGAGCGCTCCGTTGATGTCGGCGAGCACCATCGCCCAGTACTGGTCGATCACCGAGGCGCCGGACTGCAGCAGGTTGCGGTGCTGCTCGTCGTAGTCGGCCGACCCCTGGATGGCCTTCTGGAAGATGGTGGGGTTGCTGGTGAGGCCGCGGATGCCGTCGGCCACCAGCCGGTGCAGCGTGCCGTCGGTGAGGTAGCTGCGCTTCAAGTTGTCGAGCCACGGGCTCTGGCCCTGCTCGTAGTAGAGGTGGTTCAGACGGTCCATGGCTCAGGCCTCCCTGCTGGCCAGCGCGGTGGCGTGGGCCACGACGTTGGCGACGTTGATTCCCAGACGATCGAGCACGACGGCGCCCGGCGCGCTCGCGCCGAAGCGGTCGATGCCGATGCTGTCGTCGGCCCAGCGCGCCCAGCCGAACGTGGTGGCGGCCTCGACCGACAGGACCGGCACGCCCGCGGGCAGGATCGTGTCGCGGAACGCGGCCGGCTGCTGCTGGAACAGGTCCCACGACGGCAGGCTGACCACGCGCGACTCGATGCCCGCGTCGGCAAGCTCGGCGGCGGCCTCCACGCACAGGCTGACCTCGCTGCCGGTGGCCAGCAGCACCACCTTCGGGTCGGCGGAATCGTGCACGACGCCCGCACCCATGACCACCGCGGAACCGTCGGTGACAACCCTCAGGTTCTGCCGGGACAGCACGAGTGCGGTGGGGCCGTGGTGGCGCACCGCGGCCCGCCACGCGGCGACCGTCTCGTTCGCGTCGGCCGGGCGGATGACCTGCAGGCCGGGGATGGCGCGCAGGGTGGCGAGGTGCTCGACGGGCTGGTGGGTGGGGCCGTCCTCGCCCACGCCGACGGAGTCGTGGGTGAACACGAAGACGACCTTGGCGCCGCTGAGCGCGGCGAGCCGCACGGGCGGGCGCATGTAGTCGAGGAACACGAAGAACGTGCCGCCGGCGGGCAGCACGCCACCGTGCAGCGCCATGCCCACCATCGCCGAGCCCATCGCGTGCTCGCGGATGCCGTAGTACAGCTGGCGGCCGGCAGGGTGGGCCGGCGACGCCGCGGTCTGGCCGGCCAGCTTGGTGCCGGTGTTGCCGGTGAGGTCGGCGGCGCCGGCGAGCAGGGCGGGCACGCCAGTGAGCGAGGCGTTGAACGCCTTCTCGATGGCGACGCGGGTGGCGATCTGCTCGCCGCGCTCGAACACGGGCAGCGCGGCCTCCCAGCCGTCGAGGCCGGTGGCGCTCCACACCGCGGCCCACACGTCGCGGTCGAGATCGCTGGCGTCGAAGCGCTGCTGCCACTGCGCGCGGGCGGCGCTGCCGTGGGCGGCGACGTGGGCGCGGTAGGCGTCGACCACCTCGGCCGGCGCCCAGAACGGCTCGTCGGGGATGCCCATCACGGCCTTCGTGCGCGCGACCTGCTCGGGGCCGAACGGGTTGCCGTGCGCTTCGTGCCTGTCGGTGAAATCCGGGCTGGGTGTGCCGATGTGGCTGCGCAGGATCAGCAGGCTGGGCCGGTCGGTGACGGTCTTGGCGCGCTGCAGCGCGGCCTCCAGCGCGTCGCAGTGGTCGGCAATCTCACCGAGGTGCTCGACGTGCCAGCCGTAGGCCTCGAAGCGCCCGGCGACGTCGTCGCTGTAGGCGAGCGCGGTGTCGCCGTCGATGGTGATGTGGTTGTCGTCGTAGACGCAGATCAGGTTGCCCAGCTGCTGGTGCCCGGCCAGC
>CAYZFZ010000237.1:0-5816 GCA_964477795.1 uncultured Bifidobacterium sp.
TGGCGGCCGGCGGCGCGAACGCGATCAACATGGTCATCGACCGCGACATCGACACGCTGATGCCGCGCACCCAGGGCCGCCCGCTGGTCACCGGGCTGGTGCAGCCGCGCGAGGCGCTGGTGTTCGCGCTCACCCTCGAGGTGGTGGCCTTCGGGGTGCTCTGGGCGTGGGCCAACCTGCTGTCGGCGGTGCTCGCCTTGTCCGCCACCTTGTTCTACGTGTTCGTGTACACGCTGTGGCTGAAGCGCACCAGCAAGCAGAACATCGTGATCGGCGGCGCCGCCGGCGCGGTGCCCGTGCTCGTGGGCTGGGCGGCCGTGCAGAACAACGTCGCCTGGGAGCCGGTCGTGCTCTTCGTCGTGATGTTCCTGTGGACGCCACCCCACTTCTGGGCACTCGCCATCCGCTACGCCGACGACTACCGCGCGGCGAACGTGCCGATGCTGCCCGCCGTGGAGTCGATGCAGGTCACGGTGCGCAAGATGGTGCTCTACACGGTGCTGATGGTGGCGTCCACGCTCGTGCTGTGGCCGGTCGCCGAGCTGGGCCCGGTCTACGGGGTCTCGGCGGTCGTGCTCGGCGGGCTCTTCCTGTGGGGCACGATCGACCTCGGCCGCAACCCCTCCGCCCAGCGTGCGATGCGGGTGTTCGGGTACTCGATCACCTATGTGACGTTGCTGTTCGCGGCGATGACGATCGACGTCTTCGTCCACTGATGCCGCCTGAGGGGGCCGAGGATTTCCCTTGCGCACACCGCCCGCGGATAGTGTCGCCCCAGCAACCTTTCGTCCGACCGTCAACTGAGGGCTCAGCGCGTCGCGCGCCCGACCTGAAACGAGTTCTTCGCCTATGACCACCATCGAAAGTCCCTCCGACACGAGGCTCGCCCTCGACACGTCGGACTCGGGCCTTGCCGCTGTGGCAGGTTGGATCGCCTCCACCGACCACAAGCGCATCGGCCGCCTGTACCTCGGTGTGGCCGCGCTCTTCTTCCTCGCGTCGGCCACCGTCGCGCTGCTGCTCGGCATCGAGCGCATGTCGCCGGATCGTGAGTGGCTCGACGTCGGCTCGCTCACCCAACTGTTCTCGTTCCAGCGCTTCGGGTTCCTCTACCTGGTGCTCGTCCCCGTGTCCATCGGCGTGGCGATCGCGATCGTGCCGCTGCAGGTCGGGGCGCGCTCGCTGGTGTTCCCGAGGCTCGCCGCCGCCGGCTTCTGGGCCTGGCTGCTCGGCGCCGGCCTGGCCGTGTACTCCCTGGTCAACAACGGTGGCCCCAGCGGCGGCAATCCCCGCTTCGTCGACCTCTTCACGCTGTCGGCCGGGTTCGTCGCCCTCGGCCTGCTGGCCGGCGTGGTGTCACTGATCACCACGATCCTCACCAACCGGGCGCCGGGCATGAACATGCGCCGCGTGCCCTTCTTCACGTGGTCGGTGCTGGTCGCCTCGCTGGGCCTGCTGGTGGCGCTGCCGGTGCTGATCGGCAACCTGCTCTACGTCTACGTCGCCCACCACTACCCCTCGCTCAGCTCGCTCAGCGGCAACCGGGCGCTGGCCGAGTGGGCGGGCTTCGGCTACACCCAGCCCACCACGATCCTGTTCGCCATCCCGGTGCTCGGCTTCCTGGTCGACGTCGTCGCCACCGCCACCGGCCGGCGCATGGCGCCGCGCCTGGGCCTGTTCGGCTGCATCGCGCTCGTCGGCGTCAGCGTATTCGGCACCGTCCTGCAGTGGCCGGCCACCCTGCGCCCCAACTTCTCCGGCCTGTCCGGCGCCGACAAGATCAAGGATCTGCTGCCGTTCCTCCTCGTCCACGGCCTGCCCGTGCTCGGGGCGTTCACGGTCGTCGCCCTCTCGCTGACGAGCATGAAGAGCCGGCCGAGGCTCAGTGCACACCTGGTGTGCGGCGTCTTCGCCGGTCTCCTCCTGCTCGCCGGCGTGGTTGCCAGCCTCGTGGCCCACATCGGTGCCGCCCAGCTGCCGACGACGGTGTTCGAAGAGGGCAACATGCTCACGCTCGTCTACGCCGGCGTGCTGCTCGCACTCGGCGGCGTGTGCTACTGGGGCCCGAAGTGGTGGGGGCGCACCCTGCCCGCGGCCAGCACCATCCCGCTGGCGCTGATGGCGTTCGTCGGTGGGGTGCTCGCGGCCGGCCCCCTGTTCATTGCCGGCTTCGCCGATCAGCCCGGCGGTGTGTTCCCCTCGGTCGAGGCCGGTGCCGACGCACCGGTGAACTTCAGCTACGGCGGCCCCAGCACGCTGTGGAACCTGCTCAGCACGATCGGTCACGGCCTCGTCCTGCTGGCCGTGGTGACGTTCGTCGCCGTCGCCATCAAGGGCTTCAGCACCGGTCAGGTCGCCGGTGACGATCCGTGGGACGGCCAGACGCTGGAGTGGGCCACCACCTCGCCGGCCCCCGCCGACAACTTCGCCGACGTGCACATCGTGCGTTCGGCCGAACCCCTTCTCGACCTCAAGCCCTCGAACCGGAGCGACGCGTGATGATGGCACTTCCTACGGCATCGGCCCCGGCACCGCGCCGGCAGGTCTTCGTCGGCACGGCGGTTGCCGCCGCCGGCGGCGTCGCCCTGCTCGGGGGCATGCTGGCCATGTGGCTGCGCTTCCGCGACGAGGCGATCAACGGTGCGGATGGTCGCTGGTTCCCGGAGGGCACCTCGGTGCCGATGGTGGCCGCCAACGTCATGCTGATCGCGCTGCTGCCGCTGTGCATCTTCGCCCAGTGGGCGGTGTACTCGGCAAAGCGCGACGACAAGGTGCACACCGGCCTCGCGCTCGGGCTGGTGGGGCTGATGGGCCTGGCCTTCATCAACGCTCAGGCCTACATCTACTCGCAGATGCACCTGCCCGCCGACGGTGGCACGTTCAACGCCATGTTCTACGCCATCACCGGCGTGATGATGGCGCTGGCGATCATCGGCATCGTGTTCAGCGCCGTCACCGCCTTCCGCTACCTCGGTGGTCGCACCACCGATCGTGAGCTGGTCTCGGCGCACGCGCTGTATTGGTATGTCCTGAGTGCCGGGTTCACGGCGCTCTGGTTCGTGGTCTACGTGACGTAGTAGGCGGAGGAGCCCATGTTCACCACAGGTTCAAAGCTGTTCTTCGGAGCGACCGCACTGTCGCTCGTGGGGGCCTTCGTCTTCGCGCTGTGCACCGGCGGGCCGACGGGCATCATGGGCACGATCGGCCTGCTCTCGCTGTCCGTCGTCTTCGCCTTCCTCGGCGCCATCAACTTCGCCAACCGCGACGGCAACGTGCCCAGCATGGAGCCCGGCATCGAGCGCACGTCCTCGGCCGCGCAGGGGCCCGTCGGCGCCAGCGCGTGGCCGCTGGTGGCCGCAGTCGGTGGCGCCGGGCTGGTCGTCGGTGCCGTCAGCAGGCCCGTCGTCTTCAAGGTCTCCGTCGTCGTCGTGCTCGCCGCGATCGTCGAGTGGATGGTGCTCGGCTGGAGCGAGCGGGCCAGCTCCGATCGCGCCTACAACGCGAACGTCCGCCGCCGCCTGCTGAACCCCCTCGAGTTCCCGATCATCGGTGCCGCCGTGCTCGGTGTCGTGGTGTACTCGTTCTCGCGGATCATGCTCACCGCCGACAAGGACGCCGGCCGCATCCTGTTCATCGTCATCGGCGCGCTGGTGCTCGTCGGCGGCTTCCTCGTCGCCAGCAAGCGCAGCGTGGGCAAGGGCACCCTCGCCGGCCTGTGCGCGGTCAGCGCCGTCGCCCTGCTCGGTGCCGGTGTCGCCTCCGCGGTGCAGGGCCAGCGCACGATCGAGGAGCACCCCACCACCGAAGGGTCGGCGGTCTGTCTCGAAGGCGGCTCCGAGGCCGAGATCGACGATCACGCCTCGCAGGACGTCTCCGCCAAGAGCAGTGTCCTCGCCAACATCTTCCTGCAATCGAACGACATCGTGATCGCCCGCATGGATGGCTTCCCCGACCAGGCGCTCAGCCAGATCGTGGTGCCGCGCAGCATCGACTCCCGGGTCCGCTTCCACAACGAGTCCAGCTCGCCGCAGCGCCTGACCGCTCGCCTCGGTACCTTTGGGGAGAACGCCGAGGTCGTGTTGTGCACCGCACTGGTGAACCCGGGCAAGGAAGCGTTCCTGAACTTCAAGATCCCGAAGACCAATGCGGCCAGCAGTACGCCGCTCGTCCTCCTCGTTCCCGGCCTCGAAGGCCAAGAGATCCAGATCGTGGTGCCCTGACATGCAGCAGAGTGAGGAAATGGTGAGTACCCGCGCAGGTCGAACCGCCCGTGCCCGGCGCCTCGGTGTCCGCCGCCGCGTCGCGCTCGTCGCCGGCCTCGGCGTCTTGTTGGCCGGGTGCGCGAAGGATGCCCCGCAAGATCTGTTCCGGCCCGCCGGCTCGAACGCTCGCGGCATCGACGGGTTGCAGCGCGAGCTGTTCTACATCTCCGGCGTCGTCGGCATCATCGTGTTCGGCGTTGTCGGCTTCGCCATCTGGCGCTTCAAGGACCGCGGCCAGGACATCCCCGAGCAGTCGCACGGCAATCCGAAGCTGGAGATCCTGCTCACCATCCTGCCGGCGATCATCCTCGCCGTCGTCGCGGTGCCCAGCGTGGCCAAGGTCTTCGAGCTGGACAAGCAGGACAACGACTGCGTCATCAACGTCACCGGCCAGCAGTGGTGGTGGGAGTACGACTATGTGCAGGGCAGCACCTGCGGCGGCGTCGAGATCACGGAGTCGATCGTCACGTCCGGCGAGCTCGTGTTCCCGGCCGACACCGACGTGCTGCTGCGCATCACCAGCCGCGACGTGATCCACAGCTTCTGGATCCCCCGCCTCAACGGCAAGCGCGACGCGGTGCCCGGCCGCCTGCACACCCTGCGCATGCAGGCCGACAAGCCCGGTCTGTACACCGGTCAGTGCACCGAGTTCTGCGGTCTCAGCCACGCCCGCATGCGCCAGGCGGCCGTTGCCCTCAGCACCGCCGACTTCCAGACATGGGTGGACAACCAGACCGAGGCGTACGTCGCACCCGAGGCCGGCACGCTCGCCGCCACCGGTGAGGCCACGTTCTCGGCCCAGTGCAGCAAGTGCCACCAGGTCAACGGCCTCACCAAATCAGACGGCAGCCCGGTGCTCGCCGAGCCCGACCTGTACGTCGTGTCCGGCGCCGCCCCCAACCTCACCAACCTGATGACTCGCACGGCCTTCGCCGGCTGGACGTTCGACCTGATCACCGACGAGTGCCGCGACAAGCTGTGGAACGCACCGTCGGACGAGTTCGGGGCGTTGTACCTCCAGGGCGTCACGCCGGAGTGCTTCAACGAGGCAAACCTGCGCACATGGCTGCGCGACGCACCGGCGATGAAGCCGATGTACGCCGACCCGGCCAACCTGGCAGCCACCGGCGGCAAGACCCGAGGCATGCCCAACCTGAACCTCACCGAGGATCAGATCGACGAACTCATCGCCTACCTGCTCGAGCGGAAGTAAAGGGATCCATCTGATGGCCATCATCGAACGACCTTCCACCGCACCCACCTTCGTCGAGGGCGACAGCATCAGCGCACCCGCGCTCGTCACCCCCACCACCTCGCTGGGCGTGTTCCGCCGTCCGGTCACCACCAAGGGCTGGAAGAACTGGGTGTTCACCGTCGATCACAAGAAGATCGGCATCATGTACGGCGCCGTCTCCCTGTTCTTCTTCCTGGTGGGCGGCCTCGAGGCCCTGCTCATCCGGTTGCAACTGGCGGCCCCGGACAACACGGTGCTCAGCGCCGGCCTCTACAACGAGATGTTCACGATGCACGCCACCACGATGGTGTTCCTCTTCG
>CAYZFZ010000238.1:0-5758 GCA_964477795.1 uncultured Bifidobacterium sp.
GGTGCGACAGGCCGAACGGGTCGGCGTGGGTGGCGCGGTAGAACGGCGCCGCGATCGGTGCCCGCCAGTCCACCACCACCGGGTCGTGGTGGTCGTCCTCGATGTGCCGCCGGCCGATGTACCAGCGGTCGTGCGTGTCGTCGGTGATGCGCCCGAAGAAGTCGCCGGCGCCGGGTGTGCGCAGATCTTCCAGCGCCTCGGCGACGGTGACCTCGATGTACTCCTTGGTGATCTCGTCGGCCGCACCCTCCGGGTCCACCCGCGAGAAGCGCTCGATCATCCCGTCGCGACAGGCGCGCGAGAACGCCAGGCGGGCCACCTCGGCGGGCAGATCGGGAAACAGCTCGGCGCTCACAGGGCCAGCCACGCTACCGGGTGTCGACCGCGGCACCGCCGCCGATCCGAGTGACTGACTACCGGTCCGAGTGGCTCGCCGCCATCGGAGTGGTCACTCGCACCCCGGGGTGCGAGTGACCACTCGAACAGCGTGGCGGACATCACCGGCGGCGGCGGGTGCTCGATCCGGGTCGACCGCCTCCGGCGGGTGCACACTCAGTGGTCGCGGCGGATCATCAGGCGCCACCACAGCTGCAGCAGCTGCACGGCCGACCGGCCGATGGCCGGCAGCCGGAAGAACTGCGACTTGCCGTGCGGGCGCGCGTAGTGGCTGACGCCGACCTGCACGAACCGGGCACCGACCCGCTGGAACGAGCACATCATCTCCACGCAGATGACCCCTGTGTGCGAACGCAGCGTCACCTTGTCGAGCACGCTGCCGCGGATGAGGCGGAAGTCGCAGTCGGTGTCGCGCACGCGCAGGCGGAACAGCAGCTTGACGGCATGGTGGTACACGCGGCCGATGACCTTGCGGTGCCACGGGTCGCCGCGGCCGATCTTGTAGCCCTGCACGACGTCGGTGTCCGCACGCACGGCGGCGATGCAGCGCACGATCTCGGTGGCGTCGTACTGGGCGTCGCCGTCGGTGTAGAACACCCACTCCTTGGTGGCCGCTTCGAAGCCGGAGATGAGGGCACCGCCGTAGCCACGGTTGACCTCGTGGTCCACGATCCGCAAACGCGGGAACTCGTCCTGCAGACCGCGGAGCACGGCGAGCGAGTCGTCCTGCGAGCCGTCGTTGACGACGATCACCTCGAAGTCGTCGACCGCGCCGTCGAGGCCGGCGTGCACGTCGCGCACCATCTTGCCGATCGACAGCGCGTCGTTGTAGCACGGGAAGAACGCCGACACGGAGGTGACGAGCGGGTTCAGCGGGGCGGTCATGCGGAGGCACCCTGCAGCGCGGCGCAGACGGCGGCCACCTCGTCATCGGTGAGCTCGGGGAAGCAGGGCACGCTGACGCAGCCCGCCGCCCAGGCCTCCGCGTGGGGGCAGGGGGCGGTGGTGAAGTGGGTGTACGCGGGCTGCTGCGTGAGCGCCAATGGGTAGTGCACGGCGGTGCGCACACCGTGCGATTCCAGGTGGCTGCGGAACGCGTCGCGGTCGTGCGCGCGCACGACGGCCAGGTGGTGCACGTGCATCGAATGGTCGAGCTGCCAGGTGAGGTGCGGGGCCGCAGCGCGGTAGGCAGCGGCAATCGCCCGCCGGCGCTCGTTGTCGGCGGCAAGGAACGGCAGTGTGATCCGCAGCCAGGCCGCCTCCAGCTCGCTGATGCGGTGGTTCTGGCTGATCTCCACGTGCACGTACTGCTCGGCCATGCCGTGCACGCGCAGGCGTCGCACGCGATCGGCCAATGCGAGGTCGTCGGTGACGACGGCCCCACCGTCGCCCACCCCGCCCAGGTTCTTCGTCGGGTAGAAGGAGTACGCGGCGACGGTACCGGCCACCGTGGTGGTGGCGCCGTGCGCCTGCGCCGAGTCTTCGATCACCGGCACACCCACCGCCGCGGCGAGCGCGGCAACGTCGAACGGCCGCCCGTAGAGGTGCACGCCGATGACGGCGCGGGTGCGCGGTGTGACCGCCGCGGCAGCGAACGCAGGGTCGATCGCCGCGGTCGCGAGATCCACGTCGGCGAACACCGGTGTCGCCCCGACGGCTTGCACCGAGGCCGCGGTGGGCACCGCCGTCATTGCCGGCACGATCACCTCGTCGCCGGGCCCCACACCGAGCGCGGCGAGCGACAGCTGTAGCGCCGAGGCACCACTGGCGACGCCCACGCAGTGCGCCCCACCGGCAACGTGCGCGAAGGCGCGCTCGAACTCGGCGAGCTGCGGCCCGAGCAGCAGCGAGCCGCTGTCGAGCACCTGCCCGACGGACTCGATGAACGCGGCGCGGTGGCGAGCCATCCGGCGGCTCACGTCGACGACAGGTACCACGGATGCTCTCTGTAGAAGTTGAGTGTCATGTCGATTCCGTCTCTCAACGGGATCGTAGGCGACCAACCCAGCGCGGACACCGCCGCCTGCGAATCGGTGCGGAAGCCGCCGATGTCGATCTTGCTCAGCTCGTCGGGCCACGGCAGCAGCGAGACCTGCGAGCCGGTGCCCGCCGCCGCGGCCATGAGGTGGGCGATCTCCAGCAATGTGCTCGATTCGTCGCTGCCGAGGTTGAGCACCGTGCCCGGAGCCACCCGCCCGTCGCGAGCGGCGGTGCCGGCGAGCGCGAGCGCCGACACCACGTCGTCCACGTGCAGGCAGTCGCGCAGCTGCTGCCCGTCGCCGAACACGCTGAGGCCCTCCCCGCGCAAGGTGCGGGCGACGAACACAGGCAGGAAGCCGAGGCCGGGCTTGTGCAGGTTCTGCCGCGGGCCGTACACGTTGGTGAGCCGCAGCGCGACGGTGCGGATGCCGTGCACCTCGCCGTACAGGCGGTGGTACTGCTCGCCCGCGAGCTTGTTCACCCCGTTGATGTCGCGGGGCACCGTCGGGTGCGCCTCGTCCACGGGAAGGTACTGCGGGCGGCCGTACACCTGGCGGGTGCTGGTATGCACCACCACCGCCGCGGGCTGCACCTGCCTGATCGTCTCCAGCAGCACCAGCTGGGCGCGTACGTTCAGCTCGTGGTCGCGCAGCGGATCCACCATCGACTCGTGGTGGCTCACCTGGCCGGCGATGTTGAACACGAAGTCGGCACCCTTCAATAGCTGTGCGGTGACCACCTCGTCGGCGATGTCGCCGATCGTCACCTCCACCGTCGGGCCGCCGGCGAAGGACTCGATGTTGCGCCGGTCGCCACCGTGCTGGGGCACCAGCGCGTCGATCACCCGCACGCGTGCACCGGCACCCACCAGCGCGAGCGCGAGGTTCGAGCCGATGAAACCGAGGCCGCCGGTGACCAGACACGTCGCGCCCTCGTAGGCGGCGAGCGGGGCGGGGTTCATGGCACCCACGAGTATCGCACCACCCAGATCCCGAGGAAGAAGAGGCCGGCGCCGGCGGCGGTGAGCGTCGCCCACTGGGCGGGCCTCGGCCAGCGCGCCAGGGTGACCGCGCCGGCGATCGGTAGCGGTGCCGCGAGCGTGACGTAGCGGGCCAGCCCCTCCACTCCCAGCAGCAGCTGGGGTGCGACCAGCAGCACCGCGCACCATGTCCACCAGCTCGGCACCCTGCGCACCGACGGCGCCGCGAGTGCGATGACGGCGATGCCGACGAGCATGTGGAACGGCACCGCGTCGCGGGCGAACGGGTCGGTGATCGCGCGCCACAGCGGCCACTCGATCCACGCGTCCTTGGCGGCGAGGAACACGAACGGGTCACCCACCTTGCGCTGGCTGTAGAGCATCCAGCCGGCGAGGAACACCGCCGACGGCACCGCCACGGCGACGGCGTGGCGCCAGCGGCGGTCGATGCACCACACCGCGATCCACAGCACCACCACGACCAGGAACCCGTTGGGGCGGCTGGCGGTGGCCACGAACGCCACCGCCCCGATGCGCCACCACGTCCAGCGCGCCAGCGCCCGCCCCTCGCCGCCGGCGCGGGCTGCGTCGTCGACCAGCACCAGCGCCCACACCAGGCCGGCCACGAACAGGCTGTCGCTGTAGCTGAGCACCATCCCGATCGACCCCGGCAGCAGCGCCACCAGCCACACGGCCAGCGCGGCGACGTGCGGGTCGAAGCGTGCTGCGGCCAGCCGCCACACACCACCCAGCGCGACGAGCGCGGCCAGCCAGGAGACGACGATCATCGACGGCCCCACCGGCGCGCCAAGCCGGGTGGGCAGGTCGGCGAGCCAGGGGTAGAGCGGGAAGAACGGCCAGGCGGAACCGACGCCCTTCGCCCACCAGTTCGGGTAGCCCTCGGTGATGATGATCCGGTACCAGCGGCCGTCCATCGTGGTGAGGCCGAAGCCGTTCACCCACCGGCCGTCGGGCGTGGGCGTCACCACCAGGGCGGCGAAGCCGATGGCGCGCGACACCACCCATGCGAGGAGGGGGACCCGCCAGCTGCTCCAGCGTGCGATGCCACCACGGGACATGTGGGCCGCCGCCATCGGGCGCAGTATAGGAGGGGCCCACGGCAGGCCCCGGCAGCGTCTCGGCGGTGCGGGCACGGCAGGCCCGGGCAGCGTCTCGGCGGTGCGGGCGCGATACGCTCGCCGCCATGGAGCACGACGTCATCGAGCACACCGCCCTCGCCACCGAGGCCCCTGCACCCCTCCCGCCCGACACCACCGTCGGCATCGTCGAGGAGCTGCTGGTGGAGGAGATCTCCATCGACGGCATGTGTGGTGTCTACTGAGCTGATCACCCACCCGGTGCTGGGCATGGCACTTGCCCTGCACCCCCAGGTCGCGTTGCGTCCCGAGCCGTTCGGCGCGCTCGCCTACCACTACGGCAACCGCCGGCTGGTCTTCCTGCAGCACCCCGACGTCGTCACCGTCGCGCGAGCACTCGCCGCCAGTGCCACGCTCGCCGACGCACTCGCCGAGTGCGGCATCGCACCGGCGCGCTGGCCGTCGTTCGCGAAGGCGTTCGCCTCGCTGCTGCAGTCCGAGATCGTCGTCCCCCGCACTCCATCCCCCGAGGAGCACCCCACCGATGAGCGCTGAGACCCTGGTCGCCCAGCTCAAGACCGGGCTCGACGCGCCCATCTGCCTCACGTGGGAGCTCACCTACGCGTGCAACCTGCAGTGCATCCACTGCCTGTCGTCGTCGGGGCAGCGCGACGCCCGCGAGCTGTCCACCGCCGAGGCCAAACGGGTGCTCGATCAGCTGCGCGACCTGCAGGTCTTCTACATCAACATCGGCGGCGGCGAGCCGATGGTGCGCCGCGACTTCTTCGAGCTCGTCGAGTACGCGATCGGGCGTGGCATCGGGGTCAAGTTCTCGACCAACGGTGCCTACATCGACGCCGACAAGGCCCGTCGCCTCACGGCGCTCGACTACCTCGACATCCAGATCAGCCTCGACGGCACCGACGCCGCCACCAACGACGCCGTCCGCGGCGTGGGCAGCTACGACCTGGCGATCCGGGCGATGGATCACCTGCGCGACGCCGGCTTCGTCGAGCGCAACGGGCCGTTCAAGATCAGCGTCGTCGTCACCCGCCACAACGTCGACCAGCTCGACGAGTTCAAGGCCCTCGCCGATCGCTACGGCGCCCAGTTGCGCATCACGCGCCTGCGCCCGAGCGGTCGCGGTGCCGACACCTGGCACGAGCTGCACCCCACCAACGCACAGCAACGGCAGATCTACGACTGGCTGATGGCCAACGGCGAGCAGGTGCTCACCGGCGACTCGTTCTTCCACCTCAACGCCCTCGGCGACCCGCTGCCTGGGCTCAACATGTGCGGCGCGGGC
>CAYZFZ010000239.1:0-5709 GCA_964477795.1 uncultured Bifidobacterium sp.
GTCGCTGTCGCCGAAGGCGCAGGCGATGATCGTCATCCAGCACAACCTCGACGTGCTCGATCGCAACGTGGTCGGCTGGCTCGAGGTGGGCGACGGCGGCAAGCAGGTCACCGTTCGCGATCTGCCCCAGCGTGAGCACATCGACGTTCCCGTCCGTGAGTCGCTCATCGTCGAGCTGTACTCCAAGTAATCCCGCCACCTTCCCCGCACCAGAGGCAACCATGCTCGTCATTCAGCGCCCCACCGTCGAAGCTCTCGGCGACGACCACCCCTCGCGGCAGCGGTTCGCCGTCGGGCCGCTCGAGCCGGGCTTCGGCCACACCATCGGCAACTCGCTGCGCCGGTGCCTGCTCTCCAGCATCCCCGGAGCCGCCATCACGTCGGTCCGCTTCGACGACGCGCTGCACGAGTTCGACACCATCCACGGTGTGAGCGAGGACGTCACCGACGTCATCCTCAACATCAAGGACATCGTCGTCACGTCCACCGCCGACGAGGAGATCACCCTGCGCCTCGACGTGCGCGGCCCTGCCGAGATCACCGCCGGCGACATCAAGTGCCCCAGCGAGATCGAGATCCTGAACAAGGATCTCCACATCGCGACGCTGAACGCGAAGGCCCGCCTCGCGGTCGACCTCACCGTCGGCCTCGGCCGCGGCTACCTCTCCAGCGACCGCGACTCGCAGAACCGCACCATCGGTGTCGTGCCGATCGACGCGATCTTCTCGCCGGTGCGCCGTGTGATGTTCGAGATCGAGCCCACCCGCGTGGAGCAGAGCACGAACTACGAGCGCCTGGTCATCGACATCGAGACCGATGGCAGCATCTCGCCACGGGAGGCGCTCGCCTCCGCCGGCGCCACGCTGCGCTCGCTGGTCGACCTGATCGCCAACCTCAGCGACGAGCCGCAGGGCCTGGAGCTGGGCGAGGTGGCCAGCACGGCCAGCACGTCGCCGGATCTCGATCTCCCGATCGAAGACCTCGACCTGTCCGAGCGCCCGCGCAACTGCCTCAAGCGCGCCCAGATCAACACGGTGGGCGAGCTGCTCACGAAGAACGAAGACGACCTGCTGAACATCACCAACTTCGGGCAGAAGAGCCTGGACGAAGTGAAGCAGAAGCTCGACGAGCGCGGCCTGACGCTGCGCGGCTGAGCACGACAAGCCGCTAGAGGAGAAGTAGACCCATGCCCGCAACACCGCGCCGAGCCCGCAACTTCGGTGGCAGCTCGCAACACCAGCGCCTCATGATGGCGAACCTCACCGCGTCGCTCATCGCCGCCGAGGCCATCGTCACCACCGAGGCCAAGGCCAAGGCGCTGCGCCCGATCGCCGAGAAGCTGATCACCAAGGCCAAGAAGGCCCAGGACGACGGCCCGATGCGGGTGCACCGCATCCGCCAGATCCAGGGCTACCTGGGCGACAAGGAGATGACCCACAAGCTGGTCAACGACGTCGCCACCCGCTACACCGACCGCAACGGCGGTTACCTGCGCATCCTCAAGCTGGGGCCGCGCCAGGGCGACAACGCACAGATGGCTCGCATCGAGCTGGTCTGACCCGACTCTGCACGGATGGGCGTCGCCTGCGGGCGGCGCCCATTCGTCGTTTTCGGCCGCGGGTGTGCGCGCAGGGTCTGCCGGCGCCGCGGCGCGACCGAGCCGTTTCGGGAGTCCGTGCTCCGCTCGCCTAGAGTGCCGCTCGGTCCCCCGCACTACCACGAGGACGGCATGCGCTTCCGATTGATCCCCCGCGACGAGAGCTTCTACCCGCTGTTCGACGAACAGGCCCAGATCGCGGCCGATTCGGCGATCGCGGTGGGTGAGATGCTCGCGTCGCTGCCTGTGTCGGCCGAGGCCGCCAGTGTCGTGGTCGCCGCCGAGAAGAAGGCCGACGGTGTGCTGCGGACCGTGCGCGACCAGCTCGAGCACGCGATCGTCACCCCCTTCGACCGCGAAGACATCCAGGCGCTCTCCAATGCGCTCGACGACGTGATCGACGAGATGCGCGCCGCGGCCGACGCGGCGTTCCAGCACAACATCACGACGCAGCTGCCGGGCATCGAGGAGCTGCTGCGGATCCTGTGCGACATCACGGCGCGGAACGTTGCGCTCGTGCACGGTCTGCGCACGCTGCGCAACCTCACCCCCGTCATCGACGAGATCGAGCGGCTGGAGAGCGAGGCGGACGGCGTCTACCGCAAGGTCATGGCCGAGCTGTTCAGCGGGCGCCACGACGCGCTCGACATCCTCCGCTGGAAGGACGTGGTCGAGGCGATCGAGAGCGCCATCGACGCCGTCGAGGACGCCAGCGACGAAGTGCAGTCGATCGCGGTGAAGCACGCCTGACATGGCCAACCTGATGGTCATCGCCGTCGTCGGCATCGCGCTGGTCTTCGATTTCGTCAACGGTTTCCACGACGCCGCCAACTCGATCGCCACGGTGGTGGCCACCCGCGTGCTCAAGCCCTGGCAGGCGGTGGTCTGGGCAGCGTTCTTCAACTTTGCCGCGTTCTTCTTCCTGCCGCTCGAGGTCGCCAACGCGATCGCCAAGATCGTGTCGGCGGACGTCATCTCCATCGGCTTGGTATTTGCCGGGCTGATGGGCGCGATCTTCTGGAACGTGCTCACCGCGTGGCTGGGCCTACCGTCGTCGTCGTCGCACGCACTCATCGGCGGCATGGTGGGCGCCGGCTTCGCCAAGGTGGGCCCCGACGTCTTCTCCACGTCGACGCTGACCACCCTGCGCAAGACCGGCGCCTTCATCATCTACTCGCCGCTGGTCGGCCTGCTGCTCGGGTTCAGCCTGATCGTGATCGTGATGTGGATCATCCACCGCATCCGCAACAAGCACGCCGTCAACCGCACGTTCCGCGGCCTGCAGTTGCTCTCGGCAGCGGCGTTCAGCCTGGGGCACGGCGCCAACGATGCACAGAAGACGATGGGCATCATCGCCGCGCTCCTGATCGGCGCGCACAAGCTGGACCCCAACGTGCTCAACGACCCCGACGGGCTGCCGCTGTGGATCGTGCTCTCCTGCCACAGCGCCATCGCGCTGGGCACCATGTTCGGTGGGTGGAAGATCGTCAAGACGATGGGCTCCAAGCTCACCCGGCTCGAGCCGATGGGCGGCGTGTGCGCCGAGACCGCCGCCGCGGCGACACTGTTCTTCGCGTCGTACAACGGCATCCCCGTCAGCACGACGCACACCATCACCGGTGCGATCGTCGGTGTCGGTTCCGCGAACCGGATGTCGGCCGTGCGCTGGAACATCGCCCGCCGCGTCGTGTGGGCGTGGGTGCTGACGATCCCCGGGTCGGCACTCGTCGCGATGCTCACCTATTGGGTCGTGGAGGTGTTCAACTGATGGACCGCCGTGCCGTCTTCTTCCTGCTCGCCGCGCTGGTCTCCGCGCTGCTGATCCCCCTCGTCCCCGACGACTCCGCGCACCCCGCCGTCGAGGCCGTCGGGCCGATCTTGGCTGTCGCCTACCTCGTGCTCGCGCTGCTCTCCTACCTCGACCACACGTCGCGCCGGCGAGAGCACGAGTAGCGCCCAGGCTGCCGGTGGCGCGGGCCGCTGCTCGCGTATCCTCGCACCATGTCCAGCCGCAGCCACCGCCCCATGGTGGTGCTCTCCGTTGCCGCCCTGCTGCCGGCGGTGGGCCTGGGCTCGCTGGCGCTCTACGCGCAGGCGAAGGCCGAGCCGGTGGTGGTGGCGGCACCGCCGGTCACGGTGCCGGTCGCGCAGCCCCGGCCGCTGCCCACGCCGCTGATCTCCGTCCGCCGTTCGCCGGCGGTGCTCGCCGCCGATCGCCGCGGCGACCTCGTGGCCGACTCGATGGCGCCGTTGGCCAATTCCATCGACGACTCGTCGTGCCTCGCCGTGGGCCTCGACGACCGCCCGATCATCACGCGCAACGGCGACCTCGCCGTCATCCCGGCCAGCAACCTGAAGATCATCGTCGCCGCCGTGGCCGTCGACGTCCTCGGCCCCGGTGCCACGTTCACCACCACCGTCGTCGGCCCGGCACCCGTCGGCGGGGTCATTGACGGCGACGTCTTCCTCGTCGGCGGCGGCGACCCGGTGCTCAGCCAGCAGTGGTACACCGAGGCCACCACCAGCCGCAAGCGGCCGCCGATGCACGCCACCGACGTCGGTGCGCTCGCGGACGCACTGGCGGCCGCCGGCGTCACCGCGATCACCGGCGACGTCCTCGGCGACGACAGCCGCTACGACGCGGAGCGGTACCCGCCCGGATGGGCCGACGACATCCGGGCGTCCGCGGACGGCACCGCCGTCGGTGCGCTCGTCGTCAACGACTCGCTCTCCAGCTCGGGCGGGCAGAGCAAGGACCCGGCGGGCAGCGCGGCGGCCACGTTCGTCAGCATGCTGCGCGACCGTGGCATCCAAGTCGGCGGCTCCGGCATCGGTACCGCGACGGCCGGGCTGGGGGTGCTGGCGAGCGTGCAGTCGGCGCCGCTCACCGACATCGTCAACGAGATGCTCGCGACCAGCGACAACCTCACCGCCGAGATGCTCGTCAAGGAGATCGGTGTCGCGGTGGCGCACAGCGGCACTCGCGTCGCCGGCCTGCAGGCGATCCTCGACCGGCTCACCTCCTGGGGGGTGCCGACGGCCGGGCTGGCCTTCACCGACGGCTCCGGCCTCAGCCACGACAACCGGCTGACGTGCACCGCCCTCGCCTCCGTGCTGCAGCGTGGCAGCGCCACCGACGCCGTCGGCGCCGGCATGGCCCGCGCCGGGCAGGCCGGCTCGACGCTGGCCGACGCCTTCGTGCAGGAGGGCCTCACCGGCGTGCTGCAGGGCAAGACCGGCACGCTGCACAACCCCAACGAGGTCAAGTCGCTGAGCGGCTACTTCGTCGCCGGGCCCGACGAGGTGTCGTTCGTGCTCATCCTCAACGGGCCCTCCGCCGTCCAGTACACCGCCGCCTGGCAGCAGCTCGCCGACGCACTCCTCGCGACGGCTACCGGCCCGTCACCCGAGCTGCTCGCGCCGCGCACGTCATAGGCTGGCCGCCGTGAGCCGGCGTGCCAGATTCACCGTCGCCTACGACGGCACCGACCTCTCCGGCTTCGCCGAGCAGACCGGTGTGCGCACGGTGATGGGCGAGCTGCGCGGCGCGCTCGAGCTGGTGCTGCGGCGCCCGACGGAGCCGGCCGGCGCAGGCCGTACCGACGCGGGGGTGCACGCCTGGGGGCAGGTCGTCAGCGTGGACCTGCCCGCCGACGCCGACCTTGCCGGCCTCCAGCGCCGCCTGAACCGGCTGTGCGGTCCGCAGATCGCCGTGCGCGACATCGAGTGGACCGAGGATCCGGAGTTCCACGCCCGCCACAGCGCCGCCTACCGCCACTACCGCTACCACGTGCTCAACACCACCGAGCCGAACCCGTTCACCGCGCGGACGGCGTGGCACGTGATCGAGCCGCTCAGCCTGTGGGCGATGAACCTCGCCTGCGACCCCCTCATCGGCGAGCACGACTTCTCCACGTTCTGCAGGCGACCGAAGCTGCCGGAGGGTGCCCGCACCCCGTCGATGTCGCGGCTCGTGATGCAGGCGGGCTGGAAGCAGGTGCCCGGCGACGTGCCCGGGCTGCTGCGCTTCGAGATCACCGCCAACGCGTTCTGCCACCAGATGGTGCGCTCCATCGTGGGCACCCTGGTGGAGGTGGGGATGGGCAAGCTCC
>CAYZFZ010000240.1:0-5703 GCA_964477795.1 uncultured Bifidobacterium sp.
GCCCGTGCCACCCCGCCGCCCGTGCCACCCCGCCGCCCGTGCCACCCCGCCGCCCTGCCGCCCGTGCCCCCCGCCTGTCACGTTCCGCTTCCCATGGGCGGTCGTTCATGCCGCATCGGGCGGGTTCGGCCACCCATGGGAAGCAGAGGGTGTCACCGTTGGGCATGATGGCGGTCATGGCGCTCCCGATCCAACCGCCGATCGCACCGATGCTGGCCAAGCTGTCCGACGAGATCCCCGCGGGCGACGGCTGGCTCTACGAACCCAAGTGGGACGGCTTCCGCTGCATCGTGTTCCGCGACGGCGACCGGATCGAGCTGGCCAGCCGCAACGAACGACCGTTCACCCGCTACTTCCCGGAGCTGATCCCGCCGCTGCTGGCCACCCTGCCCGAGCGCTGCGTCGTCGACGGCGAGATCGTCGTGCCGGCGGCAGACGACGACGGGCTCGACTTCGACGCACTGCTGCAGCGCATCCACCCGGCCGAGTCGCGCGTGCGCCGGCTCGCCGCCGAGACGCCCGCCTCGTTCGTCGCCTTCGACGTGCTCGCGCTCGCCGACCGCGACCTGATGGACGAACCGCTCGCCACGAGGCACGAGGTGCTGGCCGAGATGTTGCAGGCTGCCGGCGCACCGATCTACCTGTGCCCGTCCACCACCGACGCGACCGTCGCCCAGCAGTGGTTCACGGAGTTCGAGGGAGCGGGTCTCGACGGTGTGATCGGCAAGCGGCTCGCCGATCCGTACACGCCCGACAAGCGCACGCTCGTGAAGGTGAAGCACCGACGCACGGCCGACTGCGTGATCGCCGGCTACCGCGTGCACAAGGACGGTAAGGGCGTCGGCTCGCTGCTGCTGGGCCTGTACGACGCGGAGGGAGCGCTGCACCATGTGGGGGTTGCAGCCTCGTTCACGGCGAAGCGTCGCGCCGAGCTGCTCGCCGAGTTGGAGCCGCTCACCCACGACTCGACCGTGAACCATCCGTGGCGGGAGTGGGCGGAGTGGCAGCACGCCGCCACCGAGGCAGGGCAGCGCATGCCGGGCGCGGGCAGTCGCTGGAACGCGGGGAAGGATCTGAGCTGGGTGCCATTGCGCATCGAGCGCGTCGCCGAGGTCACCTTCGGCCAGCTGCAGGAGGGTCGCTTCCGCCACGGCTCGCAGTTCCTCCACTGGCGCGACGACCGCGAGCCGTCGTCGTGCACGTACGACCAGCTGGAGGTGGCCGCCGCGGTGCCCTTCTCGTCGGTCGTCGGCCGCTCCCGCTGACGCGGCCGGTGAACGGCAGCCGGTGAACGGCAGCCGGGTCAGCCGGCGACGGTGGTGGAGCTCTCCGCGGTCGTGGCTTCCCCGCTGACGAACACGTCTTCGCGCGCCACCTCCGCGCCGTTGGCGGAGACGACGAGGGTCCAGGTGCCGGACGCGCCGAGCGTGAAGCCGTCGCTTTTCTCCAGCACCGCGGTGCCCGTCCCGGTGAGCGGGATCGAGTTGATCGTCATGCCGTTGACGAAGGAGTTGACCGGCGGGATGAAGTCGACGGTGAGGCCGGTGACGCCTGCCGGCGGGGCCACCACGCTGATGCGCACGTCGTTGGCGCCGACCCGCTCGGAGAACGCGACCTGCACCTCGGTACCTGCCGCGTCCACGAAGCGGTGCGTGGCGCCCAACGACAGCGAGCCGTCGCTGCTGCTGGCGACGAGGCCGGGCGGCGTCAGCGCCAGCAGCCACGACGTGAGCGCGAGCACGAGCACACCGATCAGCGCCTCGATGCCCAGCGCCCGGCGCAGGCGGGTGGCCAGCGGTGCCGTCATTGTGTCGACCCGCGAGACGCGCTGGGCGATGAACTGGCGGGCGGCGACGCCGACGAACACCATCACCGACACGCACAGCGCCTTGACGATGACGACCAGGCCGTGGCTGGTGTCGAGCGCGCCGCGGTCGAGCTGGAACAGCTGGATGGCGCCGGTGACGACAGTGGCCCACAGCGCGGGTGTGGCGATGCGAGCGAAGCCGCGCACCGCGTGCACGAGGTCCTCTTCCCCGGGGCCGGCGAGCACCACCCGGCTGAGCAGCACCAGCCCGCCCAGCCACACGGCCATGGCCAGCGCGTGCACCGCACCGGTGGCGTTCTCCAGCAGGCTGAACCCGTCGCGGCTGAACGCGATCGTCACCACCGCGATGCCCGGGGGCACCAGCGCTGGCAGCTGGGTGCCGGGGTCGATGGCGCGCTCTGGCCGCATCACCGCGTAGGCGGAGGCGGCCACGAACACGAACCGCAGCAGCGCCGCCTTGCCCGAGGTGGTGTCGACGAGGTCGCCCCAGCCCGTGGGCACGAGCGCGCTGCCGATGCCCGAGCCGGTCTGGTTGGCAGCCAGCGCACCGGCGAACAGGTACGTGGAGACCATCGTGAAGATCCAGGTGGTGCGCAGGAAGCGCACGGTGAGGATGTACTCCACGCCCTCCGGCCAGGCAATGGCGATGAGGACGAGCGACCCGAACAGCACGGCGAGGCCGAAGTTGCTGAA
This sequence comes from uncultured Bifidobacterium sp., assembly GCA_964477795.1. Lineage (GTDB taxonomy): Bacteria > Actinomycetota > Acidimicrobiia > Acidimicrobiales > Ilumatobacteraceae > UBA668. The sequence goes on from CAYZFZ010000240.1 coordinate 2,522, forward strand.
CAACCGGAAGAGGCCCAGCGGCCCCTTGCTGCCCGAGCCCTGCGAGCTGGTGCTGCTGTCGCCGCTGGAGCTGCCCCCGCCTGTGGTGGGCGCCGCCGTCGTGGCGGGGACGGTGTCGCCAACTGCCGTGGTGGTGGGCGCCGCGGTGGTGGTGGCGATCGGGTCGTTGGCGACGGTGAACGTGAAGCTGTTCGAGCCCGCCGGCTGCAGGTTCGTGTCCGTGACCACCCACGCGACGGTGCACTCGCCCTTCGGCGCCGCGGAGATCAGCGAGGCGGACAGCGTGAGCTGGTCGACCAGCACCACCGCAGTGGTGAGCGGCACGACGGTGCCGTCGCACGTCATGTTCATCGAGTTGTTGGGGCCCAGCGGCTGGAGGAAGGTGATCTCGATGGAGGCCGGCGAGGTGTCGATGGTGGCGCCGGCTTCGGGCGTGGAGCTGACGACGGAGTTGTCGGCGGCGTACACGGTGGGAGCAGCGAACGACGCCGCGAGCGTGACGGCGAGACCCACGACCAGTGCGCCGGCGACGCCCGGTGCGCGGCCGATCGTGGAGAACGGTCGCAGCCATCCGCGGGCTGAGCGAGTGAGCTGCCGAAACGTGTTCATGGAAGTGCAACAAAGCTAGCCACCATCGGCCGCCGAACGGGTCCACCCCCACCCCCTGGGTAGAGTCGCAGCGATGGCCACGCAGTCGCTCTACCGCCGCTACCGCCCCCGACGCTTCAGCGAGGTGAAGGGTCAAGAGCACGTCGTGCGCTCGCTGCGCAACGCGGTCATCAACCATCGCGAAGGCCAGGCGTACCTCTTCTCCGGGCCCCGCGGCACGGGCAAGACCACCTCGGCGCGCATCCTGGCGAAGGTGCTCAACTGCGAGAACCCGCAAGACGGCGAGCCCTGCTGCGAGTGCGCCTCGTGCCTGGCCGTCGAGCAGGGCACCAGCTTCGACGTGCACGAGCTCGATGCGGCCAGCAACAACGGCGTCGAGGCCATCCGCGAGATCATCGAGAAGGCATCGCTGGGCACGCCCGGTCGCCACCGCGTGTACATCCTCGACGAGGTGCACATGCTCACCAAGGGTGCCGAGGCCGCGCTGCTCAAGACGCTGGAAGAGCCGCCGCCACACGTCGTGTTCGTGCTCGCCACCACCGATCCGCAGAAGGTCAGCGAGACGATCCGCAGCCGCACCCAGCACCTCCAGTTCCACCTCCTGCCGATGGACGTGATGGAGGAGCACATCCGCTGGCTGGCCGGCGACGCGGGCATCGAACTCAGCTCGGATGCACTGCAGTCCGTCCTGCGCCAGGGCGGTGGGTCGGCTCGCGACACGGTCTCCGCGCTCGAGCTCGTCGCGTCCGGCGGTGGTGAGCCGCTCGACGTCACCCCGCTCGACGAGTTCATCGAGGCGTTCATCGAGCACGACCCTGGTCGTGCGCTCACGGTGGTGGCCCTCGCCGTGCAGCAGGGCCGCGACGCCCGCACGCTCACCGACGACATCGTGCGCCATCTCCGCGACTGCTTCCTCTCGCTGATGGCACCCGAGCTGGTACAGCTGCCCGCGCAGCGCGCCGAGGAGGTCTCCGCCCTCGCCCAGCGGCTGGGTGCGGCAGCCACCGTGCGCGCCATGGAGCGGCTGGGCGAGATGCTCGTCGAGATGCGCCACGCCCCGGATCCGCGGTTGCTGCTGGAGGTGGCCCTCGTGCAGCTCACCCACGAGGCCGCGAGCAACGACATGTCGGTGCTGCTGTCGCGCCTCGAGCGCCTCGAGCACCAGCTCGCCGCCGGCGTCGCGGCCGCGCCCGCAGCTCGCCCGGTACCCATCGACCCCAGCACGGGCCGGGCCGCGCTCGGTGGCCGAGCCCGCCGCGACCCGGCCCCGCAGGCACCCGCTGGGCCGCCGGCGGCCGCGCCCACCGCGGCGGCCGAGTCCGTGGTGCCCCGCGCCACCACCCCCACGGCGCCAGCTGCTGCGCCTGCAGCCACCGCACCCCCGCCCGCCGCAGCACCGGCACCGGCCGCAGCACCCGCACCGGCACCCGCACCTGCACCACTGCCGAACACCGGTGGCGACCTCGTGGCCACCGCCGTCGCCCGCTGGGCCGCCGACATCAAGCCGTCGCTGAAGGGTTTCGCGCGGGCGATGTACTCCAGCACCACCGTGCTCGGCGAACGCAACGGGGCGCTCACGATCGGCGTCTCCAACGAGACGCAGCGAGCGAAGTGCGAGGAGCACCGCCGCGACGTGGAGGCCGCGATCGCCGCCGTCGTCGGCGGCAAGGTCGCCGTCCAACTCGTGATTCACAGCGGGCCCGACGACCACGACGACCACGACGGCAGCAACGTCGTCCCGCTCGTGCGCGACACGGCCCCGGCGGCGATCGAGGAGGAGTCCATCGATCTCGACGAGCTCATCGACGCCCCACCCGAGTCCGTGGTGTCGCCGATCGACCGCCTGACGCAGGCGTTCCCCGGCTCGCGGCTCGTCGAGGAGTGATCCGATGGCCGTCTACACGCAGCCCGTCCAAACCCTGATCGACGAGCTCGGGCGCATGCCCGGTGTCGGCCCGAAGTCCGCGCAGCGCATCGCCTTCCACCTGTTGAAGATCCCCGCCGACGACGTCGCCCGGCTGGCGCTGTCGATCACCGACGCGAAGGCCCGCGTGCAGTTCTGCTCGATCTGCTGGAACTTCGCCGAGGGCGACCTGTGCCCGATCTGCCTCGACGATCGCCGCGACAGCAGCGTGCTGTGCGTGGTGGAGGAGTCGCGCGACATCATCTCGATCGAGAAGACCGGCGAGTTCAAGGGCCGCTACCACGTGCTGCTGGGCGCGATGAGCCCGCTGGAAGGCGTCGGCCCCGAGCAGTTGAAGATGAAGGAGCTCTTCGCCCGCATCGAGCCCGAGGGTGTGCAGGAGGTCATCTTGTGCACGAACCCGAACACCGAGGGCGAGGTCACGGCGCTGTACATCGCCCGCATGATGAAGCCGTTCGGGGTGAAGGTCACCCGCATCGCCAGTGGCCTGCCGGTGGGCGGCGATCTCGAGTACGCCGACGAGCTGACGCTGGGCCGGGCCCTGGAGGGCCGCCGCGAGCTGCACGGCTGAGGCGTCTCGGCCGAAAAACTAAACTGGGGTACCACTCCTGGACCTGGTAGCGGGCGGACGGGCCAGCTCCAGAGGTGG
>CAYZFZ010000241.1:0-5689 GCA_964477795.1 uncultured Bifidobacterium sp.
TCTCGATCTCCTTGGCGATGGACACGCCGTCGTTGGTGATCGTGGGGGCGCCGAACTTCTTGTCGAGAACGACGTAGCGGCCCTTGGGGCCGAGCGTGACCTTGACGGTGTCGGCCAGGCGGTTGACGCCGGCCTCCAGCGCCCGGCGGGCGTCGTCGTGGAACTTCAGTTGCTTTGCCATGTGGTCAGCGGCTCACTTCTCGACGATCGCGAGCACGTCGCGGCTGGTGAGGATCAGCAGATCCTTGCCGTCGTGGTTGACCTCGGTGCCGCCGTACTTGCTGTACAGCACCGTGTCGCCGACCTTCACGTCGAGCGGGCTGTGGGCGCCGCGATCGTCGCTCCAGCGGCCGGGGCCGACCGCAACGACGGAACCCTGCTGGGGCTTCTCCTTGGCGGTGTCGGGAATCACCAGACCGGACGCGGTGGTGAGCTCGGCCTCGTTGGGCAGAACGACGATGCGATCGTCAAGCGGCTTGAGGGACATGGTGCAGGCCTCCATTGGCAGTACACGGGAACGTGACAGGGATTTGGGATCGCTGCAGGGCCGGTTAGCACTCAGCCCGTGCGAGTGCCAAGGCTAGGCGGCGGCAGGGGTGGTTAGCAACCGGGAGCCGAGAGTGCTAACCGCGACCCGCACCGGGCCCGGGACTGGGAGACTTCCGCCATGCCCCGCCGCCGTCTGCTCGCCGCCGGCGCCGCCGGCGCGGCCGTGGCGATCATCGCCGGCACCCTCGCCGTCTGGCAGCCGTGGTCCGCCGGCGACGGCAGCACCAGCCACGGCCACCTGCCAGCACGCCTCGTCCTCGACGCACCTGGCCTCACGCTGCGTTCCTCGTCCGTGCCGGGGGACCCGGCCCAGCAGGCGGCCGAACCGGCGGGCGTGGTGTTCGCATCCGCATCCTCCACCCTCGATGGCGGCCCCCTGCTCGCCCTGCTGGAGTCCGACACCGCCGGAGAGCGCGGCATGCGCGCCGCCGCCATCGGCACCGGGATGACCGCTGAGCAGATCACCGCCTTCGAGCGGGCCACCACGCTCGACGACGGCGTCGTCACCGTCGCCGACTCGGCCGTGCTCGTGGGGCTCCAGCCGGCGGGCGACATGGCCACCCTGCGCGGCCTCGTCGAGATGGCGAGCCCGTTCGGCAGCCCCGCCGCGCTGGCGAACTTCGGCGGCGGTACCGGCGGCGCCGTGGGCGTGGAGTACTCGCTGCCCTCCGGCGACACCGTCACGCTGTCCAGCATCGACGCCCCCACCAGCGACGCAGGCCTGCTTGCCGGGATGCTGCTGGACCATGAGCACGCGACGACGGTGGGCGACTTGCCCGCGATCGTGGGCGACGTCGTCGCCGGGGTCGGTCAGCCGCCCCGACAGCGGATGCTCGTCTGGCGCCAGGGCGGCCGGCTGCTGGCCCTGGTGGCGGGGGCGGACGACGAGCGCCTGGTGCAGTTGGCGGGCACCGCCCGCCCGGCGACCGCCGCGCAGTGGGCCGCCGTCGAGGCCGTGCGCTTCAACGGCCCCGCGTTCGCCGCCCCTCCCGCCGGGAGCGCGCCTGCAGTTTCGGTGGGCAACCCCGCCCAACCGTGAAACACTTGGTACATGCGGCAGCCGCCCGGCACCGGCGACATGATCGAGATCATCGAGATCGATGTCATCGAGGCGGATCCCGACGCGTTCGGCGACCAGTCCGCCCACGCCCCGCTCCAGCCGCGGCGTGAGCTACCCCGCTGGGTGGTCGCCGCCGGCCTGCTGGTCGTTGCAGCCATCGGCATCACCGCCGCGATCTGGCGACCGTGGGAGCACCCGCCGAAGTGGCGCACGTTCCCACCCGCCGCCGCCCCCGTGTCGGCCCTCACCGACCAGCTCGTGCTCGACCTGCCCACCAGCCACGTCACCAGCCTGGAGCTCGGCCGCGACGTGGCCGACGACGAGCCGACCCCCATCGGCTGGGTGTTCGCCGAGCCCGGCGGCAGCTACGAGTCCGACCAGTGGGCCCTCTTCCACGCACGCTTCTCCACTGGCGGCCGGGAGGCCGCACCCAGCAAGTCCACCGACTTCGTCCAGGGTCTGCAGGCGAAGGTGCGCCGGGTGCGGGTGCGCACCACCGTCACATGGGGCCCCGTCGACGGCAAGTACCTCGACACCGAGACGAACCTGATGGGCAAGGCGGAGGCGCTCGCTTTCGCCGATGCGGTCGGCGTGGTCGACGGCATGCCGGCCATCGAGCACTCGTACTCCCTGGGCGCGCTGCAACCGCTGGGCGACGTGAAGACCCTTGCCCGCGTGCAGGTACTGGCCTCGCACCTCGCCGGCGAGCCCGTCCTGAACGCCGTCTCCCCCACCGTGCTCACCTATGCCGGCGACACCGGCAGCGTGCTCGCCGCATCCATCGACGCCACCCCGGATGCGCTCGACATGGCCGGCTTCTACTTCGGTGACGGCGAGCACATCACGGTGCACGGGCTGCCGGCACTGCTGTTCCACACACGTCACCTGGGCACGATCGTCGCCTGGTACGAGGGCGATCGGCTGGTCACCGTGTCCGGCCAGGAGACCGACGCGGCGCTCATCCGCCTGGCCGAATCCACCCGCCCGGCGACGCGCGTCGAGTGGAGCGAGGTGCTGGATGCCACCCGGCCCGTCGAGGTCGGCACCGCCACGCACGACCAGACGACGATCAACACGGGCACCACGCAGGACGGCACCGGCTGGTGGGCCACCGTCACGCCCGGCAACCCGATGGTGATCTGCGTGCACTACGGCCCCACCACCCAGTCCATCGCGTCGTGCATCTTCACCACCCCGCTCGTCCCGGCGGAGCACATCGTCGAGCTCGAGGCACTCGACACGCGGTTCGCCGTCGTCGTCGCGCCCGACGCTGCGCAGGTGCTGCGCGTCACGGATGCGGCGGGCACGGTCACGGACTTCGCGCCGGTGCCTGTCACCGACACGACGTGGGCGATCGCCGCCGAGGTCGACGCCGGCTCCAGCTACGTGCTGGTCGACCCCGCAGGCTGACGAGCGAGCGCGAGACTGCGCAGGTGAGCGGCAACGGCGACTCGATCCTGATCGAGATCCTCGACGGCGACCCCGGCGCGTTCGGCGAGTCACCGGTCTCCGCCGACGGCGAGCCGTTCGAGCAGCGCGAGCTGCCCCGCTGGGTGCGGCCGGTCGCCATCGCCGTGGTGCTGGTAGCGGCGGGGGTGGCGGTGCTCGCGTGGCGGCCGTGGCATCACGAACCGGAGCCGCCGTTGAGCAACCGGCTGGTGCTCGACCGACCGGCGAGTGCGTTGCTGAACGTGTCGATCGACCGGCAGCGACCGCCCGACGTCACCGGCGACATCGGTGCCGTCTACGCCGAGGACGGCGCGACGCTGCCATGGCTGAACGAGCCCAACGGCCGGTCGCTGATCTGGAACGCGTACGCGGCGGACAGCGCGAACGCGGCCTACAGCGACTTCCCCGAGGGTGGTCGCGCGGTGGACGACGTGCAGGGCGCGACGGCAGCCGTCTGGGATAGCAGCGATTACCTGCGGCTCGTGTTCGGCCCGATCGGCGGCCGCCTCTTCGACGTGAACAGCCACGGGCTCACGCTCGACGAGGTCACCAGCGTCGCCGGTGCGATCGGCATCGAGGCCGGCCAACCGGTGCTCGGCGGGGGCGACGACGCCCTGTTCGACCTGCTCGGCCTACGCCTCGTCGGCACCTCCGACGAACTCAACACGGCGATGAACCTGATCATGGGTGACTCACACATCCCGTCGTCGCGTGCCACCACCCACATCATGTACGCCGACGGCGCCGGTGGGGCCGTCGGCGTCGCATCGGTCGCGGAACCGGAGGGCGGGAGGACCGCGACGTTGCTGGCGATGCTGCTCGGCCCGTCCGGGGCCGCGACGATCCACGGCCGCGAGGCCATCGCGACCGGCGCCCCGGGCCTGTACACCAGCGACACCACGCCCGACAACCTGATCGCCTGGCACGAAGGTGGCCGGCTGATCGTGGTGACCGGCTCCGCCGATCTCGCAACGCTGGCCACGCTGGCCGAGGGCACCCACGAAGTGGCCGAGGAGCTGTGGGCGCCGATCGCGAAGCAGGCCGTCGATGACGACGACCGCTACCTGTACTGGCAGTCGACGATCGGCTACCGCCGCACGGCGGACGGCTTGGTCATCGAGGTCACGGCGGCCCTGTACCGGCCCGGAGCCATTGACGTGTGCCTGGCGGGCCAGGTCTCCACCGACTGTGTCAACGACTCCGAGATGCGACTGCCGTTCCTGAAGGTGGTGCGGATCCACACCGAGGCGATCGTCGTCGCGATCGTCGCGGCCGGCTCGGGCGAGTCGCTGCTGCGCCTCACCCACGCCGACGGCAGCGCCGACGAGCACCTGCTGTTCGCGCCGGGGCTGCAGTTGCCCGGGCCGGCCGTCGCCGTCTTCCTGCCCGACGACCTGCGCAGCGCCGAGCTCGTCATCGACGGCGAGGTGGTGGCCACCCTGTGATCAGCCGAGCAGGGTGACACCGAGTGCATCGGCCAGGCGCACCACCGCGTGCAGTGGGAGGCCGACGACGTTGCTGACGCTGCCGTCGACCCGCTCGACGAGTGCGCCGCCTGCCCCCTGCACCGCGTACGCGCCGGCCTTGTCCATCGGTTCGCCGGTGCCCACGTACCAGTCCACGACCGCGTCGCTCAGCACGGCGAACGTCACCGAGGTGGTGACCGTCTCGGCCACGGTGCGCTCGCCGAGCCGAAGCGCCACCCCGGTGTGCACCTGATGGGTGACGCCGGAGAGCCGGCGCAGCATGCGGCGCGCGTCGTCCGCGTCGGCCGGCTTGGCGAGGATCTCGCCGTCGAGATCGACGGTGGTGTCGGCGGCGACCACCACCACGTCCGGCGCTGCCGCGACGGCGTGCGCCTTGGCGATCGCGAGGCGGCGCACGTAGGGCACGGGTGCCTCGCCGGCCAGCGGTGACTCGTCGACGTCCGGGCTGACGATCGTGAGCTGCAGGCCGAGCTGCGCCAGCAGCTCGCGCCGGCGCGGCGACCCCGACGCGAGGACGATGCCGGCCCGCGCGGGTACGGGCTGCGGCACAGGCGCGTCAGCCACCGCTGAGCGCCATCACGTCGTTGTCGTCGGGGACGACGAGATCGTCGAGGTGGTCGAGGTAGCCGTTGGGCAGCACCACGCGGATCGGCCCGTTCGTGTGGCCGCGACGGATGCGCTCGCCGCCCTCCACGATCGTGAGCGCAGGATCGAGCTCGGCGATCAGGTCGTCCAGCTCGGCGAGCGTGGAGATGCTGCTGAACCGCCGGCGCATCTCGCCACCGACCGGGTAGCCGGTGAGGTACCACGACGTGTGCTTGCGGAAGTCGCGCATCGCGATCGGCTCGGTCATGTGCGGTGCGAGCAGGCGGGCGTGCTCGGCCATCACCGCGCACGCCTCCCCGAGCGTGGGCGCGGCCGGCACCGGGCGGCCGTTGATCGCCTCGACCAGATCGCGGAACAACCAGGGGCGCCCCAGACAGCCACGGCCGACGACCACGCCGTCGCAGCCCGTCTCGCGCATCATCCGCACCGCATCCGCCGCTTCCCAGATGTCGCCGTTGCCGAGCACGGGGATCTCCGGCACCGCCGCCTTCAGCTCGCCGATCGCGTTCCAGTCGGCCAGCCCGGCGTAGTGCTGCTC
>CAYZFZ010000242.1:0-5596 GCA_964477795.1 uncultured Bifidobacterium sp.
GGCTCAACGTCGCGCTGACCGAGGCGATCGCGCTCGGCCACGACTGCGGCCACGGGCCAGGCGGCCACGCCAGCGAGGACGCGCTCAGCCCGTACGTGCCGGGTGGCTTCGACCACGCCACCTGGGGTGCCGACGTGACGCTCGTGTCGCTGAACCTGTGCGCGCAGACGCTCGACGGGGTGCGCAACCACAGCTGGAGCCGCCCGGCACCGGCCACGCCCGAGGGCGAGGTGGTCAGCTGGGCCGACCGCATTGCCTACGTGTGCCACGACTTCGAGGACGCCGCGGCCAGCGGCATCGTCAGCCTGGAGATGCTGCCCGAGCTGGTGCGGTCGCGGTGCGGCGTGCAGCGCCGCGAGCAGCTCGGCGCGTTCGTGTACGGGATGATCGACGCCGCCGCCGGCAGCGGCCGCATCGGGATGGTCGCCCCGATGGCCGAGGCGCTCGCCGCGTTCCGCCGCTTCAACTACGACAACATCTACCTGCGCCCGGCCTCCACCGCCCAGGCTTCGGCGGTGATCAGCCTGCTGCGCGCGCTCGTCGAGCACTACGCGGCGCACCCGCAGCTGCTGCCCGACGACACCGGTCTCGACGCGGGCGGCGCGGCTGCGCTGCTCGCCGCCGTCAGCTATGTCGGCGGCATGACGGACCGCTTCGCCTGCCGCCAGGGCGTGGCCCTGCTCGATTGGCCGCTCGACCAGCTGCCGCAGGGCATCGACACCGCTCTCTGACACGGCCCGCTGACACCTACGATCGGGCCATGACCCGCTTGCTCATCCGTGGTGGCATCGTCGTCGATGGCATCGGCCACGAACCACACCCTGCCGACGTCGTGCTGGAGGGCGGGCGCATCGTCGCCGTCGGCCCTGGCCTCGACGGCGACGAGGAGCTCGACGCCACCGGCCACACCGTCTACCCGGGCTTCATCGACTGCCATGTGCACTTCATGGCCGACGGCGACCTCGACCCGATGACCAGCGTGCACACGCCGTTCTCGATGAACTTCTACCTCGCCGCCGAGCGCATGGCGCGCACGCTGGCCACCGGCATCACGACGGTGCGCGAGGCCGGCGGCAGCGACCTCGGCGTGAAGACCGCCCAGCAGCGCGGCCTGGCTGCCGGCCCCGACATGCAGGTGTCGATCACGATCCTCAGCCAGACCGGCGGCCACGGCGACTCGTGGCAGCCGTGCGGTGCGCACATGCCCGGCCCGATCGGCATCGAGCACCCGGGCAAGCCGGGCAACATCGTCGACGGGCCCGAGGAGATGCGCCGCCAGGTGCGCGAGCTGATCGCCGCCGGCGCCGACGTGATCAAGGTGTGCACCAGCGGCGGCGTGCTCTCACCCCGCGACGATCCACGCCACGGCCACTTCCGCGACGACGAGCTGGACGTGCTGGTCGCCGAGGCCACCGCCGCGGGCAAGTGGGTGATGGCCCATGCGCAGGCCACCGACGGCATCAAGTCGGCCATCCGAGCAGGGATCCGCTCGATCGAGCACGGCATCTACCTCGACGACGAGGCCATCTCGATGATGCTCGACCACGGCACCTACCTGGTGCCCACGCTGAGCGCGCCGCAGGGTGTGCTCGACGCCGCCGCCCGCGGCATCGCCGTCCCGCAGTACGCGATCGACAAGACGAAGCTGGTGATCGAGACCCACCGCGACAGCATCACCCGCGCGATCGCTGCGGGCGTGAAGGTGGCGATGGGCACCGACTCGGGCGTCACGCCGCACGGCCAGAACCTGGGCGAGCTGGAGCAGATGGTCGCCTGCGGGATGACACCCGCACAGGCCGTCGTGGCCACCACCCGCACCGCCGCCCAGCTGATGGGCCTGGCCGACGACCGCGGCTCGCTGGAGCCCGGCAAGCGCGCCGACGTGGTGGTGGTGCGCGGTCTCCCCTACGAGCTGGCCGCCATGCGCGACCGCATCCGCTGGGTCATCCAGGCCGGCCGCGTCGTCGCCGCGACCCACCCCTGAGCCGGGGCGCCAGTTCGGCTTTACGTAAAGGCTGTCGGGCCGTGACCAGCGGCTGTGAGTTCGAAACCTTGACACAAAGCGGCGCGTGCCGGTTTGCGTCAAGGTCTGGACGCGCCCGCTCCTGCTCAGCGCCCGACAGCGTTTACGTAAAGGGGATGAGGTCGTGGGTGGGGGTGAGGCGAAAACAACGAAGGCCCGGCCTTTCGGCCGGGCCTTTGTGCAGATCTGCGTACGGCTAGGTGTCAGCTGGCGGGCACGACGTCGACGACGCGACGACCCTTGCGCTCACCGAACTGAACGGTGCCGTCGGCCAGGGCGAACAGGGTGTCGTCGCCACCGATGCCGACATTGTTGCCGGGGTGGAACTTGGTGCCGCGCTGGCGAACGATGATGGTGCCGGTCTGGATGGCGCTGCCGCCGAACACCTTCACGCCGAGGCGCTGAGCGTTGCTGTCGCGGCCGTTGCGGGTTGACCCGCCGCCCTTTGTCTTTGACATGAGGCTCAGCCCTTCTTGATCGAGGTGATTTCGACGACGTGGTACTTCTGGCGGTGGCCGTAGCGCCGACGCTGGTTGGTGCGGCGCTTGTAGGTGAAGCCGTCGACCTTCGGGCCCTTGGCCCAGCCCACCACCTTGGCGGTGACGGACGCACCCTTGAGCTGGTCGGGGGTGGCGAGAACGACCTCGCCATCGACCACCAGGACGGGGGTGAGGGACACTTCGGAGCCCTGCTCGGCGTCGAGCAGTTCGACGTGGACCTGCTGGCCCTCGGCGACGCGGGCTTGTTTCCCGCCAGATGCGATCACTGCGTACATAGCTCTGCAAGCCTAGCGGGGAACCGAGCCGGACCAACCGGGTCGCGCCGAAGTCTGTGGCGCGATGCGGCTACTCCAGCGAGGCGGCGTCGACGACGATGCCGCGGCCCTCGCACATCGGGCACTGGTCGGCGAAGTTCACCAGCAGGCCCTCGCCGATGCGCTTGCGGGTCATCTCCACCAGGCCCAGCTCGCTGATGTCGAACACCTGCGTGCGGGTCTTGTCGCGGGCAAGCGCCGAGCGGAACGCCTCCACCACCTTGCGCCGGTTGTCGCGGATCTCCATGTCGATGAAGTCGATGACCACGATGCCGCCGATGTCGCGCAGGCGCAGCTGCTTGGCGACCTCCTCGGCCGCCTCCAGGTTGTTGCGGAAGACGGTCTCCTCCAGGTTGGAGGTGCCGACGTTCTTGCCGGTGTTGACGTCGATGACCGTCAGCGCCTCGGTGTGCTCGATGATCAGCGAGCCGCCGCTCGGCAGCCACACCTTGCGGTCCAGCCCCTTCTTCAGCTGCTCGGTGATCTGGTAGCGCTCGAAGAGGGGCAGCGACTCGACGGTGCGGTCGTAGTGCTGCACGCGGTCGCCCAGGGTGGGCGAGATGGCGCTGACGTACTCGTGCACGTCGGCGAACAGCTTCGGCTCGTCGATGATCACGGCCCGGTACTCGGTGTTGAACTCCTCGCGGATCAGCCGCACGGCCATGTCGGGCTCGCGGTACAGCAGGCTGGGCCGGTTCTGCTGGGCGAAGAGCGCGGCGATCTGGTCCCACTGGCGCACCAGCCGCGCCACGTCCCGTTCGAGCTCCTCGGCCACCACGCCTTCGGCGGCGGTGCGCACGATGATCCCGTGCTCGGCGGGCTTCACCCGGTCGAGCAGCTGGCGGAGCCGCTTCCGCTCGTTGTCGGGCAGTCGCTTGGAGATGCCGTAGGTCGTCGAGTTGGGGACGAGCACGACGAAGCGTCCGGGCAGCGAGACCTCCTGGGTGAGCCGCGCGCCCTTGTGCCCGATCGGGTTCTTGGTCACCTGGCAGAGGATCAGCTGGCCGTTGCGCAGCACGTTCTCGATGCGGGGACGGGCGCCCTGGCTCTCGACGTCGTCGCGGTCGTACTGGACGTCGCCGGCGTAGAGCACCGCGTTCTTCGGCGTGGCGATGTCGATGAACGCCGCCTCCATGCCCGGCAGCACGTTCTCGACCCGACCGGCGTAGATGTTGCCGTGGATCTGGGAGATGTCGTCGGCCGGACGCGACACGTAGTGCTCGATGAGGGCACGCCCTTCGAGGATGGCGATGTGGGTGTTGCCGTCGACGTCGACGTGGACGTTCATCTGGTAGCGACCCGTCGCCTTGCCCTTGCGCTGGCGACCCGACCGCTTCTTGGCGGTCTTCGCGTCGAGGCGGACGGGGCCGTCGTCGTCGGTCAGCACGGCCTCGACCGGCTGGGGCGCCTGCCGCGGCGGACGCTGGCCCTCCCGCTTGGCCGGCGACCCGGAACCCGGCGATCCGCCGCTCGATTGGCCACCTCCCCCACCACCACCACCGCCACCACCACCGCGCCCGCGGCGCCGGCGGCGCCGTGCCGCGCCGCTCGTGGACGACGGTGCGGTGGCGTCGCCGCCACGCGCGTCGCCGTCACCGCCCGCGGATCGCGGTGCGCCGGGCATCGAGTCGCCGATCTGGGGCTTGCGTGGCGCCGGCGGCGGCACCTTCGGCACCAGCGGCGCCGAGGTGTCCACGGGACCGGTCGGAGGCGTGGACGGCGGGTCGCCGGGTCCGGATGGGGTGGTCGGGTCGGTCATGCGCGTGCTCCTCAGGACGCCAGCCGCTCGGCGGCCGGGTCCGGCCGCCCCGGTGCCTCCAGGAGAGGAACCAGGCGACCGTCGTCGGTCATCAGTTGTTCGTGCCGGACCACGAGCCGGACCGTCAGCGGCGGCTCGAGGGCGGCGATGAGCTCGTTGGGCCGGAAGGCCCGCGGGCGGGTGGCGAGCTCGGCCACCACGATCGGTCCGTCCGGCGCCGCCTCGACGCGGAGGCCGCGGACGGCGGGACGGAGGTCAGCCGTCTGCGTCTCGCCCTTCCGCTCGATCCGGACCTCCACGACCTCGCGGGCCAGGAGGTCGTCGATCGAGCGGCGCACTCGGTCGAGGTCCTCGTCCGCGGCCAGGCGCAGGTGCCAGACCACCACCTCGACCGCGGCCTGCAACGCCGTGGCGCCGCGATCCACCTCGGCGGCGGACACGACCTCGACGCCCACCGGCAGCAGCTCGGACAGCCGTTCGGCCAGCCCCTCGAGCGCGACGGGCGCCCTCAGGTCCACGTCGATGAACTCCGCGTCGGACTCGTGCCCCACCGACAGGGCCAGCCCGAAGTGGAGCTTGGGGCGGGGCGAGAACCCTTCGCTGTACGCGATGGGCAGGCCGTCGCGGCGGATGGCCCGCTCCCAGCAGCGGGCCAGGTCGCGGTGGCCCAGGAAGCGGATCGGGCCGTGCTCGGTGTAGCGGAGCCGGACCCTCATGCCGCCCCCTCCCGGGCGCCGAGCGGGACCGGACGTGCGGCGCGCAGCTCCACCGGGACGGCGCCTGCCCCGGCCAGGTCCACGCCGGTTCCCTGCGAACCCCCGGCGGGCGGCGTGGCGGAGGCAACGACGTGCTCGATCGAGTAGCCGGTGCACGCACCGCAGTCGTAGCACGGGGTCCAGCGGCAGTCCTCGAGCCCGACCTCGTCGAGGGCGTCCCGCCAGTCCTGCCACAGGAAGTCCTTGTGCAGCCCGGCCGACAGGTGGTCCCAGGGCAGCACCTC
>CAYZFZ010000243.1:0-5568 GCA_964477795.1 uncultured Bifidobacterium sp.
GCACACCCTCGAACAGCGCCTCGCCGGCCGCGATGCGGGCGACCGCGTTGCGGCGGATCTCTTCCTTGACGGGGACGGACTGCCAGCCTGCCGCCTTCAGCTCACCCAACGTCGATGCACGATTCACCATGCAGGCGACCATACCCGCCTGCGGGACGGCCCGCGGATGCGGGGCATGTGAACGGCGCGACGGCCGCCACCCGGCGGCAGCAGAACGCCGCGCCGTGGGTGGCAGCCTCTACGCTCGCAGCCGTGGAGCTGTCGGGAACCTGGCGAGCGTGCATCGCCGACGATGACGTCCGGCGCGACGGCGTGGGCCTCGACCACGACGATTCCCTGTGGCCGCAGGTGGCCGTGCCCGGCCATTGGCGCTCCACCCCCGCGTTCGCCGGCAGCGACGGCCCGCTGCTGTACCGTCACCGCTTCCACCTCGGCCCGCCTGCCGACGGCCGCCGCCGCTTCGTGACGCTCGAGGGCGTCTTCTACCAGGCCGACGTGTGGCTGGACGGGGCCTACCTCGGCGACCCGGAGGGCTACTTCTTCCCGCACTCCTTCGACATCACCGATCTGTCGCGGCTGGCCGACGACCATGTGCTCGCGATCGAGGTCGCCTGCTCACCGCAGCGGCAGCGGGCGGCGAAGCGCAACATCACCGGCGTGCTGCAGCACTCGGATGCGATCGATCCGGAGTGGAACCCGGGCGGGCTGTGGCGACCGGTGCACGTGATCGAGACGGGCGCGGTGCGCATCGACCGGCTGCGCGTGCTGTGCCGCGACGCGAACGATGCCCGCGCCCACCTGCGGCTGCACGCCCGGCTCGACGCCGACCGGTCGCGCACGGTGCTGGTGCGCACCTCAGTCGATGGTGAGGTGCTCGCCGAGCACACCCAGTCGCTGGCGGCCGGCCTCAACGAGGTTGGCTGGACGCTCGACGTCGCCGACCCTCGGCTGTGGTGGCCGTGGAGCCTGGGCGAGCAGCACCTCACGGACGTCACCGTCGACGTGCTGCTCGACGGCGAGGCCTGCGACCAGCGCAGCGTGCGCACGGGCCTGCGCGAGGTGGCGCTGCAGGACTGGACGTTCGCGGTGAACGGCGAGCGGTTGTTCGTGAAGGGCGCGAACCTGGCACCCACCAGGGCCGCCCTCGCGGAGGCGACGGCGGCGGAGGTGCGCCGCGATGTGGAGTTGGCACGCGACGCCGGGCTCGACCTCGTACGGGTGAACGGGCACATCGCCCGGCCCGAGTTGTACGAGGCCGCCGACGAGCTGGGCATGCTCGTGTGGCAGGACTTCCCGCTGCAATGGGGCTACGCCCGCACGATCCGCAAGGAGGCTGTGCGCCAGGCCCGCGAGGCCGTCGACCTGCTCGGCCACCACCCCAGCGTGGTGGTGTGGTGCGCGCACAACGACCCCGTCGCGCACGACGACACCCGCACCAAGGGGCTGGGGCCGTCGATCGTGCGCAACGTCGTGTCGCAGCAGCGGCCGACGTGGAACAAGTCGATCCTCGACCGGTGGGTGAAGCGTGCGTTCGAGAGTGCCGACGAGACGCGCAGCGTCATCCCGCACAGCGGCGTCGCGCCGCACGTGCCGCAGCTCGACGGCACCGACAGCCACCTGTTCTTCGGGTGGTACCACGGTGAGGCCGCCGACATCGACGGCTTCGCCGCCTCCATGCCGCGGATGGTGCGCTTCGTCAGCGAGTTCGGCGCCGCCTCGGTGCCGGCGAGCGCCGAGTTCATGCAGCCGCAGCACTGGCCGTCGCTGGACTGGGAGCAGCTCACCGATCATCACGGGCTGCAGCTCGAGCCCTTCGAGCGCCACGTGCCGCCCGACGCGCACGCGACGTTCGACTCGTGGCGCGATGCCACCCAGCACTACCAGGCCGACGTGCTGCGCCACCACATCGAGACGTTCCGTCGGCTGAAGTACCGGCCGACCGGCGGCTTCTGCTTCCTCGGCCTCAACGACCCGGCACCGGCGGTGTCGTGGGGCGTGCTCGACCACGAGCGGCGCCCGAAGCCCGCCTACCACGCGGTCACCGAAGCGTGCGCGCCCGTGATCGTCGTCGCCGACACGCTGCCGCGGGCGCTGCTCACCGGCGCGCCGATCGCGCTCGACGTGCACGTGGTCAGCGACCTGCGCAGCCCGCTCGACGGGGTGCGCTGCACCGCCACGCTGCGCTGGCCGGGCGGCAGCCACCAGTGGATGTGGGAGGGCGACGTGCCGCCCGACGCCTGCGTCCGCGTGGGCACCGCCCAGTTCGTGGTGCCCGACGTACCGGGCGAGCTGTGGTTCGACCTCACCCTCGAACACCCCGACGCGGCGGCCACGAACCGCTACACCGCAACGGTAGGCACCCGCACGCCCTGAGCCGCCCGAGCGGTGTTCGGCGGGGGTGTGGGGGCAGAGGCTCCGCCGGAGCCCCCACCCAACGATCGATCCGGCTCCGCCGGTCGATCGTTTGGCACTGGGCCCGCCCGCGGCGGGCCATCTTCATCGGGGGAACGGAGCGAGCGCAGCGAGCGAGAGACCCCGAAACACCGTGTCAGATCTGGCTGATGAGCTTGCGGTTCTTGAACTTCGCCTTGCGGTAGTCGCGGTGCATCAGCGCGATGAAGTCGAGGCTGATGCTCTTCGGGCACGCCGCCTCGCACTCGCCGTGGTTGGTGCAGGAACCGAAGTACTCGTCCATCGTCTCCACCATCGCCTCCACCCGGCTCCAACGCTCGGGCTGGCCCTGCGGCAGCAAGTTGAGGTGACTCACCTTGGCGGCGGTGAACAGGTTGGCGGCGCCGTTGGGGCAGGCGGCCACGCAGGCACCGCAGCCGATGCACTCGGCCGCGTCCATCGCCGCGTCGGCGACAGGCTTGGGCACGGGGATGATGTTCGCGTCGGGCGCGCCACCGGTGGCCGCGGTGATGAAGCCACCGGCCTCCACGATGCGATCGAGCGGGGCCCGATCGACCATCAGGTCCTTGATGATCGGGAACGCCGTCGCCCGCCACGGCTCGATCACGATCGTGTCGCCGCTCTTGAACTTGCGCATGTGCAGCTGGCAGGTGGCGGTGCCCCGCTGGGGGCCGTGGGCCTGGCCGTCGATCATCAGCGAGCAGGTGCCGCAGATGCCTTCACGGCAGTCGTGGTCGAACGTCACGGCCTCCAGGCCCTCGCCGATGAGCCGCTCGTTGAGCACGTCGAGCATCTCGAGGAACGAGGCCTCGTCGCTGATGCTGTCGATGCGGTAGCTCTCGAAGTGACCGCCGTCGGCAGGACCGGTCTGGCGCCAGATCTTGAGGGTGAGGTTCGTCAGATGATGGCTCACTTGTAGCTCCGCTTGGCGAGGTGGATGGTCTCGAACTCGAGTTCTTCCCTGTGGCGCACCGACTCCATCGGGTTGCCGGTGAACTCCCAGGCCGCGACGTGCGCGAAGTGCTCGTCGTCGCGCTGCGCCTCGCCCTCCTCGTCCTGGTACTCCGCACGGAAGTGGCCGCCGCAGCTCTCGTTGCGCTCGAGTGCGTCGCGGCACATCAGCATGCCCAGCTCGAAGAAGTCGTCGACGCGGCCGGCCTTCTCCAGGGTCTGGTTCACACCGGCACCGCCGCCGGTGACCCGCAGGTCGGCCTTGAACTCCTCGTACAGCGCGGGCAGCTCGCTGAGCGCCTTCTGCAGGCCCGTCGCGGTGCGCTCCATGCCGCAGTAATCCCAGATGATCTTGCCCAGCTCGCGGTGGAAGTAGTCGGGCGAGCGGGTGCCGCGGATGTCGAGGAAACCCTGGAAACGCTGACGCGCTGCCTGCTCGGCCGCCTGGAACTCGGGATGATCGGTGCCCGGGATCGGCTTGTTGAGCATCGGGGCGAGGTAGTTGCCGATCGTGTACGGCAGCACGAAGTAGCCGTCGGCGAGGCCCTGCATCAGCGCCGAGGCACCGAGACGGTTCG
This sequence comes from uncultured Bifidobacterium sp., assembly GCA_964477795.1. Classification (GTDB taxonomy): domain Bacteria; phylum Actinomycetota; class Acidimicrobiia; order Acidimicrobiales; family Ilumatobacteraceae; genus UBA668. The sequence continues at coordinate 3,942 of CAYZFZ010000243.1, forward strand.
CGCCGTGGTCGGAGAAGTTGGCCTCGCCGGCGGCGTACAGGCCGGGGACGGTGGTCATCAGCTCGTAGTCCACCCACAGGCCGCCCATCGTGTAGTGGCTGGCCGGGTAGATGCGCATCGGCACGCTGTACGGGTCTTCACCCGTGATGCGCTCGTACATCTCGAACAGGTTGCCGTAGCGCTCCTTCACGACCTCCTTGCCCAGGCGGGCGATGGCGGCCGAGAAGTCGAGGTTCACGCCGTTCTTCAGCGGGCCGACACCGCGGCCGCTGTCGACCGCCCGCTTGGCGGCACGCGACGAGATGTCGCGCGGGGCGAGGTTGCCGAAGCTGGGGTACAGCCGCTCGAGGTAGTAGTCGCGCTCGGCCTCGGGGATCTGGTCCGCGGGGCGCTCGTCGCCGGCGTTGAGCGGCACCCACACGCGACCGTCGTTGCGCAGCGACTCGGACATCAGCGTGAGCTTGGACTGGGTGTCGTCGGCCTGCGGGATGCACGTGGGGTGGATCTGCGTGTAGCACGGGTTGGCGAACCACGCGCCCTTGCGGTGCGCCCGCCAGGCGGCCGTGACGTTGCAGTTCATCGCGTTGGTGGAGAGGAAGAACGCGTTGCCGTAGCCGCCGGTGCACAGCACCGTCGCGTGGGCGGCGTGCGAGCGCACCTCGCCGGTGATGAGGTCGCGGGTGACGATGCCGGCGCAACGCCCGTCGACGACCACCGTGTCGACGAGCTCGACCCGGTTCCACAGCTTGACGGCGCCGAGGCCGATCTGACGGGCGAGCTGCTGGTAGGCGCCCAGCAGCAGCTGCTGGCCCGTCTGGCCACGGGCGTAGAACGTGCGCTGCAGCTGCGAGCCGCCGAAGCTGCGCGTGTCGAGCAGGCCGCCGTACTCGCGGGCGAAGGGCACGCCCTGGGCCACCATCTGGTCGATGATGTTGAGGCTCACCTGCGCGAGGCGGTGCACGTTGCCCTCTCGCGCGCGGAAGTCGCCGCCCTTGATCGTGTCGTAGAACAGGCGGTACACGCTGTCGCCGTCGTTCTGGTAATTCTTCGCCGCGTTGATGCCGCCCTGCGCGGCGACGAGGTGCGCACGGCGCGGGGAATCCTGGATGCAGAAACTCAGGACGTTGTAGCCGAGCTCCGCGAGCGACGCCGCGGCCGAGCCGCCGGCGAGGCCCGTGCCGACGACAATCACCGTGTGCTTGCGCTTGTTTGCGGGGCTGACGAGCTGGATGTGGGCCTTGTGGCTGCTCCACTTCTGCTCGATCGGCCCGGACGGAATTTTGGCATCCAACAAAGACATGCGTTCCCTTTTCAACCACGAATGGACACGAATTCGCACGAATTCAGATCTTCAGCCGCGAAGGAACGCAAAAAAGCTCCACCCCAAGGCCCCTCTGAATGGGTTATGGGGGCGGTTCGCTTTGCGTTCTTTCGCGGCCAACATTCGTGATTGTTCGTGTGCATTCGTGGTTTCTTTCTTCGCCGCTACGGCCCGGCACAGCATCCTCCCGTCGCACACACGTTGACAAAATAGAACCAGAGCGGCAGCACTACAAACGCGCCCGCCACGAGCAGCGCGAACGCGAGCCCCGCCGTGTAGACCATAGCCGAGCATTTCGGTTTCAAC
>CAYZFZ010000244.1:0-5547 GCA_964477795.1 uncultured Bifidobacterium sp.
GCGGGCAGGTGGTGGAACAGGTTCGCCAACCACACGGTGAGGCAGTCGACGATCAGCAGCGCACCCGCCGGCGCGGCTGCGATCGCCGCCCCCAGGTCGACGGGCACCTCCACCGTCGTCCAGCCCGCCGGGCGCTCGCTGCGGTGACGCCCGATGCGGGCGCGCATGTCGTCGTCGAACGCTTCGGCCGTCGCGACGAAGTGCAACGGGCCGCCGTGGTGCTCGCCCATCTGGACCGCGAGGGTGCTCTTACCGCTGCGCGCACCGCCGACGAGGAACGTGAGCATCAGTAGTCGATGCCGCGCTTGGCGGTGATGCCCGCGGTGTACGCGTGCTTGATCTCGCGCATCTCGGTGACCGTGTCGGCCACGTCGATGATCTCCTGCGGCGCGTCGCGGCCGGTGATCACGAGGCTGACGTGCGGCGGCCGGCCGGTGATCGCGGCGACCACATCCGCGACGGGCACCCAACCCCACGTGCACAGGTAGGTGAGCTCGTCGAGGATCACCAATTGGTGCTGGCCGGCGGCGATGATCGCGGCGGCCTGCGCCCACGCCTGGCGGCCGAGCTCGATGTCGTGCTGCAGGTCGTCGGAGTCCCACGTGAAGCCTCCGCCGAGCGCGTGCCACTCGACGCCGAGCTGGCGGCCCATCTTCTCCTCGCCGACCTTCCAGTCGCTGCCCTTGATGAACTGCACGACGGCGACGTTCCAGCCGCGGCTGAGCGCACGCAGCATCACACCGAACGCGGCGGAGCTCTTGCCCTTGCCGTTGCCGGTGTTCACGAGCACGAGGGACGGCGCGACGCGCAGCTCGGCGGGGCGCGGATCGGCGGTGAGCGCCTCCGTAGTGGCGCCGCGTGCGTCGTCGAGGGGTACGTCGTCGGCAGGGTCGTCGGCAGTCATGGAGGTTGGGAGCATAGGCACGGATGGGGTACGGTTGCGCCGTCCGATCGAACCAACGACCGGATGCACGGTGTTCAGCGAAGCCGGTGAGACCCCGGCACTGTCCCGCAACGGTGGTTCCCGGCCTTCCTCGGAAGGACCGCGACGAGTCCGGTCGCCTGAAGCCCTGCGCGTCACACACCCTCGAGGCAAGGGCGGTACGCGGTGGCAGCAGCCACCGGCACCCAGCTTGTCCTCCCGAACCGGAGGCAGCTCGTCCTCCGGAGAAACGGAGGATCCGATGAAACGGTTCACTTCACTCGCCGCCCTGACGGCGCTCCTGCTCACCGCTGCGGCCTGTGCCGACGACAGCTCCGACTCCGCCAGCACGAACGCGCCTGCGGACACCACCGTCCCCGGCGACACGACTGCACCCGGCGACACGGCAACGGGCGACACCACCGCACCCGGCGACACGGCCACGGGCGACACCGCCACCGACGACACGGTTGCGGGCGACGTGCCCGTGGCCATCGTCAGCCTGGCGCCCACGCACACCGAGACGCTGTTCGCGATCGGCGCCGGCGAGCAGGTGATCGCAGTCGACGACCAGTCGAACTACCCCGAGGCCGCGCTCGACCTGCCCCACGACCTGTCCGGCTTCGAACCGAACGTGGAGGCCATCGCCGCGCTGCACCCCGACCTGGTGGTGCTCTCCGATGCTGCCATCCAGCCCCAGCTGGAAGCGCTCGGCATCGCCGTCTGGGTGGGCACCGCCGCAACCACGTTCGACGACGTGTACACCCAGATCGAGCAGCTCGGCGCGGCCACCGGTCATGTTGGTGAAGCGGCCGAACTGGTGCTCCACATGCAGGCCGACATCACCCTCGCCACCGCCGCCGCGCCCCCGGGGGGCACGCCGCTGCGCTACTACCACGAGCTCGATCCGACGTTCTACAGCGTCACCAGCAACACCTTCATCGGGCAGGTGTACAGCCTGTTCGGGCTGGAGAACATCGCCGACGGCGTGGAGGAGGGCAACGACTACCCGCAGCTCAGTGCCGAGCACATCGTGTCGTCCGCGCCGGACCTGATCTTCCTTGCCGACACCAAGTGCTGCGGCGAGTCGCAGGACACGGTGGCCGCCCGCGCCGGCTGGGCCGAGATCCCGGCTGTCGCCAACGGCAACGTGATCGAGATGGACGACGACATCGCGTCGCGCTGGGGCCCGCGCATCGTCGACTACATCCAGGCCGTCTCCGCCGCGATCGCGAAGGTCACGGCCGACGCATGAGCCACGCGACGGCTCGCCGTGGTGGGTGGTGGTGGTTCTGCGGAGCCGCGCTGCTGCTCGCCACGGCGATCGTCGTCGGCGTCATGATCGGGCCGGCCGGCAACGTCTCGTCGGCCAACTGGAACATCATCTGGAACGTGCGCATGCCGCGGGTGGCGCTCGCCGCGATCGTCGGCGCGATGCTGTCGCTGGCCGGTGCATCGTTCCAGGGCGTCTTCCGCAACCCGCTCGTCGACCCGTACCTGCTGGGCGCGGCCGGCGGCGCCGGGCTGGGCGCGACGCTCGTGATCGCGTTCGGGCGCAGCATGACGAGCGACTGGTTCGTCGATCCGCTGCCGCTCGCCGCCTTCCTCGGCGCGATCGGCGCGGTCACCATCACCTACCTGGCCGGTGCTGCATTCGGCGGCATCCGGTCGTCCAGCACGCTGGTGCTCGCCGGCGTGGCCGTCGCCTCGCTGACCGCGGCGATCCAGGCGTTCGTGCTGCAACGCTCCAGCGACGGTGTCGTGCGCGCCGTCTACAACTGGCTGCTCGGCTCGCTCGTCAACGCGAGCTGGCGCGACGTGCGGCTGGTGCTGCCCTACGTGATCGTCAGCGCGGCAGTGCTGCTCGCGCACCGACGCCACCTCGACCTGCTGCGCGTGGGCGACGACGAGGCGCTGACACTGGGCATGAACGTGCGCCGTGTGCGCATCGTGATCGTGGCCGCGGCCACCGTCGGCACCGCCGCCGTCGTCAGCGTCAGCGGGCTGATCACGTTCGTCGGCATCGTCGTGCCGCACGCAGTGCGCATGCTCGGCGGTGGCTCGTACCGCCGGGTGCTGCCGCTGTCGTTCGCCGCCGGCGCGGCCTTCCTGATCATCGCCGACATCCCCGGCCGGATGCTGCAGAACCCGGCCGAGACGCCGATCGGTGTGGTCACCGCGTTCTGCGGTGCACCGTTCTTCATCATGCTGCTGCGCACACGGCGGAGCACGGTATGAGTCGCCCGAGGTGCGTGCGATGACGACGCTCGCCCTTGCCGGCCTCACCGTCTCCTACGGCGAGCGGGTGGCGGTGCACGAGCTGTCGCTGTCCGTGCCCGCTGGTGGCTGGCTGTGCCTGATCGGCCCGAACGGCGCCGGCAAGTCCAGCGTGCTGCGCTCGATCTGTGGGCTCGTCGAGCACGGCGGGCAGGCCGCGATCGACGGCGTGGGCACGGCGACGATGAGCCACCGCCAGCGGGCGCGCAGCGTCGCCTACGTGCCCCAGGCGCCGGTGCTGCCCGTCGACATGACGGTGGCCGACTATGTGCTGCTCGGCCGCAGCCCGTTCATCGGCTACTTCGGCATCGCCTCCGCGCGCGACAAGGCGATCGTCGCCGACGTGCTGCAGCGGCTCGACCTCGTGGCCTTCGCCGACCGCCCGCTCGGCTCGCTCAGCGGCGGCGAGAGCCAGCGGCTCGTGCTTGCCCGCGCGGTCGCGCAGGGTGCGCCGGTGCTGCTGCTCGACGAGCCGACGAGCGCACTCGACATCGGCCACCAGCAGCAGGCGCTGGAGCTGGTCGACCGGATGCGCACCGAGTGCGGGCTCACCGTCGTCTCCGCGATGCACGACCTCACGCTCGCCGGGCTCTACGCGGATCGGCTGGCGTTGCTGCACGAGGGTCAGCTCGTCGCCGACGGCACGCCGGCGCAGGTGCTGCGGCCGGAGATCCTCAGCGAGTTCTACGGCGTCAGCGTGCGCATCCACCTCGACGACGACGGCACGGTCGTCGTCGTCCCCAACCGGCGGGCCCGCTGAGCATGACGGGTGCGCGGGCGTCGCGCTCGCGTGTGCTCATGGTGCAGGGCTGCACGTCGAGTGCCGGCAAGTCGTACCTCGCTGCCGCGGTGTGCCGCATCCTCGCCAACCGCGGTGTGAAGGTGGCCCCGTTCAAGGCGCAGAACATGAGCAACAACGCCGGTGTCGTGGCCTCGCGCGGCTCGGGCCGCGGGCTGGAGATGGGCCGGGCGCAGATCGTGCAGGCCGTCGCCGCGCGTGTCGCCCCCGACGTGCGCATGAACCCGGTGCTGATCAAGCCGGAGGCCGACACACGCTCGCAGGTGGTGATCCTCGGCGAGGCCGACCGTGTGCTGTCGAGCGCGGTGTGGCACGAGCGGCGGCCGCTGCTGTGGTCCGCGATCGAGCGTTCGCTGCACTCCCTGCTCGACGAGTTCGAGGTCGTCGTCATCGAGGGCGCGGGCAGCCCGGCCGAGATCAACCTGCGGCACAGCGACGTCGCCAACATGTCGGTCGCGCTCGCCGCGCGCGACCACGTGGGGGACTGCCCGGTGATGCTGGTCTCCGACATCGATCGTGGCGGCAGCTTCGCCCACCTGCTGGGCACCTGCGAGTGCCTCGCCGCCGACGAGCGGGCGCTTGTCCGCGGTTTCGTGCTCAACAGGTTCCGCGGCGACGCGTCGCTGCTGGCCCCCGGTCCGCAGTGGCTGGAGGGGCGCACCGGGGTGCCCACCGTCGGCATCGTGCCCATGCTCGACGTGCCGCTGCCCGAGGAGGACGGTGTCGCCTTCGAGGAGCCGGCGTTCCGTCCGGCCGGGTCGTTCGTCGGCATTGTCGCCCTGCCGCGTGCGTCCAACATCGACGAGTTCGCGCCCTTGGGCGATCTCGTGCGCGTCGTGCGCGAACCCCACGAGCTGGACGGTGCCGCTGCGATCGTGCTGCCCGGCACGAAGAGCACGCTGGCCGACCTCGCCTGGTTGCGCGAGAGCGGGCTGGCCGGCGTGATCGGCCGCCTGGCCGAGCGCGGCGTGCCGGTGCTGGGCATCTGCGGCGGCATGCAGATGCTGGGCTACCGCCTGCGCGACGACATCGGTGCCGACGGGCCGGCGGGCGCCACGGTGGGGCTCGGGCTGCTGGAGCTCGACACGGAGATGGCGCCGACGAAGGTGCTGCGCGACGGGACGTTCCGCGACGACGGCGGCAACGCCGTGTCGGGCTACGAGGTCCACATCGGGCGCACCACGGGCCGCGCCGACCCCGTGCTCTGGTTCGGCGACCAACCGGTGGGGTGGCGCACCGGCAACGTCCGGGGTGTGTACGCCCACGGGTTGCTGGAGAACCCGGGCTGGCTGCTGGAGTTCGTGCACGGCTGCGGCCTGCGGCCGCCCCGTGGCCTCGACGCGCTCGACCTGCGCCTCGATCGGATCGCCGCCGTCGTCGACGCCCACCTCGACCTCACCCCCTTCGGCCAATGACCGTGTCGGGGTCTCTCGCTCGCTGCGCTCGCTCCGTTTCCCCGAGGAAGGTCGACCGCCGCGGGCGGGCCCAATGCCGAACGATCGACCGGCGGAGCCGGATCGATCGTTGGGTGGGGGCTCCGGCGGAGCCT
>CAYZFZ010000245.1:0-5537 GCA_964477795.1 uncultured Bifidobacterium sp.
GTTCCACCACCTGCCCGCCACCGCCGACCGCACCGCGGCGGTCGAGCAGGTCGCCGCCGCGCTGGGCGAGCGGCGCACCGTCGGCAACGCTCCCACGGTCGTGGTCAGCAACGAGGTGGGCATGGGCGTGCACCCGGAGACGCCGCTCGGCCGCGAGTACCGCGACGAGCTCGGCCGCGCGAACCAGCTGATCGCGGGCATCGCCGATCGCTCGCTACTGCTCGTCGCCGGCCGCGCCGTACGCCTCGACAACCCGTGGGAGCTGCTGCGATGAGCGGCGCGGCGACGGATTGGTTGCGCGCCGCGCTGGCCGCGCTGCCCGGGCCCGACCTGGCGGCCGGCGACGCGGTCCGCGCTCGCGCGGCCGACATCCTCCGGCCCGCCGGTGCGCTGGCGCGGCTGGACGAGCTCGCCGCGTGGGCTGCGGAGTGGCAGCGCACGCCGAGCCCGGTCGTCGAGCGGCCTGCCGCGCTGATCTTCGCCGCCGACCACGGGGTCGCGGCCGCCGGCGTCAGCAAGTACCCGATCGAAGTGACGGGCGCGATGCTGGCCGCCTTCCGCTCGCACCAGAGCACCGTCACCGCGTTCGCCGCGGTGGCCGGCGCCACGGTGGACGCGGTCGACGTCGGCGTCGGCCGGCCCACCGGCGACATCCGCGTCGAACCCGCGCTCTCAGCGGAGCGTTTCGACGAGTGCGTGGCCGCCGGCCGCGACGCGGTCCACGCGCTCGACGGCGACCTGCTGGTGCTCGGCGAGATGGGCATCGGCAACACCACGGCGGCAGCCGCCGTCGCGGCCGCCCTCGGTGGTGGCGAGCCGGCCGACTGGGTGGGCCGCGGCACCGGCGTGGACGACGACGGGCTGGCCCGCAAGCAAGCCGCCGTGCAGACCGCCGTCGCCCGCATCGCAGGCGTCGACGACCCGCTGGAGGTGCTGCGCGAGGTGGGCGGGGCCGAGCTCGTCGCCATGGCCGGTGCGATCGTCGCCGCCCGCCTGCGCGGCATACCGGTGCTGCTCGACGGCTATGTGGTCACCGCGTCCGCGCTGCCCCTGTTCGCTGCCGCGCCGGGCGCGCTCGATCACTGCCAGGTGGGGCATTGCTCCGCCGAGCCCGGCCATCGCCGCCTCGTCGAGCGCCTGGGCAAGCGGCCGCTGCTCGATCTCGGCATGCGCCTGGGCGAGGGGTCAGGTGCGATGGCGGCCGTCCCACTCGTGCGCATGGCCTGCGCCGGCATCACCCGGGTGCCCACGTTCACCGAGTTCTTCGCCTGACCGCGGCACGATCATCCACAATGGGCCGATGGGTCTCCTCGCTGCGTTGCAGTTCCTGACGCGCGTGCCCATCCGGCTGCGCACCGAGCCGTCGCTGCCGCGCACCGTCGCCTGGTTCCCGGTCGCCGGCGCGGTGATCGGCGCCGCGGTCGGTGGCGCCGCCGCGGGGATGTGGCACCTCACTCCCCCGCTCGTCGCCGCCGCCGTCGCGGTCGCCATCGGCCTGCTCGCCACCGGCGCGTTCCACGAGGACGGGCTCGGCGACGTGGCCGATGCGTTCGGCGGTGGCTGGACCGTCGAGCACCGGCTGGAGATCCTGAAGGACAGCCGCCACGGCACCTACGGCGTGGCCGCGATGTGCACCTCGATCGTGCTGCGCATCGTGGCACTCGGCTCGCTGCCCGGCCCGGCGACGATGTTCGCCGCCGCCGTCGCTGCGCACACGATGGGGCGGGTCGCCGCCGTCGCGATGGCGGGCACGATGCCGCTGGCGACGAGCGCCGGCTTGGGCGTGGACTACGGCAGAAGCACCACTCGTGGCCGCGCTGCCCTGGGATGCCTCTCCGGCGTGGCGATCACCGCGCTCGCCACCGGCTGGTGGGCCGCGCCGCTGCTCGCTGCCGCGGCGGCCGCCTCGCTGGCCACCGGTGCGCTCGCCCGGCGCAAGATCGGCGGCATCAGCGGCGACGTCCTGGGTGCCGCCGAGCAGGTGGCCGAGTGCCTGTGCCTCGTCGTGCTCAGCGGTCTCGCTACCCACCACTCGCTCTGGTGGGCCTGAGGGCAACCGACGCGCCGGCGTCACTCCACCACGTCGGCCACGGGCAGCGAGTAACCGCCGGACAACGCTGACTGCAGCAGCGCCAGCAGCTCCTCGACGTCGCCGGTCCAGCCGAGTGCCCGGATCTGCGCGGGAGAGCGGCGAGCCGAGACGGCGCGCAGCACGTCGAACGCCGAGGCGCTGACGCGCGCATGCCGAGGCCCGGCACCACCGGCGACGCGCACCTCGCCACCGGCCTCGATCTCCACCGTGCCCCACGCCGCGTCCGTCAGCAGCTGGCCGAGGTAGCCGGCGTAGTGATCCAGTGCCACGGCCACGGTGAGCGGATCGTCGTCGCGGCCCAGCCCGAGGGCGCCACGCACGTCCTGGTGGTGGGCGTGCAGGTCGGCGACGAAGTGGCTGCCCTCCACGTACCCGAACAGCCGCAACCCGCCCTCGAACGCGGGTGCCTCGCGTGCCCACTCGGCGACGAGCTGCTCAATGGGCATGTCGCGGCGCGACTCCACCTGCTGTCGCGACCAGGCGGCCCCGCCGGCATCGTCCGCGGTAGGGAAGCGCTGCGCGTTCAGGTCCGCGGCGAGGCCGACCACGTGGGCGAGCACGTCGCGCACACGCCACTCGGGGGTGGCCGGCACGAGTTGCTCACACTGCGCGACCGTCAGCGCCTGGATCGTCGCCACCATCGCCAGCCGTGTGCGCTCGTAGACGCCGCCGGTGTCCACGTGCGCCGCGCGTGCTGACGCCTGGTCGGTCACCGCGCCTGTCTACCACTTCCTGCCGAGCCCGGCCTGCCGACCCCGGCCTGCCGACCCGGGGTTGAGTGCTCCCGGTCCCGTCGTTTCGATTTCGATGGGCAGGGATCGGGCGCGGGGCCGTCGCAGGACCGAGTCGACACCGACACCGGAATCGAAATCGAACAGACGAGACCGCAGGGGAAGGTGCCGGTTCGGCCTCCCGGCCCATCCTGGCGTCCCCCGCATGCCGCCCCGGCCCCGTCGCTAGGCTGCCTGCGATGTCACGGCGCACCCGGCTCCTCCTGCTCGTCGGGCTCGCGGTCGTCGCCTGGTTCGCGCTGGTGGTGCGCTGGGCAGTGCTGCCGCTCTCCGACACCCAGCCGGTGGGCCGCAACGCCGACAACAAGATCGCGTACCTCACCACCGAGTGCGGCTCGTTGTTCGAGGCCAGCCCCACCGGCGGCAAGGTGGTCCCGGCGCCGGTCACCCCACCCGCCGTGCTCGCCGTGCAACCCCCGCTGCCGGAGTGGGCGTACGGCCGACCGCCCTGCGAGCTGGTGCATCGCGATGCCCGCATCGTGTTCGGGATCGACATCGCCGCGTTCGTGGTGCTGATCGGTGCGCTCGGGTTCGTCGCCATGCACACCCGTGAGCGCGCGGACGCACCCGTGAGCGCGCTCCCGGCCTGACCGGCACCCCCCGCCCAGCGCGAATTGATCAGTCGTCGCAGCCGGCCAGGCGGCGCACCATCTCGCGCAGCAGCGACGGCGAGGTGGCGAAGTTGAGCCGGGCGAAACCGAGGCCCTCGCTGCCGAAGTTGGGGCCTTCGCTGAGGCGCACGCCGCGCGCTGCGGACTGCACCGACGGGTCGTCGCCCCAGCCCAGCGAGCGGCAGTCGAGCCAGGCCAGGTAGGTGGCCGCCGGCGGCGTGTAGCCGATCTCCGGCAGGTGCTCGGCGAGCAACTCGGCGAGCAGCATCCGCTGGCCGTCCAGGTGGGCGACCACCGCCGCCAGCCATTCGTCGCCGCCGCGCCAGGCCGCCTCGGCGGCGGCGGCACCCATCAAGTTGGCAGCACCGAACAGGTGCTCGGGCATCGCGGCCAGCCGCTCGCGCACCTGGGCCGCCCCGACGTGCATGATCGCGTAGCGCAAGCCGGCAAGGTTGAACGCCTTCGACGCGGCGTGGATGGTGACGGTGCGGTCGGGCGCGAGCAGCGCGATCGGCCGGTGGACGGCCGGCGCGTAGGTGAGGTCGGCGTGGATCTCGTCGGAGATGATCAGCAGGTCGTGACGGGCGGCGATGCCGGCCAGCGAGCGCAGCTCGTCGTCGGCGAAAACGTGGCCGGTGGGGTTGTGCGGGTGGCACAGCAGCAGCACCTTCGCCGGTGTCGCGTGGAGCTGGGCATCGAGCACCTCATGGTCGAAGCGCCACCCGCCGGCAGGCGCGCGGCGAGCCGGCACCGGCAGCACGACGCGGCCGCTGTCTTCCACGCTGTGCAGGAACGGCGGGTAGGCGGGGGTGTGCACCACCACCCGGTCGCCGGGCGAGGTGCACAGGTGGAGCACGATCTGGATGCCCTGCACGACATCGTTCAGCTCCCTCGTGTCGGCCTCGTCGATCTGCCAGCCGTAGCGGCGGGCGCACCGTTCGACGAACGCGTCGGTCGCGCCGGAGCCGCCGGTGACGTGCCGCCAGTCGGGGTAGCCGAGGTCGCCACCGTCGAGGATCGAGCGCAGCGCGCCGGTCACCGCCGGGGGCGGCCGAAAGTCCATGTCCGCGACCCAGGCGGCGATCCCGCCGGGTGTGCGGGTCCACTTGGCCCCCGGCTTGGCCTGCAGCCAGTCGAGGGAGACGGAGTCGAAGTCGAACGCGGGCGAGCTCACCTGCCGGACGTTACCGGGGGCGGCACCCGCGAGGTGAGCCGACCGCTGCGGGCCGGCCGACGGTCAGGCGGAAACCCACTCCTGGATGCGGCGGATGCCTTCCTGCATGTCGTCGTCGGCCATCGCAAAGCTGAAGCGGGCATACCCGGGCGTGCCGAACGCCTCGCCGGGTACGAACGCCACCTTCGCCTCGCCGAGGATCGTGTCGGCCAGCTCGAGCGTGGTGGCACTGACCGTGCCGTTGGGGCCCAGCGGCCGACCGAGGAGGGCCGAGAAGTTCGGGTAGCAGTAGAACGCGCCCTGCGGCACGATCGCCGACACGCCCGGGATCTCGTTGAGCATCCGGTGCATCGTGACCGCGCGGCGGGCGAACGCCTCGCGCATCATCGCCACCGCGGACAGGTCGCCGCTGACGGCTTCCAGGGCGGCGACCTGGGCGACGTTGGTGACGTTGGAGGTGCTGTGCGACTGGTAGTTGATCGCGGCCTTCATGACGTCGCTGGGCCCGATCATCCAGCCGACGCGCCAGCCGGTCATCGCATACGTCTTGGCGACGCCGTTGACGATGACGCACTGGTTCGCCAGCTCCGGCACCACTGCCGGCATGGAGACGAACGGGTCGTCGCCGTACACGAGGTGCTCGTAGATCTCGTCGGTGAGCACCCACACGCCGTTGGCGACCGCCCACTCGCCGATGGCCTGCACCTCGGCGGGCGAGTAGATCGCGCCGCTGGGGTTGTCGGGGCTGACGAACAGCAGCACCTTCGTGCGCGGGGTGAGCGCGGCGTCGAGCTGCTCGACGGTGACCTTGAAGCCGGCGTGCTCGTCGGTCTGCACGATCACCGGCACCCCGCCGGCGAGCGTGATCG
>CAYZFZ010000246.1:0-5511 GCA_964477795.1 uncultured Bifidobacterium sp.
TGTACTTCGGCAAGAACGTCGACCAGCTCACGATGGTGGAGGGCGCATTCCTCGCCGGCCTCGTCCGCTCGCCGTCGGGGTACGACCCGATCCGCAACCTGGAGCAGTCGCACCGCCGCTTCGTGCAGGTCGTCGAGCGGCTGCAGAAGGTGGGGTTGGTCACGCCGGAGGAGGGTACCGACCTCGTCGAGAACTGGCCCATCCCCGAGCGCGTGCGCACCATCCCGACTCTCAGCACCGAGCCCACGTACTTCACGCTCGCCCTGCGCGACTACCTGCTGACGCGTTCGAACATCCTGGGGGCCACCGAGCAGGAGCGGGCCACGCTGCTGTACCGCGGTGGCCTGCGCATCCACACCACACTCGACCCGACCATGCAGTCGCAGGCCGAGATGGCCCGCGACATCCTGCCTGTCACCCAGGCCGGCTTCGACGCAGCGGTCATCTCGCTGGACACCACCAGTGGTGCCATCCGGGCGATGGTCGGCGGGCAGGGGCTGCGCCCCGACGTACCCGGTGGCGAGGTCAACATGACGCTCGTGCCGCGCCAGACCGGCTCCAGCATCAAGGCCTTCATCCTCGCCACCGCCTACGAGGCCGGCGCACAGATGAACGACGTCATCAACGGCACGGCGCCGTGCGCGGTGCCCGACAGCGACGGCAAGGTGAAGGTGATCAAGGGTGGCAGCATCGAGATCGGTCCGCTCAACGGCCGCAACACCTGGTCGTCCACGGATTGCGGGTTCATCCGCCTCGGCTACTCCGTGGGCATGCACCGCATCGTCGATTCCGTCTACCGGATGGCGCACTCGGCGTACTTCTACCAGGGGCAGCCGGAGGCCGATCACGAGTCGTTCCAGCCCATCGGCGTGACCGCGACGGGTAACAACCCGCTGGCCCCCATCGACATGGCCGCCGGCATGCAGACGATCACGAACCAGGGCCTGCACCACGACCCCTACTACGTCGACTACATCGACCAGCCCGACGGCACCCGCTACTACACCCACGTCGATGCGGGCACCCAGGTGCTCGACGTGGGCGTCGCCAACGAGACCGTCGCCACGCTCAAGGGTGTGATCCGCTCGGGCACCGGCGCTCGCAACCTGCGCAACTTCTCGCGCCCGGCTGCCGGCAAGACGGGCACCCAGTACGAGAACACGAACGCCTGGTTCGTGGGCGGCACCCCGCAGATCACCACCGCCGTCTGGGTGGGCGACCCCAACGGCTACACCGAGATGAACGGCATCCCCGAGTTCGCCGCCGAGATGGGGCGCAACGGCAAGGTGCAGGGTGCGGACTACCCGGCACGCATCTGGGGTGCGTTCATGGAGGCCGCGCACACGAACCTGCCGGTGGTGGACTGGCCGCCGCCGCCGGCGAACCCGCGCAAACCCGCCCGCCTCTACTGGCCCGGCGAGGAGTGCCTGGCGAAGCTGGTCAGCGGCACCCTGCCGCCCACCGGCCCGGCCGCGACGGCCACGACCTCCAGCACGGAGGCGCCCACCACCGTGGAGGGCGCACCGCCGACGGAGCCCACCACGGTGCCCAAAGCGGTGGTGGTGCAGATCACCAGCGGCACCGGTGTGCCGGAGGACGTCTTCGACCCACACGCCCCGATGCCGTCGGTGGCGACGAACATCTTCGTCTATCCCTGTGCCTTCCCCCCGGCCAACGTTGTGGTACAGAAGAAGGGCAAATGAACTCCTCGGCCTTGCTCGCGCTCCAAGATCTCGACACCTCGCTCGACGTCATCACCAACAAACGTCCGCGTCTGGCGGAGGTGGTGGCCCGCGATGCGGCTGCGGCCGCGCTGGCGCAGCGGCGTGCGCAGGTCGCCGCCGCCCAGCAGCGCATCGACGCCGCGCAGGCCTCCATCGAGGCCGCCGAGCACGCGGCGGAGGCCCTCACCACGAAGCGTTCCAGGCTGGAGGCGCAGCTGAAGACGGTGATCGCCCCGCGTGAGGCGGAGGCGCTGATGCACCAGATCGCGACGATCAACGCCCAGCGCAGCGAGCTCGACGACCAGGAGCTCGCCGCGCTCGACGAGCAGGGCGAGGGCGAAGCAACGATCGCCGAGCTGTCGGCGGAGCTGCCCGCCGAGGAGGCCGCGCTGGCGGCCGCGCAGGCCGAGCTCGACGCAGTGCTCACCGCGCTCGACGCGGAGGCGGCCGACCTGCGCGAGCGGCGCGACGCTGCTGTCGCCGGCCTCGGTGCCGACAGCACCGCACTGTACGAGCGGGTGCGCAAGCAGTTCGGCGGGGTGGGCGTCGCGCGGCTGGAGGGCTCGCACTGCAGTGGCTGCCACATGGATCTGTCGCCGCGAGAGCTCGACCTCGTGAAGGCCGTGCCGGCCGACGCGCTCGCCGAGTGCCCGCAGTGCGGGCGCATCATGGTCCGCTAGGCGCCGCGTGCTGCTCTGGTTCCTGGGGACGGCGCTGCTGTCGGTGTACTTCGTGTTCACTGACCCGCGCTTCGACTACCGCCTGCTGCTGGTGGGCGCGCTGCTGCCCGACCTCGTCGACGTCCCCTTCGGCCAGGCTCGCTGGGCACACAGCCTCACGGTCGCGGTCGGTGCGCTGGCGTTGGTGATGGCGGTGACGGCCGGCCGCAAGCCGATCCGCCGCCTCCTGCTCGGACTGCCCATCGGCATGCTGCTGCACCTCGCGTGGGACGGCGCATTCGCCTCGACCGACGTCTTCTGGTGGCCCTTCACGGGCTCGTGGGGCGACCACCAGGTGCCGTCGTTGGAGCGTGGCTGGCTCAACGTGCCGATGGAGCTGGCCGGTGCCGCGATGCTGTGGTGGGCATGGCGCCGCTTTCACCTCGCGGAGCCGGCGCGGCGCGAGCAGTTCCGCCGTCTGGGCACGCTGACCGAGCACTGATCGAGGCCCTGACCGGGCGCTGACCGAGGCCCGCGCCGTTCGGCCGGTGTGCTTCACTGTCGGCGTGCTCTACCTCGTTCGTCACGGCCGCACCGCCGCGAATGCCGGCGGCCGCCTGCAGGGCCGTCTCGACCTGCCCATCGACGAGGTCGGCCGCGAGCAGGCCGCAGCGCTCACTGCGCTGGTGCCCCGGGTCGATCGGCTCGTGTGCTCACCGGCGTTGCGCACGCGCCAGACGGCGGAGGTGTTCGGGGTGGTGCCGGAGCTGGACGACCGCTGGCTGGAGCTGGACTACGGCGACTTCGACGGCATCCCGATGGCGCAGGTGCCACGCGACCAGTGGAACCGGTGGGTGAGCGACGTCGACTTCCGCCCACCGAACGGCGAGACGTTGCGCGAGCTGGGCGAACGGGTGCACGCCGCCTGCGACGAGCTGCGGGAGGCGGCCCGCGATCAGGAGGTGGTGGTGGTCAGCCACGCGACGCCGATCAAGGCGGCGATGGCGTGGGCGCTCGGCGTCGGCGTCGGCATCTCCTGGCGTAGCCACATCGACCAGGCCTCGGTGACGAAGATCCTCATCCGGGCCAACGGCCCAGCCCTCAACGCGTTCAACGTGCTTCCCCCTGCGTGATGTCCCGGCCGCGCTGTGCGGTGCAGTGTTAAGGTCCGGTCATGAGCAGAACGGACGGGAAGACGCTGTTTCGGTCGCGCTGGGCAACGGTGGGGGCCGCCGTGGCAGTGCTGTTGGGGGCCGGCGGGGTGCTCACGTCGTCGGCAGCTGGGTCGGCCAGCGCCTCCTCGTTCGTGCCGATCACACCCTGCCGGCTGATGGACACTCGCGCCGGCAGCCAGGTGGGGCCGCGCAACACGCCCCTCGGCGCCGAGGAGTACACGGTCACCGTGCGCGGCACCAACGGTCATTGCACGATCCCGGCGACGGCCACGGGCGTGTCGCTGAACGTCACCTTCGTCGCGCCCACCGCTGCCGGTTTCGTGGCCGTGTTCCCTGCCGACAAGCCGTGGCCGGGCACCTCCAACTTGAACTTCAACGCCGGCCAGTTCCCCGCACCCAACGCCGTCACCTCGGCGCTGTCGGCCGACGGCAAGATCACGTTCCACAACGACACGGGTTCGGTGCACCTGCTCGCCGACATCGTCGGCTACTACGAGCCGTCGTCCGCGGGAGAGCAGGGTCCTGCCGGCCCCGCTGGCCCGGCTGGACCTGCCGGCCCCACCGGTGCGACAGGAGCGACGGGTGCGACGGGTGCGACGGGCCCCGCAGGACCGCCAGGGAGTGCGCCCACCGACCCGTGCGCGGCGCTCGTGGGCACGTACATCGGCAGCACCGACATCACCGACGGCAACTCCGTCGTGGGGACGACGGGCAGGCTGATCAAGCTGTCCGCCGGCGGCGCGATGTCGGTGGTGCTGCTCGACAGCATCGACGTCCTACCCGATGGATCCAGCGAGCTGCAGACGGTCGCCGAGGGGACGTGGACGTGCAACGGCCTCGACTTCCGCGCACGCACGCTCGACCTCTACCGCCGTTACGACGACCCGCAGGCACCTCCCCCGCCGGACGAGTTCTCCGTCGACCGCTGGGACTGGTCGGGCACGCTGGCGGGCGACACGCTCGCGTTCACCCGCCATGTGTGCGCCTTCGCGCTGCCGCTGGACGGCGTCGACGTGCAGACGAACGACTGCTCCGACGCAGTGTTCGAAGACGAAATGCCGCCCGCCTCGGCTGTCCGAGTGACCACGCCGGCCGCGGTCCAGCCGACCTGCTATCTCGCCGTCGGAGGGCTGTACACGGGCAAGTCGTTCCTGATCGGTGGTGTCCCGCCCTTCACGGGGGCGGTCAAGCAGTTCGCGGCGGCCGGCTGCACGGGGACGGCGGAGGCGACGCTGGCGAACGTCGTCACGACGCTGTTCGTCGGTGGCGCACCGAGCGCCCAGGACGAGGCCGACTGTGCGGCCCTCGGCAACGGCCTGCCGACGGCCGTGCCGATTGACAGCACTCCGGCGGGCGACTACCTGCTGCTGTGCAGGCTGCAGACCGGCGGCGGCTGACCGGCGTACGGTGGGCCGGCCAGCGGCTGCCACCGGCCGGTATCGGCCGTCGATCCGTGTGAACCGGCTGAACGGCATGCTCGCATGTCGCCCGTGACAGGTGTCCCTGCGTCGCGCGCAGGGAACCCTGTCACGAGCCCGAATGGCAGACCACCCGGCCCACGTCGGGCGCTGGACCGACCCGCCCTCGAGGGCGGAGAAGGCGGTGACAGTTGAGCAGGTGGTGATGGTGGTGAGTCGGCCTGTAAGCGGGATTCTGTGACACCACCGAGGTGGTGCCGGTGACCATCCCTCTGATGCGGCCTACCCGAGAGCTGCCCACCTCGCGGCGGGCGGACGGGCCGCCCATGCTCTCTGCTTGGCCTTGCTCCGAGTGGGGTTTACCGAGCCGTGCGAGTCGCCTCGCACGCTGGTGCGCTCTTACCGCACCGTTGCACCCTTACCTGTGACCGGTTGCCCGGCCCATCGGCGGTCTCTCTCTGTTGCACTTCCGTCAGGTCGCCCCGACCTGGCTCGCGCCAGCACTCTGCCCTGTGGAGTCCCGACTTTCCTCGAC
>CAYZFZ010000247.1:0-5495 GCA_964477795.1 uncultured Bifidobacterium sp.
GCGCAGCACGCCGGTCGGCCGACTGGTGCTCGGCACGCGCCAACTGGATCGCCATCCAGAGGAAGGCGCCGCCCGATGCCACCGCGACCACCGTGTAGAGCACGCCCATCTCGGCGATCGGGACGAACGCGAGGCTCAACGCCAGCACCACGACGGTGTAGGCGATGATCTGGCGCGCCGTGTCTCGATAGGTCGCGACCGACGGGAGCATCGGCACGTCGGCGGCCGCGTAGTCGTCGCGGTAGCGGATCGCGAGGGCCCAGAAGTGCGGCGGCGTCCGGAAGAAGATGATCCCGAAGAGGACGACGGGCGCCCACCCGAGCGAGTTGGTGACCGACGACCACCCGATCAGCACCGGCACGGCACCCGCGGCACCTCCGATGACGATGTTCTGGCTGCTCGAGCGCTTCGGCCAGAGCGTGTACACGAAGACGTAGAACAGGCACGCCGACAGCGCGAGCACCGCCGAGAGCAGGTTCACGGTGGCCCACAGCCACCCGAACGCGAACGCCTCGATCGCGAGGGCGAAGACCATCGCCTCGGTCGGGGAGATGAGGCCGGTGACCAGTGGACGGTCCTTCGTGCGCTCCATCAGTGCGTCGATGTCGCGGTCGACCACCATGTTGATCGCGTTCGCGCCGCCGGCCGCCAGCGTGCCGCCGAGCAGGGTGACGAGGACCAGCGACGTGCGCGGCCAGCCGCCCTGGGCGAGCACCATTGTGGGCACCGTCGTGATGAGCAGCAACTCGATGATGCGCGGCTTGGTGAGGGCGATGAACCCGCCGATCCTGGAGGTGGGCGTGCGGCGCGACCCGTGCGCTACACCACCGGGGGCCATGCGCGAGGGCACGAGGGGTCGGGAGCCGACTGCCATAGGCAGCCATCGTAGGGTGCGGGCGGCGCAGGCGCACTCGGGCGTGGCCGCAACCTGGCGCGGCGGCCAGAATGGGGGGCGATGCCCCCCAGCCCGTCACCGATCGTCGTCGACCGTCCCGAGGTGGACGAGGCCACCGCCAACGACCGCCCGTGGATCGTGCTCGTGTGGAACGACCCGATCAACCTGATGAGCTACGTGACGTTCGTCTTCCAGAAGGTGTTCGGCTACAGCCTGGAGAAGGCGACGGCACTCATGCTCGACGTGCACCACAAGGGGCGGGCGGTCGTGAGCAGCGGTGCGCGGGAGAAGGCCGAGATCGACGTCTTCCGCCTGCACGAGCACGGTCTGTGGGCCACCATGCAGCAGGACGACTGAGCTGCGACGCACCGTGCAGCCCGGTGAGATGGAACCCGTCGACGGCACCTATCGCACCCCGCGCGGGCGCCGCATCGCAGCGGAGGCCGTCTCCTGGCAGGCCACGCGCAGCGGCGGGCCCGGTGGGCAGCACGCGAACACGTCCGACACCGCCGTCACCGTCAGCATCGAGGTGGCCCGCACCGGCCTGCCGGCGGTGGTGCGCGCTCGCGTCGAGCAGGCGCTGGGGCCGGTGGTGACGGCAGCGTCGTCGCGCTCGAGGTCACAGTGGCGCAACCGCCAGCTGGCATGGCTGGAGGCGATGACCCGGCTCGACGAGGCGGCCACCCCGCCACCGCCACCGCGCACGCCGACGAAACCCAGCCGTGGGGCTCGCGAGGCCCGCCTGCGCGACAAGCGCGCGGTCGGCGAACGCAAGCAGGGGCGCCGCCGCCCGGCGGCCGACGACTAACCGCCATCGGCCCACACGCGGCAACTACGGTCGCTGGACATTGCTGCGCTCCCGCAGCCGTTGCACCGCAAGGAGGTTTCCATGTCCACTCTGTCCGAAGACGATCGAGAGGCGATCACCCAACTCGCCAAGTCGTGGTGGGTGCCGGTGGTGGTCGGCGTGCTCCTCTTGCTCTACTCGTTCACGGTGCTGTCGTTCAGCATTCGCACGGTGTGGGCGGTGTCGATCGGTCTCGGCGTGGGCTTGCTGGTGTCGGGCATCGGCGGGCTCTTCGCCTGGCGCCAAGCCACCTCGTGGCGCTGGCTCGTGCTGGTCTCCGCGATCATCGACCTCGTGCTCGCCGTGGTGGTGTTCACCTGGCCGGGCGCGACGTTCCTCGTGCTGGCACGGCTGGTCGGCTGGGTACTGCTGCTGCGCGGCATCATCGACATCGTCCAGTCGTTCGAGGCTCGCCGGCTCGGCGAGAGCGGCTGGTGGATGTTGCTGGTGATCGGTGCGTTCAACATCGGCATCGCCTTCTGGGCCAGCCGCTACCCGGGCCGCAGCGTCGTGCTGCTCGTGCTGTGGGTGGGCATCGCGCTGCTCACCCGTGCCCTGATGCTGATCGCGGTCGGCTTCGCGCTGCGCTCGGCGGGCAAGCGGGTCGCCGCCGCCTGATCAGCGCTCCACCCGGAACGAGCAGAGCCCCCGCCTCGCGGCGGGGGCTCTGCGTGTTGCGGCGTGCGCTCGGGCGGGGCTGTGCTCGCCCGACTCGGTCAGTCGACCTTGAGCACGACCTTGTCGCCCTTCTTGGAGGTGAAGGCGTGCACGAATCCTGCGATCGACAGCAGGAAGAGCACGATGGCGGCGATGTAGCAGACCACTGCGGCCTGGCCGGCACGCTCGCCGAACACGCTGAAGCCGTAGGTGGTGAGCAGCAGGCCACGCAGGGTCTGCGCCCGCAGCAGGGTGTCGACCCGCAGGCTCTGCAGCTTGTCGGCCTGAGCCTGCAGCGTGTCGATCTCGTCCTGCGAGGCACCCGAATCGGTGGCGTCGGTGACGGCCTGCTTGGCGGCGGTGATCACGGGGCTGATCGAGGCGTAGGTGTAGCTGATGCCGTCGACCGAGCTGCCGTCGGCGAGCTTGAGGCCCGTGCCGAACACGATGCTGGACTCCAGCGCGTGCAGGCGGATGAAGTCGTTGGCGTAGCACTCGGCCTGCTTGCCGGTGAGCACCTGCTGCCCGGCGTACTTGTTGAGGCACTTCGAGTTGGCCTCCGAGGTGACGTTGAACTCGTCGATGAACGCGTCGACGGCGTCCTGCGAACCCAACGACTCGAGCAGCGTGGCCTGGAAGTCCTCTTCCGAGGCGAGCGCGTCGGCCGGCTTGAAGCTGATCTGCTGCTCTTTCATCTGGTCGTGGACGTAGTTGTCGGCGAAGTCCTTCTGGTTGCTCAAGATCAGACCGACGACCAGGAGCAGGACGCTGAACACAACGCCCCCGATGCTGAATGCGACGTCAAGTGTGCGGCGCTTCATGATGTTTCTGTCCTCCCTATTCGGCCGGTGGACCGGCCGTCCCCAGCATCTTGCGTCCGCAAGGAATTGAGGTCACAGGGCACAACGACCCAGCGGGGGAGGGGACTTCGGCGCGAGAAGCGACGCGTTGGTCCTCGCGCCGAAGGCTGGTGGAGCAGTGTCAAGAACGCGTCAAACACCGCCGCACAAGGTCCGCCTGACGGCCACGGTGCGTGAGCTTGCTCCACGCTGCGTGGGATTGTGGTACGGTGCATCGTTCCACGCTCCAGGAGGTACCACGTGGACGCTGCCTGGTTCCGACCCACAGTCTGGCTGCCGCCCACGCTGCTCGCCGTGCTCGCCGTCGCCGCCGGCGTGGTGACGGCGTTCGTCGCGCCGTCGCTGCTCGCCGCGCTGCCCTCGCGCCGATCGCGGTACAGGGTGCTGGCGCCGCTGGAGCCGGCAGTCCGGCTGGCCGACGTCGTCGGGGCAGCCGCGACGACGCGGGAGGTCGCCGATGCGGTGCACGTGTTCCTCCACGAGGCCACGTTCCGCGAGCAGATGGGCGGGGCCGTGCGTCGCGGCCTCGTCTTCGAGGGCGCTCCCGGCACCGGCAAGGCCTACCTCGCCCGGGCGATGGCCGCGCAGGCGTGTGTGCCGTTCCTCCAGGTCGATGCCAGCCGGCTCTGCGCCGGCAGCGAGGCCCGCGCCGTGCAGCGCGTGCGCGCGTTCGTGCGGGCCCTGCGCCGCCACGCACTCGCGGGCACCGGCGCGGTCGCCTACCTCACCAGACTCGACGAGGTGCCCACCGCCCAGCTGCGCGATCTGGTGGCGCAGGTCCAGCAACTGGATGCGCCCACGCCCTGGCAGCGTTGGCGGCACACGGCCGTCGAGTGGTGCAACCGCGCACTCCCCCAGCAGCATCGCCTGCGCGGCCCGGCGTCCGATCGGCCCAACGTCCTGCTCGTCGCCGCCACCACCTCCGCCGCAGCGCTCGATCCGTCCCTCTTCGGGCCAGGGCGCTTCGGGCGGGTCATCCGCTTCGACCTCCCGCTGCGCAGCGACCGCATCGAGATCGCCGAGTACCACCTCGCCCGCAAGCGCCACGACCACACCGTGTCGGCCGCGTTCGTCGCCGATCTCACCGCCCGCTACACGCCCGGCCGCATCGAGCAGTTGCTCGACGACGCACTCGTGATCGCACTCGGCGAGCAGCGCAGCGCCATGACCTACCGCGACGTGATCGCGGCCCAGATCGTCGGCGAGCACGGCGTCGGCCATGCGGTCGAGCTGCACCCCGACGAGAAGCGCCGGCTGGCGATCCACGAAGCCGGTCACGCGATCCAGGCGGCGTTGCTCGGCCGCGACGTCAAGCTGGCCTCCGTGCTGCGCCGCGCCGGTCGCCTGGGCCTGGTGGCCCACGGCGAGGTCGAGGAGCGGTTCCTGCGCACGCTCGGTGAGGCACGCGACCAGATGGCGATCGCACTGGCCGGCAGGGCCGCAGAGATCCAGGAGCTCGGCGAGCCGTCGGCCTGCATCGCCGACGACCTCGCGACGGCCACCGAGATCGCGGCGCAGCTCGTCGGTGCGCTCGGCGGCGGCGACAGCCTGCTCAGCCTGGCCGCTGACGGGCACAACCAGAGCCTCGTCGAGCAGGTGCTGCACGACCCGCGGGCGCGGGCACGGGCGGAGCAGGTGCTGCACGCGGCGGCCGATCGCGCGGCCTGCACCGTGCTCGAGCATCGCCGGGCGCTGCTCGCGCTCGCCGACGCGCTGTGCGAGCTCGACGAGCTCGACGGCGACCAGGTGCACGCCATCGTCGCCGGTGCGATGGTCAACTGAGGCGGGCCGGCCCGGGCGACCGGCAGCCACCGGCCGGTCAGTGGGAGCCGGCGCTTTCCTGCTCGCCGGCGGCGAGCCGGCCGTCGACGATCCGCACGGTGCGGTCGGCGTACTCCGTCATCCGGCTGTCGTGGGTGACGATGACCGCTGCGGTGTCGCGCGACTTCATCTCGGCGTGGATCAGCTCCATCACCTGCGCACCGATCCTGGTGTCGAGCGCGGAGGTCGGCTCGTCGAAGAGCACGAGGCGCGGGTTGTTGAACAGCGCCCTGCCGATGGCGACGCGCTGGCGCTCGCCACCGCTGAGCTGCGCCGGCAGGTTGCCCATCCTGTGGCCGAGGCCCAGCTCGTCGAGCAGCTGGCGGGCGCGGCCCTTCGCCGCCCTACCACCCGCGCCGCCACCGAGCTCGTCGACCACCAGCAGGTTCTCCTCGGCGGTGAGGAACGGCACCAG
>CAYZFZ010000248.1:0-4173 GCA_964477795.1 uncultured Bifidobacterium sp.
CGGTGCTCGTCGCCCTCGTCTACGTCTCCCTCGCCGCCCGCCGCCGCTACTACCCGCTGCCCGCCCGCACCTGAGGTGCGCCGTGACTCCTCCGACAGCTCCCCTCAGCACCGGCCGCCGGCACGGTGCCGGAGATCGGGTGGACGCGAAGATGGCGGCGTGAGCATCCCGCTGCCCGCCTGGGCCCGACGGCCCGTCACCATCGAGTTGCCGGTGGTGCTCTGGAGCCGGCCGGCCCGCGCCCTGGCCCGATGGATCCCTCTGGTCATGATGGTCGCCGGCATCGTGATCGCTCTGCTGTCGGCGGCAGCTGCCGAACGGCCGGCC
Organism: uncultured Bifidobacterium sp.; assembly: GCA_964477795.1. Taxonomy (GTDB): domain Bacteria; phylum Actinomycetota; class Acidimicrobiia; order Acidimicrobiales; family Ilumatobacteraceae; genus UBA668. The sequence goes on from CAYZFZ010000248.1 coordinate 328, forward strand.
ACCGAAGGCATCGGCAGCCTGGGAGTCGAAGCCGGTGCCGCGCTCTGGTTCGGTGGGGCGGTGACCGTCGGCGTGCGGGCACGGCCGACGATCCTGCGGGTCGTCTTCCTCGCCGGCACCGGCCTTGCCGGGATGCTGCTCGTCGCCCTGGCGCTGGCGCGGGGCTGGACGGGGGCCGGCCTGGCCCTGGCGATGGAGTTCGGTGTGGGAGCGGTGGCCATCGCGGTGATCGACACCGTCCTGCTGGGCATCGTCCACCTCCGCCTGCAGGACGTCGCCGACCGCGACGAGACGGCCCGCGTGACCATCCGGCTCGGACGCTCGCCCGAGCCCTCGGCTGCGGGGGCCCGGCCTGCGGAGCACCGAGAGCGGGCACCCGACTGACAGCCCGTGCGATCGCCGCTCGACCTTCGGCGTTCGGTGGCGGGTGGTGAGCCCGCGGAGCCGAACGTGGAGCGCGAGGATTCCGGAGTGAGCCGCCGGCCGATCGAGCACTCGTGGTCGAGCGGCCTCGGCGCGCCGCCGGGGGAGGTGTGGAGCGTCGTGTCGACGATGCGCGGGGTCAACGCCGAGCTGCGGCCCTGGATCGTGATGACCCACCCGCGTGGTGCCGGGTCGCTCGACAGTGCGACGGTGGCTTCCGGCTCCCTGCTGTTCCGTAGCTGGCTGCTCCTCGGCGGGGTGCTCCCCTTCGACCGTCACCGGTTGGTGCTCGAGCGGGTGCTGCCCGGGGTGGGCTTCGACGAGGAGTCGACCTCGTGGTTGCAGCGACGCTGGCGCCACGAGCGCCGGGTGCTGCCCGCCGACGGGGGCGGCAGCATCGTCACCGACCGGCTGGTCGTCGAGCCCCGCCTCGCGCTGATGCGGCCGCTCGCCTCCGTCGCGGTCGCGGCCGTGTTCAGGCACCGTCACCGCCGGTTGGTTGCCCGGTTCGGTTCGCCCGCCACCGGGTGAGCCGGCGAACCGAGTGTGCACTCACAGCCCGGGGTGTGAGTGCGCACTCGGTTGATCGTCTGGCACTCGCACCCGGGAACGCACCCTGACGATCCAGGATTTGTAAGGTACGCCTAACAGTGTGTTAACCTTACTTAACAACAGGCGGCGGTCGGCGCCCGGCACACGCCGGCGCCCCGTGCCGGCCCAACCCCGACCGAACCCCTTGATGCTTGCGAGGCCTCCGTGGCGATGATCACGCTTCCCGACGAACTCGATCCCGTCGACGACGTCGAGCCGGCACCGTCGACCGCACCGGTTCGCCGGCGCACCACCGTGCGCCAGCGGTTGCACCGGCGGTTCACCGCGTGGAGGGGCGGCATCGTTCGCGTGCACCGGTGGTCGTCGTTCGTGGTGATCCTGTTCGTCGTGCTCGAGAGCGTCACGGGCGCGGCGATCGTGTTCGGCGGCGAGATCGATCGCCTGTGGAACCGAGATGCCTTCTCCTCGTCCACCGGCGGCGACGTGGGGGCCACCACAGCGCTCGGCGCCGCGAGGGCGGCGCGGCCCGACGATCTCGTCTCATTCCTGCGGGTGCCGTCGAGCGACGCCGGCGGCGTGTACTGGGTCTATACGACGGGCGCCACCGGCGACGATCATGTCGTGCTCGTCGACCCCGGCTCGGGCGAGGTCACCGACGACGACCACCATCTGCCCAGCCTGGTGCTGCTTGCCGAACGGCTGCACTTCAACCTGAACAGCACCTCGATCCTGGGCATGGAGCCACTGACCGTCATGGGCTGGCTGGGCGTCGTGTGGCTCGTCTCCCTGCTCACCGGTGGCTACGTCTGGTACTGGCCGGGCGTCAAACGCTGGGCGCGGGCGTTGCGGGTGCGGCGCCGGCGGGGCTGGTTCACGTTCCACCTCGACCTGCACAAGGCCGTCGGGCTGGTCGTGATCGTCCCGATGACGATCGTGGTGATCACCGGCATCAACTTCGCCTTCCCCGAGGAGGTGGAATCCGTGTGGAACGCGGTGACGTTCGGCAGCTACGAGTCGCCCGACACCGACGCCGCGCTGTCGACGCGGGTCCGCGGGGCCGAATCAATCTCGTCGCAGGACGCGATCGAAGCGGTCGCGGCGCTCGATCCGGTCGTGTCCGTCCAGTCCGTGGACACGCCCGGCGGCAGCCCGGTGGGGGTGTTCACGGTCTACGCGCAGGTCGACGGCTCGTTCTTCGGGGCGCTCGGCGGAGAGCGGCAGGTGCTGTTCTCCGTCGACCAGTACACCGGTGGCATCGTCGCCATCGAAGATCCGGCCGACAAGAACGCGGCGAGCAACGCCTACGACGACTGGTCCTACCGGCTGCACTTCGGCACCTTCGGTGGCACGGTCACGCGCTGGCTGTGGGTGGCGCTCGGCCTCAGCCCGCTCGTGCTCGCCTACACCGGAACGCGCATGTGGTTCCTGCGCCGCAGCAAGCGCCGCAAGCGGGCCGCGAGCGACTCAGGTCCCGATCCGACACCCGACTCGACCCTCGAACCAACCCCCATGCCAGGAGCAACGTGAACCTTCGTTCGTACCCCATCCACGCGCTCGCCGGCGGCCTCGTCGCGCTCGCCCTGACCGCGTGCGGGCAGACCCGATTCGTCGTCGTGCAGTCGCCACCGGCCGGCCAGGCGGCCGCGGTTGCCACCACATCCGCACCGGCCACCACCGCCGCCGCGCCGGTCGCGCCCGGTGAGTCCACGCCCACCGATGTCACCGACGTGACGCAGCCGGCGGTCGCCGACGATCCGGCGCTCGTCGCCGAGGCGATCGACCTCGCGCTGCTGCTCGACGGCCGGACCTTCGAGGACCACCTCGCGCACTTCGACGGCGCCGACGACCTCGCGCCCACGTGGACGGCCGCGGCCGAGGTGGTCGCCGACCTCGACGTCGACTACCAGGTCACCGACGTGCTCTTCGAGGGCGACTTCGCGACTGCGACGGTCGACGTGCTCGTGGACGGCGAGCCGTTCGCGACCGCCCTGCCCGTCGAGCTGGTGCGCGGGCCGGACCAGTGGCTGGTGACGCGGGCCGGCGCCTGCACGATCCTGGCGCTCGCCAGCCCCTGCCCCGAGACCTGAGCCGATCGACACCGCCTGCGGCAAGCAGGCTGGAGTTTCGGTAGTCGATATCAAGTAAGTTGGCGCCCATGATCGAACGTCGCGAGCTGTACATCGACGGTGCCTGGGTGGCACCACAGGGCACCGGAGTCATCGAGGTGATCGACGCCCACACCGAGGAGGTGATGGGGTTGGTGCCGTCGGGCAGCGTCGGCGACGTGCACGCGGCGATCGAGAGCTCGGCCCGCGCGCTCGGGCCGTGGTCGCGCACCCGGCGGGCGGAGCGCATTGCCGCCGTGCGCGCCCTCGCCGACGGGCTGGAGGCGCGCAACACGGCACTCTCGGAGATGATGGCCCGCGAGGTCGGCACGCCGATCACCACCAGCGAGCGCGTGCAGGTTGCCCTCGCGGTCAACGTGCTGCGCAGCATGGCCGCCATCGCCGAGCAGCAGGACCCGGTGGAGGTGCTGGGCTCGTCGGTGCTCATCCGCGTGCCCGCCGGCGTGGTGGGCGCGATCACCCCGTGGAACTACCCCCTGTACCAGCTGGTCGCGAAGCTCGCCCCGGCGATGCTGCAGGGTTGCACCACCGTGCTCAAGCCCAGCAGCGTCGCCCCGCTCGCCGCGTTCGACCTGCTGGAGATCGCCCACGAGATCGGCATCCCCGCCGGCGTCGTCAACCTGGTGACGGGTGCCGGCGCGCAGGTGGGCGACGCGCTCGCATCTCACCCGCTCGTCGACATGGTCAGTCTCACCGGCAGCACCGGTGCTGGCGCGCAGGTGGCGGCCAACGCGGCACCCGGCAT
>CAYZFZ010000248.1:4183-5467 GCA_964477795.1 uncultured Bifidobacterium sp.
CCGAGCACCCCGACGTGGACATGGTGTCGTTCACCGGGTCGACCGCCGCCGGCAAGCGGGTCGCCGAGGTGGCGGCCAAGACCGTGAAGCGCGTCGCCCTCGAGCTCGGCGGCAAGTCGGCCACGGTGGTCGCGCCCGGTGCGGACCTGGAGGCGGCGGTCGCCAACTCCGTGCGTGGCTGCATGGTCAACAACGGCCAGACGTGCGCGGCACTCACCCGCCTCGTCGTCACCCGCGACGTGCTCGCCGAGGTGGAGGAGCGCGCGGCGGCGCTGGTGGCGGCGATGAAGGTGGGCGACCCGCTCGATCGCACCACCGAGGTGGGCCCCATCGCATCCGCGGGCCAGTACCGCAGCGTGCAGCAACTGATCGAGAGCGGGCAGCGCGACGGCACCGTGCTCGCCGGCGGCGCCGGCCGCGCCGACGGGTTCGACCGCGGCTACTACACACGGCCCACCGTCGTCAGCCGCCTCGCACCCGGCAGCGAGCTGGCGCAGGAGGAGGTGTTCGGGCCGGTGCTCGCCATCATCCCTGCCGACTCGCTGCACCACGCGATCGACATCGCCAACCACAGTGAGTACGGGCTGTCGGGTGCGGTCTGGGCCGCCGACCTGCCCGCGGCCGCTGCCATCGCCGCCCAGCTGCGCACCGGCCAGGTGGCGCTCAACGGCGGCCGCTTCAACATTCTGGCACCCTTCGGCGGCTTCAAGAAGTCGGGCATCGGCCGTGAGCTCGGGCACCACGGGCTGGACGAGTACGGCGAGCTGGTGAGCATGCAGCTGCCCGCCGGCGAGGATCCGGCCCCCATCGCCGCCGCGCTGAGGGCCTCCCTCTGAGCGCCGGCCGGGCCGCTACTCGCGGATGACGGTGATCACGTGATCGGGGCAGGCCAGCGCGCCCAACTCCGCGTCGCGGGCTCTGGAGGCGGGGACGTGCAGCACGTGCACGTCGATGTGGCCGGCCGCATCGAGCGGGTACAGGTCGGGCGCCCAGCGATGGCACTGCCCCCAGCCCTGGCACAAGCTGGGGTGGGTCTTGATGCGGACGCCGGCCTCCGCCGGCTCGTCGTCTGTCGTCACGCACACAGGCAACCACAGGCACGGTGCGCGGTACGAACCCGCACGCCGGGCCGCGCAGCTGCGGGCCGGCCTCATGGTTGCTGACCCCGCCCGTGTCACCCTCCGCTTCCCAAGGGCGGCCGACCATGCCACTTCCGTCACCGTTGGCCGGGCGGTCTCAAGCGGCGGTTGCAACGAGCTCGTTGAGTTTCTCCGCGGGAGTCTT
>CAYZFZ010000249.1:0-5454 GCA_964477795.1 uncultured Bifidobacterium sp.
TCGAACACCAGCACCTTCTCATCCTCCGCACCCTTGTCGAGGCCGTAGGCCAAAGCGGCAGCGGTGGGCTCGTTGATGATGCGCAGCACCTCGAGGCCGGCGATCTGGCCGGCTTCCTTGGTGGCGGTGCGCTGTGCATCGTCGAAGTAGGCGGGCACGGTGATGACCGCTTGCGTGACCGTGTAGCCCAGGTAGGCCTCGGCATCGCGCTTGAGCTTCATCAGCGTGCGAGCGCTGATCTCCTGCGGGGTGTAGCGCTTGCCGTCGATGTCGTCGCTCTTCCACGCCTCGCCCATGTGGCGCTTGATGCTGCGGAACGTGCGATCGGGGTTGGTGATGGCCTGGCGCTTGGCGACCTCGCCGACGAGCACCTCGCCGGCCTTGCTGAACGCGACCACCGACGGGGTGGTGCGGCCGCCCTCGGCGTTGGGGATGACGACCGTCTCGCCGGCTTCGAAGACGGCGACGACGGAGTTGGTGGTGCCGAGGTCGATTCCGACTGCCTTGGCCATGGTGGTACTCCTTCAGAGAACGGATCCGGTGAACGGATGTTGAGCGGACGTGATGCAATCCTACGGGCCGGGTCCCCCGGGGGACAACCCGGCAAGCAGAAAACATGAGCCAGGATGACTCAACCTTTGCCCGCTCGCCGGGCCTACTCAGGACAGGACGGTGCCGAGGTCGTCGCGACCGTTGACGCCGAGCTTGGCGTAGACCCGCTGCAGGTGGTTGTCCACCGTGCGCGTGGACAGGTACAGCCGCTCGGCGATCGACTTGCTGGAGTGCCCCTGCGCGGCCAGCCGGGCGACCTCCAGCTCGCGGCTCGACAGCAGGCCCGCTGCCGGCGGCGCGGCCCGCAACGCGGGGGTGTCGATCGGGTCGCACGACGCCAGCGACCCTGCCGCCAGCGACCGGGCTGCCGCTGCGCCCCGGCGCTGGCCGTCGCGCTCGAAGGCCGCTGCGGCCAGGCTCGCCGCCTCGGCCGCGTGCAGGTGCGCGTCCAGCGCGTGGAATGCCTGCGCGGCGGCGAGGAACGGGTCGCCCGCGCGCCCGCCGAACGCCCTCACCAGCGCCGCCTGCGCCGCCGCGAACGGGCCCTCCACCTGGTCGAGGTCGCGCACGCGGTCGATCTGCTCGCAGGCCCAGCGACCGTCGCCCAAGCGGCACGATTCGACGAGGCCGAAGAGGGCCGAGACCGGTTCGTCGGTGTTGATCGCCTGCTCGATCGCGGCGCGCATGCCGTCGCGCGCCTCCTTCGGCCGGCCGAGGCAGTGGAGCGCCCAGCTGCGACCGAGCTGCGTCTCCACCAGCAGGTAGGCGACGTCACCGGGCAGCGCATCCAGCCGCTCCAACCAGTCGGCGGCAGCAGCCGCATCGCCGCGCTGGCCGGCCACCGCGGCCTGGCCTGCAGTGGCCACCCGACGAGCGGTGGGCAGCGACAGCTGGTGGGCGGCGGCCTCGGTCTCGGTGAACCACTGCTCGGCCTCCGTGAGGTGGCCGCGGAACAGCGCGGCGAGCCCGGTGACCTGCCCGATGAAGCAGCGCAGGAACCCGTGCCGCTCCTCCACGACCGCGCCGTACGCGAGCACCAGCTCGCCGTGCACCTCGGCGAAGCGGCCGGCGCGCACACGGGCGAGCCCGCGCGTGACCCGGAAGAACAGCGGGTCCATCACGGCTCGCGGGTCGGGCAGTGCGGCAAGGGTGTCGAGCCCACGCTGGCACAGCTGCTCGACCTCGGCGAAGCGGCCGCGGCTGGTACGCGCGTTCACGTGCGCGAGCGACGACAGCAGGAACAGCGTCGGGTCGGAGGGCACCTCGCCGAGCAGCTCCAGCGCCCGCCCCGTCTGCCCGTCGACGGAGCGGATGAACGCCTCCGGGTAGGCGAGCAGGAACTCGATGCCCAGGGCGGCGAACGCGGGCCGGTACGACTCCACGAGTGCGAGCGCCCGCGCGGCGTCGCCGACGCCCCACAGCAGGTTGTCCATCCGGATCATCATCAGCGGCACGAGCGTGCCGATGTCCACCGGGCCGGCGAGCGGCATCGCGCCCACCTCGTCGGCCTCCTCGAAGCGGCTGAGGAGGAACAGCGTCTCCAGCCAGATCTTCTGCGCCTCCGGCTCGCGGCCGGCACGATAGGCCGCGGACGCGAGGCGCACGCACGAGGCGAGGTCGACGGCCGCGCGGGCACGGCGGGCGCCCTCCAGCAGCACCGCCGGCGACGACTCCAGCCCGGCGTCCAGCTCCCACAGCGCGATGCGCAGCGCATCGTCGCGTTCGGGCACCGGGCGGGCGCGCAGGATCTCGGCCGCGCGCGCGACCTGGCGGCGGTGCTCGATCGTGCCCATCGCCGCCCGCAGCACCTCGCTGTGCAACGGGTGGGCGACGCGGATGTCGACCGCGTCGCCACGCCGGTCGGCACGGATCCACCCCAGCTGCTCCAGGCGCACCGCGTCGTCGGTGAGCCCGGCGCGCTCGAGGTCGTCGGCGGCCAGCGGCTCGGCGACCGCGATCATCTGCAGCAGCGCCAGCAACTCGTCGGGCACCGCTGCCAGCCGGGCGCCCACCAACTCCACGAGGCGCGGTGCGGATACGGCCACCGGGCGCACCAGGGCATGGCCCGACGGCGTCACCGTCACGGCATCGGCGGCGACGGCCTGCAGCAGCAGCTCGCGCAGGTACAGCGGGTTGCCCCCGCTGCTGTCCACCATTCGCTGCGCGGAGGCCGGCTCCAGCGGGGCACCGAGCACCGCCGACGCGGCGGCCTCGACCGCGGCGTCGTCGAGCACCTCGACGGTCATCCGGTGCAACCCGAACGAACGGATCATCGAGTCCAGGCCGGGCGGGATCATGTGGCCGACGCGCACCGTGCCGACGAGGAACAGCTCACCGAGCCCGACGAGGTGGGCGAACAGCGAGAGCGACGGCTCGTCGAGGAACACGATGTCGTCCGCCATCAGCACCCGCCGCACGCCGGCAAGTTCCGCGCGCACCGCCTGCAGCACCTGCCGCGGGTCGTCGATCGCCTTCGGCGGCAGCGACGGCGGGATCAGGTGGGCGATCGCCGCGTAGGGGGTGGTCTGCGTGGCGGGCGTGCCGACGCAACGCAGCAGCACCCCGTCGCCCAGCGACTGACCGAACTCGTCGACGAGCCGCGTCTTGCCCACGCCCGCCTGCCCCTCCACCAGCACCCCGCGGCTGAACCCGCCGGACCACAGCGCGCGCAGCAGGGTGAGCAGTTCGTCGCGGCCCACGAACGGCCACTGCGACGACGCGAGGGAGTCCCAGCTCGGCATCCGAAGATCATTGCACCGCTGCTGGGGCCGCAGGCGCGAGCGACCGCTGAGCGTGCCGGACGGTCACGTCCAGTCGAGGATCACCTTGCCGCACTCGCCACGGCCGACGATCGCGAACGCTTCCTCGTAGTTCGCCGCGGCCAGGCGGTGGGTGACGATGCCGCTCACGTCGAGGCCGCTCTGCAGCATCGCGGCCATCTTGTACCAGGTCTCGAAGATCCGCCGACCGTAGATCCCCTGGATCTCCAGGCCCTTGAAGATCACGTCGTTGACGTCCAACGTCATCGGGCCGGTGGGGATGCCGAGGACTGCGATGCGGCCGCCGTGGTTCATCGAGTCGAGCATCTGGTTGAACGCCGCCTCGGCGCCGCTCATCTCCAGGCCGACGTCGAAGCCCTCGTGCATGCCCAGCTCCGCCATCACCGGGCCGAGTTGCTCGTGGGCGACGTTCACCACGCGCGTGGCGCCATGGGCCGCGGCCATGGCCAGCCGGTACGGGTTGATGTCGGTGACCACCACGTGGCGGGCGCCGATGTGGCGCGCGATCGCGGCGGCGAGCACGCCGATCGGGCCGGCACCGGTGATCAGCACGTCCTCGCCCACCATGTCGAAGCGCAGCGCCGTGTGGGTGGCGTTGCCCAGCGGATCGAGCACGGCCGCGACGTCGTCGGTGATGTGGGCGGGCACGACGAACACGTTCTGTGCCGGGATGACGATGTAGTCGGCGAACGCGCCCGGCCGGGTGACGCCGACGCCGGTGTGGTTGTGGCAGAACTCGCGACGGCCGCCCTTGCAGTTGCGGCAGTGGCCACAGGTGACGTGCCCCTCGCCGGCGACGCGCTGGCCGACCTCCAGGCCCTTCACGCCCGCGCCCAGGGCGGCGATCTTGCCCATGAACTCATGGCCCACGACCATCGGCACCGGGATCGTCGCCTGCGCCCACGCGTCCCAGTGGTGGATGTGCAGGTCGGTGCCGCAGATGCTCGTCTTGTGCACGCGGATCAGCACCTCGCCGTCGCCCGGGACGGGCTCGGGCACGTCCTGCATCCACAGCCCGGGCTCTGCCTTCGCCTTCACCAACGCCTTCATCGGTGCACCCCGCGTCGTTGTCGTCTGCCGCGATCCTACGACGAGGCCGGTGGCGCGGGCTCCGCTCACGGCGTGTCGCCCCGAGTGATACGCACGTATCATACGTACATGCGCAACAAGACGATCAGCCTGCCCGACGATGTCGTGCCGATCATCGACAGCCTCGGCGTGCCGTTTTCCCACTGGATCACCGACCAGCTCCGCCGTCACGCCGCCCAGTCGTCGCTCAGCTTCGCCGGGCAACTCCTCGCCGACGCCGCGCTCGCCCGCACCGACGCCACGGGTGAGCGGCGGCTGACGAGGGCAGACGCGCGAGCAGCCGGGCAGCGGATGGAACGATCCGCGCCATGGTGACCCGTGGCGGCGTGTACTGGGTCGCGCTCGACAAGCGCCGGCCCTGCGTGGTGGTGTCGTCGCCCGACGTGCTCGACGTCGACGTGTGGCAGACCCATGTGGTGCCGCTCACCTCGAACCTCGCGCGTGCCGGCCTGGCCGGCAACGTCCTGCTCACCGCCGAGGCGACCGGGCTGGCAGCGGACTCGGTCGCGGTGCCGCTCGGGCTGGAGCTCGTCGAGCGCACCTGGCTGGCCGAACGTGTCGGGCAGCTCCCCCGCCCGCTCGTCGCCGCGATCGACGACGGTCTGCGAGCAGTGCTCGGCCTGTGACCAGACCGCATCACCGCACGACACGTGTCAGTGCACGACACCAATCTCGCGGCCGACGTCGGTGAAGGCGGCGACCGCGGCGTCGATGTCGGCGTCGGTGTGGGCGGCTGACATCTGGGTGCGGATGCGCGCCCTACCCTGCGGCACCACCGGGAAGCTGAACGCGATCACGTAGACACCTTTCGCCAGCAGCCGCTGCGCCATCTCGCCGGCGATCTTCGCGTCGCCGAGCATCACCGGGATGATCGGGTGGCCCGCGCCGGCGAGCGTGAACCCGGCGGCCTGCATGCCGGCGCGGAAGCGTTCGGCGTTGCGCTGCAGTTTGGCCTGGAGCGTGTGGTCCTCCTGCAGCAGCGTGAGTACACGCAGCGTCGTCGCCGCGATGGCCGGGGCGAGCGAGTTGGAGA
>CAYZFZ010000250.1:0-5450 GCA_964477795.1 uncultured Bifidobacterium sp.
CGTGTACCAGATGGTCGCGCTCGGCTCGTACCCGTTCGCCTCGCCGCACACCCGCCCGGCGCGGCTGTCCAGCAGTTCGCCGTCCGCCGACATCGTGGCCAACCTGCCGTACCTGAAGAGCTCCGTGGATGTGCCCGCCGGGATGTCGGCCGTGCTCGAACACGCCCTCACCGAGGCGGGCATCGCCTCGCTCGGGCTGTGGGCGCAGGTGCCGCACTATGTGGCCGCGATGAGCTACCCGGCTGCGTCGGTCGCACTGCTCGACGGCCTGCGCGAGGTCACCGGCGTCGCCATCGACGCCGCCGCGATCGACGGCGAGGCCGCGGCGCAGCGCCAGCGCATCGACGCGCTCGTCAGCGGCAACGACGAGCACCAGTCGATGGTGCACCAGCTGGAGGTGCTCTACGACCAGGCCGAGGAGCAGACGATCGCCATGGACCGTGCGATCAGCGACCTGCCCAGCGGCGACGAGCTGGCCGCGGAGTTCGAGCGCTTCCTGCGCGACCAGGACGAGTAGCGCTCAACCGGCGCCGCTCAGCCCACCGCGGTGAGTGCCAGCTCGGGCAGCTGCCGGGCCGCGCACACCGACACGGCCAGCTCGGTGAAGCGATCCGCGGCCGGCGTGAGCGTGCGGCCCTTGCGGCGGGCGAGCACGATCGTACGCGGCGGCAGCGCCGGCTCGAGCGAGGAGACCACGACACCGGTGTCGGCGGCGTCGACCGCGAGGCGGGGCAGGATGGCGCAGCCCATGCCGGCGCGCACCATCGCCTGCACGGCGCCGTTGTCGTTGGAGCGGAACACATAGTCGGGCTCCACCCCGTAGGCGCGCACGGCATCGTCGATCGACATCTGGCAGGCGCAGGCCGACTGGCCGATCATCGCCACACCGGCGAGATCTGCGGGATGGACGACGGGCGATGCGGTGTCGGCCGGGCTGAGCAGCACGAATGGATCCACCAGCACGGGCGTGTACTCCAGCGAGTCGTCATCGGGAGGGCTGGCGAGGAACGACAGGTCGATCTCGTCGGCCAGCAGGCGGGCAATCAGCAGATCGTTCTCGTCGTCCTCGATGCAGCGCACGGTGAGGCCCGGCCGCTCCTTGCGCAGGTGGCCCACCACCTCGGGCAGCACGTTGACCGACACGCTCTGGAACGAGCCGACCACGAGCCGGCCGACCTCGCCGGCGCGCAGCGAGCGCAGCCGGTCTTCGGCCACCTGCAGCTCGCCGAGGAGCGACCTGGCGTAGTCGAGCAGCACGCTGCCGATGGGTGTGAGCTCGACCCGCTTGGGCCCGCCGGGCCGGTCGAACACCTTGTCGCCGACGGCTCGCTCGAGCCCGGCGATCTGCTGGCTGATGGCCGACTGGGTGAAGCCCAGCCGCTCGGCGGCACGGCCGAACGAGCCTTCCTCGGCGACGGCGGCGAGGGCTCGCAACTGGCGGATCTCGACATCACGGAGCATGGGAGCATCATAAGCAATGCCGATGAACATGACAAGAGATCATCGCTGTACAGAATCAATCCGTCGGCGTACGTTGGCGACATGAGCACGACAGGCACCCTCCCCCGAGTCCAAGAGCTGTCATCGTCGGCCGACGCCGCCGGCGATCTCGACGAGCTCGCCCGTTCGATCGCGGCCACCGGCATCGCCCGCCACGAGCGCGCCATCCGCCACTTCGCCCACCAGCTGCACGGCCGCTTGCCGGACCGCCGCTCGGTGGTACTGCTCGACGTCATGACCGACCGCGACCAACCGCCCGTCGCCCGCGAGCGGGCGTTCGGCTACCTGCACTCGCTGTCGCTCACCACCCCCGGCGGCGTCGGCCGCCAGGCCGCCTGAGGCTCCCTCGATCGGCGGTCAGCCGAAGGTGAACAGGTTGTCACGCTGCATCAGCGCCGTACGCACCCCGCCCGGCGCGGTGCTGTGCAACGTGGCGATCACGGTGAGTCCGTCGGCATGGATGTCCTCCAACGTGAACGCCTCCGACCAGGGCGAGCCGCGCACCGCGCTGACGTCGTCGAGGTGGGCGGGAAATGCCGCCATCTGGTCGGCCGCGGTTCCCGCATCGGCGTACCGGAACACGAGCGTGACGGTGGACGTCTCGCCGGCGAACGACTCGCCGATGCCGAGCACCTCCCACGCTTCGTCTGCGGCCTCGCCCGACGCCTCCTGCTGCTGGGGGTACTCGTCGAGGATCGATGCGTTCACCGCGCCGGCAGCGTCGAGCGCGGTTGCGACTGCTGCGTAGTCCACCGCGTAGGCCAGCGATGTGCCCGAGTCGGCGGACCGTCGGCTCTCCCGCACCTGCGCGTCCGTGACGCCTGCGATCAGCGCACCGTTGCCGATCGCCCAGCGCAACCCCTCGCCGCTGGGCCGAAGGACGGACATCTCCCGCAGGCTGCCACTCCCCTCCTCGCCGACGGCAACGATGGTGTAGGTGCCGTCGACCGTGACTGTCGGCGCGCCCGCCTCACTCGTCTGGCTGGCCTGCACCGCGGCGCTCACGGTGGCCGGGTCCATCGAGCCGGCGAGGACGACGAATCCGTCGAAGGCGTATTGACCGAGGGCCGCAGCGACCTGTCGGGTGTCGAAGCCTGCGGCCGCCGCGAACTCGGGATCCTCGAGCCCACGGCCGATGGACGGCATCTGCACGTGCTGGGCGGTGTTGCTGGCCAGCAGTTGCAGATCGTCCGCGGCGGTCGCTGCCGGCTCACCCCCGCGGGCACGGTCGAAGCTGACGTAGTCGAGCAGGATCGCCCGGTTCGCCGGCGTGTCGGGCACCAGCCGGAGCATGTCGACGAACGACGGCGAGATCGGTCCGGTCGCGACGGACGCCGATCCGTCGGTCGAGCCTCCCTGGGAGCCGTCCGCACCGTCATCGCAACCCGCACCCACCACGAGCATGGCCACGCCCAACGCTGCCCACCACATCCCGGTCCGCCGCATCGGCGCATGGTAACCGCAAGCAGCCCGCCACTTCGGGGCGCTTCGCGGGCGGTCGCTACGCTGCGCACAACTTCCAGGAGGGGCACCATGAAGGTCGACGGCAGCATCGGCACCAACCTGCGCCAGGCGGGCGCACAGGCCAAGGAGTTGGAGGCCGCCGGGTACAGCGGCGCGTGGACGGCGGAGACCAGCCACGACCCGTTCTTCCCGCTGCTGCTCGCCGCCGAGCACACCGAGCGGCTGGAGATCGGCACGTCGATCGCGGTCGCGTTCGCCCGCAACCCGATGACGCTCGCCAACATCGGCTGGGACCTGCAGTCGTTCTCGAAGGGCCGCTTCGTGCTCGGCCTCGGCAGCCAGATCAAGCCGCACATCACCAAGCGCTTCAGCATGGAGTGGAGCCATCCCGCGCCGCGCATGCGGGAGATGATCCTGGCCATCCGAGCGATCTGGGACACGTGGGAGAACGGCACCCCGCTCGCCTTCCGTGGCGACTACTACACGCACACGCTGATGACGCCGTTCTTCACGCCCGAGCGGGCCGATCTCGCCGGCTTCGGGGTGCCGAAGATCTTCCTCGCGGGCGTCGGCGAGCTGATGACCGAGGTGGCCGGCGAGGTCTGCGACGGGTTCCTCTGCCACGGCTTCACCACCGAGAAGTACCTGCGCGAAGTCACCCTGCCGGCTCTCGCCCGCGGCCGCGCCAAGGCGGGCAAGACGATGGAGGGGTTCGAGATCGTCGGGCCGTCGTTCGTGGTCACAGGCGCCAACGAGGAGCAGATGGCCGCCGCAGCCGCGGGCACTCGCCAGCAGATCGCGTTCTACGGCAGCACGCCCGCCTACCGCGGCGTGCTGGAGGCGCACGGCTGGGGTGGCATGCAGGACGAGCTGAACAGCCTGTCCAAGCTGGGCAAGTGGGCCGAGATGGGCGAGCTGATCACCGACGAAGTGCTCAACACGTTCGCGGTGGTCGCCGAGCCGGAGGGCGTGGCCCCCGAGCTGCAGCGCCGCTACGGCGACGTGATCTCCCGCATCAGCTTCTACGCGCCCTACAAGAGCGACCCCGAGCGCTGGGCGGGCGTCATCGCCGCCCTCACCGCCGCCTCCTGACGCGGCGGCCGTCGAAGCCCCACCCCAGCGGCGCCCCACCCGCGCCGCCACCTGTCACCTTCTGCTTCCCATGGGCGGGAAACCATGCCGCTTCCGGCACGTTCGGCCACCCATGGGAAGCGGGGGGTGCCACGGCGGCGACTACGCCGGCGCGCCAGATGATGCGCCCACGGCAGCGAGGCGAGACCGGTCCGCGTCAGAACGTTTGTTCGGTAGAGTCGGCGCATGACGTTGCCGCTGGATGACCTGCCTCGCCGCCGGGGCATCGCGTGCGTGTACTGCGGCGGCGAGCACGCCTCGGGCGACGAGGTACGGGCTTGCTGGCAGCGCAACCAGGGCAAGGAGGCGGTGCCGGCGGCCGACGACCGGGTGCCCGACCCGGGCTCCTACGCTCCGTCCGACGACGCAGCACCGCCCGCTCCCCTGCCGGCCGCCGACACTGCGCCGCGGGCCCGCTCCACCGGCTTCACCACCGAGCCCGGGCCGGCGGTGCTCGGCCGCCACGTGGTGGTGCGCCCGGGCCAGTCGGCGCCGGCGGGCTGGGCCCACGCGCCGCGACTCGTGATCGGCAGCGCCCACCACGACGTCGTTGCTGCCCTACTCGGCCTCACCGCTGCGCGCACCGGCGCGGTGCTCGAGCTCGACGACACGACGGCTGCTGCGCTGGCGCAGCCGTTCAGCACCACGCTCCCCCCGCACGCCGTCGGCCCACGCGTGCGGTTCTCCAGCGAGCAACTGCAGCACCACGTGTTCGCCAACGCGATCGATCTGCGCGCCAACGCGCCCTCGTGGCCGCTGCTCGATCTCGCCGAGCGCGCCGGCGCCCGTGCCGTCACCGACGGCCGCGGCGACGTGGAACTGCCCGACGGCACGCGCGCCTGGCTCGACGGCGGCCCGCCGCGCTTCACCCCGCCGGTCGACGGCCTCCCCATCCTGCACCGGGTGAGCGTCGAGCACCGATCGCTGCGCCCGCCACGCTCCAACGGCACGAACGCGGATCTCGCGCCCGACCAGCTGGCTGCCGTCACCCACGACGGCGGCGCTGCCCGCATCATCGCCCCTGCCGGCTCGGGCAAGACACGTGTCCTCACCGAGCGGGCCCGCCATCTCGTGCAGCAGTGGCGCATCCCCGCGTCGGCGATCACGCTGATCGCGTTCAACAAGCGGGCGCAGGAGGAGATCGCCGCTCGCACCACCGATCTGCCCGGCCTGCAGGTGCGCACGCTCAACTCCATCGCCCTCGCGGTGCTCAACGGCACGGCGCCCTTCGCCCGCCAGCCGCAGCGGTTCACCACGGTCGACGAGCCGGAGGTCCGCCGCCTCATCGGCCGGCTCGTCAAGTTCCCCAGGGTGCGCAACGCGGATCCGGTGGCCACCTGGATCGAGGCGCTGTC
>CAYZFZ010000251.1:0-5446 GCA_964477795.1 uncultured Bifidobacterium sp.
CTCGGTTGAACCAGGCCGCCAGCTCGCCCACGTCGTGGGTGGGCAGGTTGGTGTAGCCGTACTCCGAGGCGAGCTCGACGACGGTGGCGGGCCGCAGCCCACCGTCGAGGTGGTCGTGCAGCAGAGCTTTGGGCAGCGTGAGGATGTTCATGCGGCGCCTCCGTGGGCACCGGCAGCAGGCTGGCGGCGACAGGTCATCGAGACAGCGTAGGCGGCTCCCGGGAACGCCCCTACCCTTGCCCCATGACCTCACCGTCCGTCCCCGAACGACAGCTCACCATCTTGGGCAGCACCGTCCGCCACGCTGTCGAGCACGTGGAGGTCTTCCCGGCACCGGCCCACGTCACGCTCGTCACGTTCACCAACGACGAGCTCGCCTCGATGTGCCCCGTCACCCAGCAGCCCGACCTCTCCACCGTCGTCATCGAGTACGAGCCGGCGCAGTGGTGCATCGAGTCGAAGAGCCTGAAGCTGTACCTGTGGGGTTTTCGCGACCGCGCCGTGTTCGCCGAGGCGCTCGCCGCAGAGATCGCCGGCGAGGTGATGCTGTCGGCGCAGCCGCACCATGTGCGCGTCACGCTCACCCAGCGCCCACGTGGCGGCATCGAGGTGAAGGCCGTCGCCGAGCTCGGTACTTGACGGCGCGGTCGCCGGCCGCCTCGAGCCTCAGGGCTTCGAACGCAACGCGCCCGAGCTGCGCAGCGCAGCCACCTCGGTCGGCGAGTACCCGGCTTCCGCGAGCACCTCGTCGCCGTGCTCGCCGATGAGGGCGGCGTGCCGGCGCACGGCGGTGGGCGTGGTGTCGAAGCGCACGCCGGACGGGATCACCCGGTATTCACCGGCGATCGGGTGGTCGGCGACGGGCAGGTCGGCCACCAACTCCTCGAGCGTGGTGACCGGGCCGGCGGGGATGTCGTGGGTGTCGCAGAACTCCAGCCACTCGGCGGTGGTGCGGGTGCGCAGCACCCCCGCGACCTGCTGGTACAGATCGTCGATGGCAGCCGTTCGCGTGGCCCGGCTGGCGAGCACCGGTGTGTCCAGCAGATCCGGGCGCCCGCCGGCGGTGAACAGGTCGACATAGTTGTCGCGGCTGTACGGCAGCACATGGATCCAGCCGTCGCTGGTGCGCTGCGGCTGGCGGTGCGGTGAGAGCACGCGGTTGTAGCCGGCCGGGCCGAGCGCGGGCTGAGGGATCGCGGCGGCGCCGTGCTCGGCGAGGGTGAACGCGCGGGTGGCCTCGGCCATCGGCACCTCCAGTCGCTGGCCCTCACCGGTGCGGTCGCGATGGTGCAGCGCGGCGAGCACGCCGTACACGATGGTCAGCCCACACACCTTGTCGGCGATGATCGACGGGATCAGCCGCGGCTCGCCGCCCTGAATTGTGAAGATGTCGGCGAGCCCGGACGCGGACTGGATCACGTCGTCGTAGGCGGGCCGGTCGCGGGCAGGGGAGTCGGTGGGCCAACCCTGGGCCTGGCAGTAGATGATCCGCGGGTTGCGGGCCACGACGTCGTCGTAGGCCAGCCCCAGGCGGCCCAGCGGCCCCGGCCGCAGATTGGTGACCACGATGTCGCTGAGCTCGGCGAGCCGCAGGAACGCCTCGCGGCCGTCGGGGTGCTTGAGATCGAGGGAGATGTTGCGCTTGTTGCGCAGCAGGTTCAGCGAGACGCCGGACAGCTGAGGGTGCGGGCCGGGGCCCATGAACCGGTTGGTGTCGCCGTGGATGTCCTCCACGCTGGTGACGTCGGCGCCGAGGTCGCCGAGGATCTGGGTGGCCAGTGGCCCCATCACCACCGACGTGAGGTCGAGGACGCGCACGTCCGACAGCGGCCCGCCGTTCGTCATGCCGTCGGGAGTGAGTGAGCGCAGCGAGCGAACGATGGAGGTCGACGCACTAATGACTCTCGCCGCTGCGGTACGGCAGGCCGGCGTGGGCAGGCGGGCGCAGGCGCTGGCTGGCGCTGGCGAGCACGATCAGCGTCAGCACGTACGGTGCCGACTTGGTGAGCGGCTCGGGCACCTTGTCCACCAGCAGGTAGCCGACGAGGAACACGCCGCCGGCGACGACACCGTTGATCGCGGGCACCAGCTTCTTGCGCACCATCGAGAGGATCGCGACCAGGCCGCAGGCGAACGTGATGAACAAGAACAGCTTGGGCAGGCTGTCGGGGCCGACGAGCTGCAGCGCCTCGGCGAAGCCGAACAGCGACGCACCGCCCAGCACACCGACGGGTCGCCAGTTGCCGAAGATCGTGGTAGCCAGGCCGATGAAGCCTCGGTTGCCGGAGCTGCCTTGCTGGTAGTAGTTGTTCGACACGATCGACAGGAAGCCGCCGCCGAAGCCGGCCAGGCCGCCGCTGATCGCGAGCGCCGCGTAGCGCAGCGGGGTGACCTTCACGCCCAGCGTCTCGGCCGCCGCCGGCGCCTCGCCGGACGACCGGACGCGCAGGCCGAAGCGGGTGCGCCACAGGATCCACGCCGACAGCGGCACCATCGCGAGCGCGATGATCGTGGCCCACGACAGGTTGTAGACGAGGCCGCGCAGCACACCGCCGAGGTCGCCGATCAGGAACCAGTGCTTGCGCTCCAGCCAGCCGAGCATGTCGGGCGACTTCCAGCCGCCGATCTCGCCGCCGGCCAGGAACGGCACGTTGACGCGCGGGATCGCCGCCTTCTGCTGCGGCGACTTGCTGATGCCGCCGCCGGTGTCCTTGGTGTAGACGAGCTCGCTGAGGTAGCGCATCGCGCCGAACGCGAACAGGTTGATGGCGACACCGGAGATGACGTGGTTGACGTTGAAGCGCACGACCGCGATCGCGTGGAGGATGCCGCCGAGCGAGCCGGCGATGACGGCCAGCAGCAGCCCCGTCCAGGGGCCGTACTTCCAGGCCCCCCAGCCACCGAACCAGGTGCCGAGGATGATCATGCCCTCGATCGCGATGTTGACGATGCCCACCCGCTCGGCCCACAGGCCGGCGAGGCCGGCGAGCAGGATGGGGGTGGTGACGCGCAACGTGGTGCCCACCGTGCCCGACGAGGTGAGGTCGTCGCCGTCGGTGAACCAGCGGGTGAACGACAGCAGCACGAACAAGGTGGCGGCCATCGTGAGCGCCCGCGCCGCGGACGGCTTGCTGAGGAACGTGATCCACGGTGAGCGGGGCGGCTCGACGGTGACCTGGGTGTCCATCACGGCGCTCATGCCGCCACCACCGGCATCGCCAGCTGGGCGGCGGTTCGGTCAGCGGTTCGCTTGGCCATTCGTCTCCCGACCACTTCGTTGACGATCACCACCGTGATCAGGATGATCGCCTTGATCACCAGGATGATGGAGCTGGGGATCTTGGCGATCTGCAGCGGCCCGGCGACCGCATCGAGGAAGCCCCACAGCAACGCCGAGATGATGATGCCAGCGGGGTGGTTGCGGCCGAGCAGGGCGACGGCGATGCCGTTGAAGCCGTAGCCGTCGGGGCGGGTGGGGCCGTACGAATGGGTGTCGCTGAGCAGGGATGGCAGGCCGGCCAGGCCGGCGACGGCGCCCGACAGCAGCATCGCGATCACGATCATCCGGTTGGAGCTGATGCCGGCGGTGCGGGCGGCGACCGCGTTGTAGCCCGAGGCGCGCAGGCGGAAGCCGAACTTGCTCTTGTAGACGATCAGCCAGAACAGCAGCACGACGACGAGCGCGATGAGCAGGAAGCTGGTGACCTCCGTGCGCGTGGTGGCCTTGCCGGTCTTCGACGTGACCGTGAACAGGGTGGGCATCCAGGCCGATGACGGCAACGGTTTGGTGCGCACGTCGAGGTTGCCCGGCGTCTCGTGGCGGAAGAAGTCGTTGAACAGCCAGTCGAGCACGCTGAGGGCGATCGAGTTGAGCATGATCGTCGCGATCACCTCGTTGACGCCCCGTTTCACCTTCAACACGGCGGCGATGCCCGACCACAGGGCACCGGCGGCCATCGCCACGACCAGGCACAACGACACGTGCAGCACCGGCGGCAGATCGACATACGCGCCGACGACCGCAGCCCAGAACATGCCCATCAGGAACTGGCCCTCGACGCCGATGTTGAACAGGTTCATCTTGAACCCGATCGCCACGGCCACGGCCGCGATGATCAGCGGCGTCGCCCGTTGCACCGCCTCGGCGAGCTTCACCGGCGTGAAGCCGGCGTCGACGATCTTGGAGAACGCGTCGACCGGGCTCTTGCCCGTGATCAGCAGCAGCAGCCCACCGATGAGCATGGCGAGCACGACGGCGGCGAGCGAACTGGCAAGCGTGACCCACACCGACTGGCCGGTGCGCGGGCGGGCGAGCCGGCTGAACACACCGGCGGCCCCCTCCGCGGAACGGTTGACGGGCAGTTCGGGTGCGGGAGAACTGGTGTCGGCCATCACGCCACCGCTTCCTGCAGGCCGCCGGTCATGTACGTGCCGAGCAGCTCGGGCGTTGCCTGGGCCGGTGTGAGCCGGGCGTTGATCCGGCCGTCGAACATCACGACGATGTTGTCGGAGAGCCCGATCAGCTCTTCCAGATCGGCGGAGATGAGCAGCACGGCCAACCCTTCGTCGCGCGCGATGCGCAAGATGTCCCAGATGGAGGCCTGGGCGCCGATGTCGACACCGCGCGTGGGGTGCGCGGCGATGAGGACCCGCGGGTCGCTGGACAGCTCGCGGCCCACGAGCAGCTTCTGCTGGTTGCCGCCGGAGAGCGCGTAGGCCGGCACCACCTCGCTGGGTGTGCGCACGTCGAAGCGCTCGATGATCTCGCGGCAGTCGGCGCGGGTGGCGGCCGCGTTGATGAAAGGGCCCTTCAGGAACTCGGTGTCGGCGTCGCGGCCGAGCAGGGTGTTCTCCCACAGCGGCGCCTCCAACAGCAGGCCCTCGCGATGGCGGTCGAAGGGGATGTACGACAAGCCGTTGATCAGCCGCTCGTGGGGAGTGGTGTGCGTCGCGTCGAGCCCGGCGATGAGGATGCTGCCGGCGACCGGCTTCACCTGGCCGAGGATCGCCTCGCAGAGCTCGAACTGGCCGTTGCCCTCCACGCCGGCGACGCCGAGCACCTCGCCCTCGCGGATGACGAACGAGACGTCGTCGACGACGTGCTTGCTGCCCGCACCGGCCACGGACAGGTTGCGCACCTCCAGGCGGACGGCGGTGCCCACCTCGCTGGTGCGGCCGTGCGGCGACGGCAGCTCGCTGCCGACCATCAGCTCGGCGAGCTGGCTGCGGGTGACGTCGCCGGGCTTGACCTCGGCAACGGTGGTGCCCTCGCGGATGACGGTGATGTCGTCGGAGACGGTGAGCACCTCGTCGAGCTTGTGTGAGATGAAGATGATCGTGGCCCCGTCGGCGACGAGGCGGTGGAGGTTGCTGAACAGCTCGTCGACCTCCTGCGGCACCAGCACCGCGGTCGGTTCGTCGAGGATGAGGATGCGGGCGCCGCGGT
>CAYZFZ010000252.1:0-5428 GCA_964477795.1 uncultured Bifidobacterium sp.
CCGTCGCCAGCCACAGCGCCCGCCAGAAGGGCTACGAGCCGCTGCTGCTGCCGTTCCCGAAGGTGCCGTGGGACGACCCCGAGCAGGTGCTGAAGGTGATCGAGCAGGAGGATCCGGCCACGATCGCCGGCTTCATCGCCGAGCCGATCACGGGTGCCGCCGGTGCCTGCCTCACGGCAAGCGACGAGTACTGGCAGGTCGTCACGGATGCCTGCCGCGAGCACGACATCCTGCTCATCGCGGATGAGGTGATGACCGGCTACGGCCGCACCGGCCTGCCCTTCGGCCACCAGCACTTCCCACTCGTCCCGGACGTGATCGTGGGCGGAAAGGGCCTGGGCGGCGGGTACGTGCCGCTCGGCGCGGTGGCTGCCCGCGACGAGGTGGTGGACGTGCTGCAGGGCAGCGGATTCATGTACTTCACGTTCACCGGTAATGATGCCGCCTGCGCCGCCGGCAGCAAGGTGCTGGAGATCCTGCGCCGCGAGCAGCTCGTCCAGCGGGCCGCCGTCACCGGCGCCCACCTGGGCGCCAGGCTGCGCGCCGAGTTCGGCGAGCACCCGGCCGTCGCCGACATCCGCGGCCGCGGCATGTTCTACGGGCTGGAGCTGCGCTGCAGCCGCGACGCGGTGGTGATGGCGGCGCTCGCACGCGACATGTGGGTGTATCCCGCCGGCTCCGGCCCGGTCGCCGAGGCCGTGATGGTGGCGCCGCCGTTCGTCATCACCGACGCCGAGATCGAGCTGCTGGTGGCCACCTTGCGCGAGTCGATCGACCAGGTCGCGGGCGTCTGACCGCCGCCCGCGCTCGCGGCAAACCCGCGCCGGAGCGACGGAGTTCACACGACGTTCAACGAACCGGCGACCCCGTGTTCACCTTCGCTGGGTACGGTGGCCGCACGATGACGAGCCTCTCTGCACTGCCCGATGTCGGCAACGACCCGCGCCGGCTGATCCGTCTGGACGCGGTGCACAACTTCCGCGATCTCGGCGGCTATCCCACCGACGACGGCCGCACCACCCGCTGGCGCCGCCTGTTCCGTGCGGACGGGCTGCATCGCCTCACCGGCGCCGACCTCGAGCAGGTGCGCGATCTGGGCCTGCACACCGTGATCGATCTGCGCACCGCCGCCGAGCTGGCGGAGCGGGGCACGTTCCCGCAGGTGGCCCACCCAGTGGAGTTCCACCACGTGCCCGTGCTCGACAGCACCTGGCAGCACGACGATCGGCCTGATGGCGAGGGTGCGGCCGACTTCCTGGAGTGGGCCTACCTCGACATGCTGCGCCACGGTCCCGGCCGCTTCGCGCAGGCGATCGAGCAGCTCAGCGTGCCCGAGGCGTTGCCGGCCGTGTTCCACTGTGCCGCCGGCAAAGACCGCACGGGCGTGCTGGCGATGCTGGTGCTCGGTGCGCTGGGCGTGCAGCACGAGTACATCGTCGCCGACTACGGGCTCACCGCCGGGGGGATGCAGCGGATGCGCGCCTGGGCGCAGCACGAGGCACCCGAGCTGTGGGCGCGCATGGTGGAGACCCCCACCATGTTTCTCGCTGCGCTGCCCGAGGCCATGGGCCGGGTGATCGAGACGATCTGCGCCGACGGCTCGATCCGCGACTATGTGCTCAGCATCGGTGTCACACCCGAGGCGCTGCAGCGGCTGGACGACCACCTGCTGGAGTGAACGGGTCGCGTACGCTCGGCGCATGAGCAGCACGGCATCCCTCAACGGCACGATCGCACTGCAGGGCGGTGGCCCGTTCGTGGCCAACGACGAGCTCGACGGGCACCTGCTCGCTGAGGCCGGCGCCCAGCGGGTGTTGGTGCTGCCGACGGCCGACGCGTTCGAACGGCCCGAGCGACTGGTGGCCGCGGCGATGACGTGGGGCGAGCGGCTCGGTGTGGAGGTGGAGGCGTTGATGGTGATGCGCCGCGGCGAGGCCACCGAATCGGGCCCGGCCAACATCGTGCGCGGCGCGCGTGCCGTCTACTTCGTCGGCGACCAGCCGATGCACCTGCGCTCGGTGCTGAAGGACACACCGCTGTGGGACGCCCTGCGCGACGTGCTCACCAACGGTGGTCTGGTGGCTGCCACCGGGGGCAGCGCAGCAGCGATGTGCGACCCGATGGTCGACCCGCGCGGCGGCGCCTTCACGCTCGGCTTGGGTCTGGTGCCCAACCTCGCACTCGTCACGGAAGCCGAGACCTGGTCGCCCGAGCGGTTGCATCGCACCCGCAAGCTGGCGAACACGGCGTTTGCCGTGCTGCACACCGGCGACGCGCTGGTGCACCGGGCCGCCGGCTGGGAGACCATCGGCGCCGTGGAGGTGCACGGCGAGCTGCCCTGAGGTAACCGGCAGCAGCCGTGTTGGCCGCTGACCGGGCAGGACGGAGGCCCCGGCCGGCTCAGCTGGTGCTGGTGGCGACGACCGTCGTGCTGGTGCTGGTGGCGACCGTGGTCTCGGTGACCGCGGTGCTGGCGGTGTCGGTGACGGCCGGGGTGATCGACATGATGTCGACGATGAACGAGATCGGGTCGCCCGGCTTGATGATGTCGCCCGAGCCGACGTCGCCGTAGGCGAGGTCGGCGGGGATGTCGATCTGGTAGCGGCCCCCGGCCTGCACGCCGACGAGCCCTTCCTCCCAGCCCTGGATGACGCTGCCGCTGCCGAGGGTGAGCTGGATGGGCTCGCCACGGTCGTAGCTGTTGTCGAACACGGTGCCGTCGGCGGACAGGTAGCCGATGTAGTGCACGTCGAGCGTGTCGCCGACGGCGGCGGCCGGGCCGCTGCCCTCGGTGATGGGCGTGACGGCCAGCTCCGTGGGCAGCTCGGCCGGGATGGAGACCTCCGGCTTGGGCGGCACGGTGGTGGTGGGCGCGTTCGGATCCAGCGTCGTGGCAGTGACGTCGAGCACCGTGGTGGAGGTGGCGGCGGTGACCTTCTTGTCGTCGTCGCCGCCGAAGAGGGCGATCGCGCCGACGAGCACGACCACCGCGCCGATGATCAGGCCGATGCGGAGACCAAGGCGCTTCGTCTTCTCCTTACGAGCCTGCTTGGCGAGCTCCTCCAGTCGGAGCTGGCGGTTGGCTTTCTGACGTTCACGTTTGGCGGTACCCACGAGGAGTGGAGGCTACCGGGCCGCGTGGCAGCCCGCCTCGCGGGCACAGTGGCAAGGATCGCTCAACCCGGTGACGCGGCGTGCCGATATCCGCAGCGTCTGTGACGTCGAGTGAGCACGGACCTGACGTGGGTGGCAGGAAAGGTCGAGGATGAGGCGAACGGAGCATCTCGGTGCGCGAGCGCTGACGCTGGTCGGCCTCACCGCCGGGCTTCTCTACCTGGTGTGGCGTGCCTTCTTCTCGTTGAGCGGAACGAACCTCTGGCTCGCCGTGCCGGTGCTGGCCTTGGAGGTCGTGGGCTTCCTGGGCGCGCTCACGCTCGCCTGGGCGTTGTGGCCGGCCGCCGCCGGCGACGGCACCGGTGAGGCGACGATCCGGGACGACGCCGCGCCTGGCGATGGCGTGCCCCAGGACGAGCTGCCGGTGGACGTCGTCGTCCGCGTGGATCTGCAGCCGGTGCACGACGCCCGCGCGACGCTGGTGGCGCTGCGCAGCGTGCGGCGCGTGCAGCAGGTCGCGATCGTCGACCTGTCCGCCCGCCCGGAGGTCGCTGCGCTCGCCAACGAGCATCACGCCCGCTACGCGGCCAGCGACGTGGCAGACCGAAACGGGTTGCGAGTCGTGCCCTCCGTCGTGACGGCTGAACGCTTCCTGCTGCTCGACGCCGGCGACATCCCCACCACGGACATCATCGAACGGCTCACTGCGGAGATGACCGACACGCAGGTCGCGGTCGTGCAGGGCCTGGGCGTCCGGGGCGTGGCGCCGCCGGACCGCACGGCCGGCGACGACGGTGCGCCGAGCCCCGATCCGCTCCACTTCGAACGCGCCTCGCTGAACCCCGCGCTCGGTCGCCGCGGCAACGCCGTCTGGTTGGGCAGCGGTTCGCTCGTCCGGAGTGCCGCGCTCGGTGACGTGCAGTTCGCGAACGATCCCGTGCTGCCCGCGCAGTGGCGCTACGGCGCTGCACTGCTGCGCGCCGGCTGGCGCGTGGTCGCGCCGGCTGACGCTGCCGTCGTCGCCCACCACGCGTTGCACGCCGAGGCCGACGTCGCGCGTGACCGCGTGCAGCGCGCCCGCGCGGCTCGCCAGCTGATCCTCGGGCCGGGTGGCGCGCTGGCGCCTTCGGCGCTGACGCCCAAGCAGAGGGTGTCGTTGCTGGCGTGGGCCGTGCGGCCGCTGTCGGGGTTGCGCCGGGTGCTGTTCCTCGTGCTGCTCGCGACGGCGATCCTGGCCGGCTCGCCACCGTTCCATGCGACGTTGCCGTTGCTGGCGCTGGCGTGGTTGCCGGCGTTCACGGCGACCTCGCTGGGGCTCGCGCAGCTCAGCGGCGCGACGCTGCGCCCGGGTGACCGCAGCCGATGGTCGCTGGAGACGATGGGCGCGGCGTGCCGCAGCCTCTTGCCTGCCGAGCAGCACACGTCGCGCCACGTGCCGACCGATCGCGACAGCCTGCAGCACGGCAACGGGCTGCTCGTCGCGGTCGGCGCGCTGTGTGCGGTGCTCGTGATGCGCGGCGTGAGCGACCGGGTGACGCACACGTTGCCTCCGATGCCGCAGGCCCAGCTGATGGGCCTCATGCTCGTCACCCTGTGGACGATGGGGTTGTCGCTCGATCTGCTGCGCGTGCTCGCCCGCCGCAGCCAGCTGCGCGGCACGGTGCGCGTGGTGTCGTCGCTGCCGGCGACGCTCGGCGAACGGACGGTGAACATCGTCGATCTCACCGCTGTCGGTGCGGGTGTCATCAGCCAGACCGGCGCCGAGGTCGACGAGCGCCTCCTCCTCGATACGGACATCCCCACCAGCTCGGGCGTCACCACCGTGCGAGTGGTGTGCGTGGTCCGCAACGTGGCACTGCTGCCAGCCGGTGAGTACCGGATCGGTGTCGAGCTGAGGGACGCCGATGCCGCCACCGCGAACGCGCTGGCCGAGTTCTGCTCCGTCGAACCCGCGTGGGAGCTGCTCGGCAACCGCGCCCGGCTGGCCGACCTGAGCGGGCTGCGGATGCTCGCCGTCGACGAGCCCGTCCAACCTCGATCACCGGCACGAGCCGCGATCCGGTTCGCGTCGCTGCTCGCGCTCGCGGGCGTCGTCGCCAGCGCAGCCCCGACGACCGCCGACGCGTCGCCGTCGCTCGCCCACCAGCTGGGCGGGGTGGTGCTGGCATCGACGGTGCCACCGGACACGGCAGTCGAGGACACGGCGCCACCGGACACGTTGCCGCCGGACACGGCCTAACACAAAACGGCGCCACCGGAGACGGAAGTCTAGGACACGTCGCCACCGGCCACGTACCCGCCGGACACGGCAGTC
>CAYZFZ010000253.1:0-5422 GCA_964477795.1 uncultured Bifidobacterium sp.
CGGGTTCGCGTTCATGTTCGGCGTCGGCAACGGTTTCATCGGCCACCAGTACTTCTTCCTCAACGGGGCGGAAGCGACGTACACGTTCGGTGGCTCGTTCGATACCGGTGTCGCCTTCATGGCGTTCTTCCTGTTCCAGTTCGCCTTCGCCGACACGGCGTCCACCATCACCTCCGGTGCCATGGTCGGCCGCACCGACTTCAAGGGCGATCTCGTCTACAGCCTCGGCGTGAGCGGGTTCATCTACCCGATCATCGGTCACTGGATCTGGGGCCCGGGCGGCTGGCTGCAGACACCTCGCTTCGGCGGCGTGCGCATCTGGGACTTCGCCGGTTCCACCGTCGTGCACACCGTCGGCGGCATGGTCGCCCTCGCCGGTGCGATCGTCCTCGGGCCGCGCCTTGGTCGCAAGTTCAAGCGTGACGGCGGTGGCCTGCCGCCCGGCCACGACCTCACCGTCGCCGCCATCGGTGGCGTGATCCTGTGGTTCGGCTGGTTCGGCTTCAACCCCGGCAGCACCCTGTCGGCCATCGACTCGGCCGGCATCGGTCGAGTCGCCACCAACACGACACTCGCCGCGGCAGCCGGAGGACTGTCCGCCCTCGCGGTGATCTACCGCCGGATCAAGAAGTGGGACATGGGCATCACCATCAACGGCTTCCTGGGCGGCCTCGTCGCCATCACCGCACCCTGCTACTACGTGAACACCACCGGTGCCGTGATCATCGGGACGGTCGGCGGCATCGTCGTGGTCTACGGCATCGATCTCATCGAACACCTCCGCATCGACGATCCCATCGGCGCGGTGGCCGTCCACGGCATCACCGGCATCTGGGGCACGTGGGCGGTCGGCATCTTCGCCACCGGCGAGTTCGGTGGCGTGGGAGGGCTGTGGAGCGGTGACGGCGGCAAGCAGCTCTGGGCCCAGGTGTGGAGCAATGCGGTGGTCGCCGTGGTGGCCTTCGGCGTCGGCCTCGCGCTGATGTACGCGGTGAAGAAGATGGGCATCCTGCGGGTGTCCGCGGAAGGCGAGATCGAAGGCATCGACATCCACGAGCACGGCTCACCGGCGTACCATCCGGAAGCCGCCTACATGGGAAAGGGGCTCTGACATGTTGGAACTGATCACCGCCATCATCAAGCCGCACAAGCTCGACGACGTGAAGGAGGCGCTCCTCGCCAACGGGGTCGAGGGGCTCACCGTCACGGAGGTGCGTGGCTTCGGCCGCCAGCGCGGCAAGACGGAGAACTTCCGTGGGTCCGAGTACCACATCGACTTCATCCCCAAGGTGAAGATCGAGGTGGTCGTCGCCGCCGAGAACGCGGAGGCGATCGTGACCGTCATCGCCGATGCGGCGAGAACGGACAAGATCGGCGACGGCAAGATCTGGACCGTCGGTCTCGACAAGCTGCTGCGGGTGCGCACGGGAGAAGCCGGAGTCGACGCGATCTGACGCGACGACGACGCGACGGCAACTGCATCACGGCACAGTGTCCCCGGGGTTCGCCCCGGGGACCTGTCCGCTGCCTGCCCGACCGTGCTGCGAGACTGGAGACGATGGTGTCCACACAGATCGATGCCGCGACGATGCGTCGCGTGAGGGCGCAGCTCGTCGGCGACCCCGATCTCGCCGGCCGCAGCCTGGCCCGCCGGCTGTCGCAGCTGGCCGACTCGTGGATGGAGAGCCTGGGCGCCGGGCTGCCCGCGGGTTGGGCGCTGGTGGCCACCGGCGGCTACGCGGGCGGGGTGCTGTGCCCGGGCAGCGACATCGACGCCGTACTGCTGCATCCCTCGAAGACGAGCGAGGCGCACGTGCGCGAGGTGGCCGAGCGGTTGTGGTACCCGCTGTGGGACGCGGGCATCAAGCTCAGCCCGGCGGCGCACAGCACCAAGACGCTGCTGCAACTGGCGGCCGACGACCTCGACACCGCCACCTCGATCCTGCGCCTGCGCTGCCTGGCCGGCGACTCGGTCGCGGTGCAGGCGCTGCAGGAGGCGGGCCTCGAGCAGTGGCGCAAGAAGCCGCTGGTGTGGCTGCAACGCCTGCACGACGCGGGCCGCCAGCGCTGGGCGAAGTCCGGCGACGTGGCGTCGCGGCTCGAGCCCGACCTGAAGGACGGGCGTGGCGGCCTGCGCGACTACGACACGATCCGCTGGGCGCTGGCCACCGGGCGCGACGACGTCGCCGCCGCGCTGGAGGTGCCGTTCGAGGATCTCGCCGGCCCGGCCGACCTGCTGCTGGCCGTGCGCTGCGAGCTGCACCGCGCCACCGGGCGGACGGTGAACACCCTGCTGCTGCAGGACCAGGATCGTGTGGCGGAAGCGATGGGTTTCGCCGACGCCGACGCGCTGATGCTGAACATCGCGGGTGCCGCGCACTCGATCGAGTGGGCGACGGATCGCTTCTGGCGCCGCGTCGACCGGCTGCAGCGTGGCCAGCGTCAGGGGCGCGCCGCCGGCCACGCCTTGCCGGATCCCGTGGCCGGCGTCGTGGTCATCGACGGCGAGGTGCAACTGGCCCTGGAACCGAGCGCGGCCGTCGATGTCGACGAGCAGTCGTTCGTGTTCCGCACCGCGGCGGCGGCCGCCCATGCGGCGTATCCGATCGGGCCGCAGGCGCTGCGCATGCTCGCCAGCCGCGGGCCCGAGCCGGGCGAGGCCTGGACCGAGCGCACCCGTCGTGCGTTCGTCAGCCTGCTCGGCGCCGGCCCGCGGCTGGTGGCGGCCGTGGAGGCGCTGGAGCGTTACGACCTGTTCAGCCGCTACCTGCCCGAGTGGCGCGTCGTGCGCAACCGGCCGCAGCGCAACGCGTTCCACATCTACACGGTCGACCGCCACCTGCTGCAGACCGTCGCCAACGCGAACGAGTTCGTGCGCGACGTGGCCAGGCCCGACCTGCTGCTCGTCGGCGCGCTGCTGCACGACATCGGCAAGGGCCACCCCGGCGACCACACCGAGGTCGGCGTGCGCCTCGTCGAGGTCATCGGCCCGCGCATGGGGTTCGATGCGAACGACGTGTCGGTGCTGCGCCGGCTGGTGGAGCACCACCTGCTGCTCGCCGAGACAGCGCTGCGGCGCGACCTCTCCGATCCGCGCACGGCCGACATCGTCGCGGACGCGGTGGGCGACCTCGACTGCCTGCAGCTGCTCGCCGCGCTGACGGAGGCGGACAGCCTGGCGACCGGCCCGTCCGCGTGGTCGTCGTGGAAGGCGTCACTGATCGACGAGCTGGTGCGCTCGGTCAGCGAGGTGCTGCGTGGTGACTCGCGCTCCACCGAGCCGGGGTCGGCCGCGCCGAGGTTCCAGGAGCTCGTCGCCAAGGTGCGCGCCGACGGCGACCTGCACGTCGAGCACGAGCCGGCGGGCGAGTTCGACCTGCTGCGCATCGCCAGCCGCGACCGCCGGGGACTGTTCGCCGTGATCGCCGGCACGCTCGCGCTGCACGGCCTCGACGTGGTTGGCGCCGACGCGTTCACCGATGCCGACGGCACGGCCGTCGACGAGTTCAAGATCCTGCGCTCCAGCGGCCGCGAGGCGAACTGGGCGAAGGTGGAGCACGACCTGTGTGGCGCGCTCGGTGGCGACGTCGACATCGACGCCCGCCTCGATCAGCGGATCAGGTCGTACAGCCGCACCCACCGGCGGGCGACCGCGGCGGCGCCGGCGCGGCTGGAGGTGCTGATCGCGAACGAGGCGTCGTCCACCACCACGGTCGTGGAGGTACGCGCCCCCGACGGGCTCGCCGTGCTGTACCGGCTGTCGCACGCGCTGTCGCTGGCCGGCCTCGACATCCGCTCGGCGAAGGTGGCCACGCTCGGCCACGAGGTGGTGGACGTGTTCTACGTCAGCCGCACCGGCGCTGCCGACGGCAAGCTGCCCGTCGAGCAGCACGCCGAGCTGCGCGGTGTGCTGCACGCCGCGCTCGGCCAGCTCGACCCCGTGAGCTGACGCGTGGGCTGACACGGGTACTGGCACGCGGGCTGACACGCGGCCTGATCGTCCCTGGGCCGCCGGGCGGACCGGCGACCCAGGAACTTGCCCCTACCGGGCGTCGAGCGGAGCTCGCTGCCCGTGGCGTGAACGACCGCACCCCGACATGCGAAGGGGTGCGACCGCTCAACGCTCTCGTCCTGCTTGCGGGGCGGCTGCGAGCAACAACGCCTCGGCGGCAGGCACTGCGTGGTCGGCGAGCATCCAGCCGCGGCTGCGAACGGTGATGATCGAGTCGGGTCCGAGCCGGCGGCGCACCCCGACGAGCACGCTGTCGCAGCGGCGCTGGTTCAGCTCGGCGAGCCCGGCCTCGCGGGCCAGCTCCCGGCGGCCCACCACCCGCCGCCGGTTGGCGAGCAGCACGGCCAGCACAGCCCGCTCCTGCGCGCCCTGATGCTCGAGGGGGTGGGCATCACGACACGAAGCAGGAGCGAGGCTGGCCATGGGATGACGGTAGGGCGGCTGCGTTTCGCGGCTGTTCGGCGCGTGTGAACGCAGCGTGAACCGGCGCCGTCGTGCCGCACACGATGTGTTCATCTCACCGAAACGAGCACGCGACAGCGGTGCCATACCATGCCGCACGTGAACGACCTCGGCGATCACGACACCGCAGCCCACGACACGGCAGCGCACGAGCTGGCGGAGCGCTGCAACCGTGTGGGGGGCGTGCCGGTGGAGTTCGTCGCCTGGCCCGCGGACGGGCCGCGGCGGGCGGCGCTCGCCCGCGCCGCGATCCCGCGCGTGCTGCTGGTGGCAGCCGATGCGCAGGTACCCGAGCTGGCGGTCGACGAGGACTGGATCCGCCTGCCGGCGACCGAGGCCGACGCGCTGGCCCGGGCCACCCAGCTGCTCCGCCTCGGCAGCCAACTGCAAGCCGATGTGCCCTTCGTCGACGACCAGCGAGTGCTGCACCGGGCGGGCGCGACGGTGGTGCTCACCTCCGCCGAGGCGGCGATCCTGTCGACCCTGCTCGCCGACGTCGGCCGGGTGGTGTCGCACGAGGCGCTCGCCGCCGGCGCCTGGCACGGCGCCGCGCCCACCCGCGACGCGATGGATGCCGCGATCTACCGGCTCCGCCGGCGGGTGGACCGGCTGCACGTGCACATCGCGGCAGTCCGTGGTCGCGGCTACCTGCTCACCCTGTGAGCACGTAGCCGCACACGGCGATCAGATCGCGTCGTGCCCGCGCTCGGCCGTGCGGATGCGGATCATCTCCTCGACGGCGGTGATCCAGATCTTGCCGTCGCCGATCTTGCCCGTTGCCGCCGCCGACATGATGCAGTCGACCACCGGGCCGACAGCCTCGTCGTCGACGACGATCTCGAGCTTCACCTTGGGGACGAAGTCGAGCTGGTACTCGGTGCCGCGGTAGGTCTCGGTGTGGCCCCCCTGGCGGCCGAACCCGCGGACCTCGCTGACGGTCATGCCGAC
>CAYZFZ010000254.1:0-5417 GCA_964477795.1 uncultured Bifidobacterium sp.
CGGATCGATCGTTGGTGGGGGCTCCGGCGGAGCCTCTGCCCCCACACCCCCGCCGCGGGTTGTTCAGCCGATGGGGTTGGCGCCGGTCGTGTCGATGACGCAGAAGCGGTTGCCCTCGGTGTCGGCGAGGACGATGAAGTCGGGGTTCTCCGGGTAGAGATCCCAGTCGACGCGGGTGGCGCCCAGCGAGACCAGCCGTTCCACCTCGGCCAGCTGGTCGGCGGTCTCGCCGGCGAACAGGTCGAGGTGCACCCGCGGGTGCTCCTGAACTGGCGACACGCTCACGTCGAGCGCCAGGTGGGCGCCGCTGCCGCCGTCCCTCGGGACGAGGATCATGAAGGTGTCGTCCTCGCGGATCTCGCGCTTGGGCACATAGTTCAGCGCCTGCGTCCAGAACGCGATGGCGCGTCGGAAGTCGGTGACCCCGACCACGGTGGTTCCGATGCGCAACATGCGAGCAGTCTTACCCGGACGGGCGGACACGACCACGGTAGATATGTGCGAGCTCACAGCTGGGCTTCGCGATGCGGTCCGTTCTCAGCCGGGCTGGGTGCCGAACGGGGCGATCTCGGGGAGCGCGTCCCAGGTCGCCTGGTCGGCCTGGACGATGTCGTCAAGGGAGAGCGACTTGTTGCCGCCGTCGATCGTGATGACACCGTCGCCGTTCACGCCGACGGCGTAGGGCCGTGACCGGTCGAGGATGCCGAGGTAGACGAACACCGGATCACCCTGCACCGAATCGATGTAGTACACGCCGTCGTTCGCCGCAGACGTGCACTGGAAGCGGGTGAAGGTACCCGACAGATCGTTGTTGAGGTGCTCGGCGAGCAGCACCGGATCATCGGGCTGAGTAGACTCGGCGAGGTCGAAGCCCGGAATGGCCGAATCCAGCGATCGAGGGGTGAGCCGGGTGATCAGCGCCACCACAGCGGTTTCGTCGAGGTCGCGGCCGCGCAGGTAGGCCCAGCTGCCGTCGGGCAACCTCCACGCCGCGTGCTGATTGCCGTTCTCCACCATCGTGATGCTCACCTGCGCCCCGTTGATCGTCACCGGGTGGTCGTTGGCGCGATCGTCGGCCGTCACCGGTAGGCGGAGGACCACGGCGAACGGCTGTGCCATCCCGTCCGTCTCGGCGCCGAACACCTGGATGGAGATCGTCTGTTGCGGGCCGAGGCTGAAGGGCATCCAGCTGACGTTGGTTGAGGTGTAGACAGCCTTCGCCCCCAACCCGCACAGAGCCGGGTCGACGTACGGGCGCGTGATGAGCCCGGCGGCCGCGGTGGTCGTGGTGGTGGTGATCGGGGGAGGGGAGACGAGGGCGATGGCGTCGGGCTGGTTGTTGACCACTGCGACCAGGCCGTACTGGTTGTCCACGCACTCGGTCGCGACCGCTGCCGCGTCGCTCCCCGCCAGCCGCTCGATGTCGGCCGCGTCCAGGTAACCGCCCCCTCCGTCGACCTGGCCCCCGATCGGCATCGGCGATCCCACGGGCGGGACGACGGCTTGCTGCTGTTCGTCCCACCGGGTGCCTGCGGGCCACAGCACCGGGTACCGCTCGCCCGCCTCGTCGAGCCAGATGTAGAGGCAGGTGCCCTCGAGCTGCAGGACCCCGCGCACCTCTGCGGCCATGCCGTAGTCGACGTCCGCGGGAGCGGGGTAGCGCAACACCGGACCATCGACCGACGACCCGTCTGCCGTGCTGACCGTCATGGAGGTGCTGACCGTCGTGGAGGTGAGGGTCGCGGTGCTCGTGGTGGTGGACGTGCTCGGGCTGGGCGGGGCGGAGTCGTCGCTGTGCTGCTCCGGCGCGTCGGTGCACGCCGCCAACGCGAGCACAGCTGCCACCGCGACGAACCTCACGGTCGAAGGTTGCCTGGAATCTCGCTCCATGTCCACCGAGCGTGGACGAACGGCCAGTCAGGCGTCGGTGGCGGTGGCGTCGATGATGCCGCGGAAGTCGGGGGGCATCGGGGCGTCGTGGCGGGCGAGGGAGGTGCTCACCTTCTGGGCCAGGTTGCGGTCGTTCATGATCGCCCGCGCCACGGTGCTGCCGTAGCGGCCGCCCATGCCGATCTGGCCGGAGGCGACGGCGGCGATCAGGGCACTGGAGACCTTCGCGGCCACCGGCTGCACCTTGTCCCAGTCGACCTCGGCGGCCATCGACCTCATCACCTGCGCGGCCTCGGCGCCCTTCTCGCCGGTGGCGGCCTTCACCTTCGCCCAGTCCACCTTGCGCATCGCATCGGCGACGGCGTCGGCCTCCGCCTCCTGGGTGGCCGCGGCCTCCGCCGGGGGCTGCTGCTCGGCCTCCAGCTTGCCGGCCTCGTACTCGGCCTTCAGCGTACGGGCGAAGTCGGCGGCCCTGGTCTTGACTGCGGCGGGCTTCACGGCCTGCGCCAGGCGGGCGGCGGTGCGGCCGAGTCCACGCGCGGTCATCGCGTCACGCTACCGCTGCGCCGGTCGTGGGGTCCGGTCGGCATCCGGCGGCAAAGGCGGCTCGGGTATCGCCCGCAGCCCGTTCGGGTATCTGAGTCCGCTGAACGCGTCGCGGGGTTTTCTGGCGTATCCTCCCAGAGTCGCTGTCAGCTCGATCGCGTCGCGGAGATCCACCGCCCGCCCGAGCTCGCCGTCGCCGGGGGCCGCAGAGGCACCTCGGTCGATGCGCTGGCACCGATCCAATGGCGTGTGATTTCGAAGTCGGGGCCACACGACCTCGGGCGGCTACTCATTCGGAGCGCAATGGTTGAGGTACGACAACTCGAAGCGGCCATCTGGTCCATCGCCGACGGTCGCGCGTCCGAGGACGAGGTGGCGCTTTTCGAAGCGGACGAGACCCGTTCGCTGGCGGTGCTCGATCGGCTGATCGGCGACACGGAGGAAGACCTCGCGGCCGTGCGCGGCATCAGGGGCGACGAGCGCGACCAGGTGGTGGCCGACTTCGCCGACACGTTGCGCAGCCTGCACCGCGCGGCTGCCCGCCTGCGCCCGCTGCCGCCCTCGCCGATCCTGGCCGAACTCGACGACGACGAGTCGATCTCGTGGGAGCTGCTCGAGCCGGGTGAGGTGCAGCTGCAGGCCTCGTGGGCGGACGGCCGTGTCGTGGTGTGGGCTGCCGGCCGCGGCACCGACCCGGAGGCCAACGATGCGCTCGCCGACCGGCTGCAGGCCGTCGGCGGCCCGCCTCACGGCTGGGAGCTGCACCCGGGGGTGCCGCTGCCGAACGGGATGAAGGCCGAGGCGGTGTCCATCCCGATGCGCGGCGCGCTCGGCTGGCTCGTGTCCGTCGGCGGCGGCGAAGTGCCCGAGGGCGTGGGCCCGAGCCTGCTGTGGTTGGGCCGTGCCGCCGTCGAAGGTGTCCGCCTGGCGGCCACCGGTGCGATCGTGCCCGGCCTGCGGGTGACGCCCCGCCGCGACGGGCACGGCACCGACGCCGCGGTGCGCTGGACGCCGGCGTTCCTCCACCGTTCCGTCATCGACGATCTGGCCGGCTGCATGCCGCTCACCGTCGTCGCCCTGGAAGGCACCGCC
Organism: uncultured Bifidobacterium sp.; assembly: GCA_964477795.1. GTDB lineage: Bacteria > Actinomycetota > Acidimicrobiia > Acidimicrobiales > Ilumatobacteraceae > UBA668. Next base: position 3,529 of record CAYZFZ010000254.1, read on the forward strand.
GGCCACACCGTGACGGTTGCCGTCGTCAGTGCCGTGGTCGAGGCGATCATGAGCGAAGCCGCCGAGCGGGTGGAGCTGAAGGCACAGCCGCCCAGCGCCAAGTCGATCACCGACCTCGGCGACTCCATGCTCGCCCGCATCGACGGCACCCCGTTCGCCGCCGACCAGTCGCTCTCGCGCGACATGGCTCGCCGCTTCGACCAGTGGGCGCGCCCGGTCACCGACACCGCCCACCCGCGGTTGGTGGTGCAGCTCGACGCCCCGGGTGCCGGCGGCGTGTGGTTGATGTCGGTGCACCTCAAGCAGGCGAAGGGCAAGCTCGTCCCCATCGACGACGCGCTGCGCGCCCAGGAGGGCAGCCGTGCCGCGCTCGCCGAGTGGACCCGGCTGGGCCGCATCTTCCCCGCGGTGAGTCGCGCCGGCGTGCGCGCCCGTGGCCAGCTGGCGCTGAGCCAGGACGAGGCGTGGGACTTCCTCACGATGGTGGGTCCCACGCTCGTCGCCACCGGCTTCGACGTACAGGCACCGCAGATCTCGCGCCGCAAGGCCACCCCCTCGCTGCGCCTGTTCGCCGAGGAGTCGGGCGGCTCGGTGGTGGGCGCCCACCAGCTCTCCAACGTCGCCTGGTCCATCCTGTTCGACGACGTCGAGCTGTCCGCCGGTGAGGTCGCCCGCCTCGCGAAGCAGGCACGGCCGCTCGTCCAGTCGCGTGGCAAGTGGGTAGAGCTCGACCGGGTCGACCTGGAGAAGGCCGCGGCGGCGCTCGCCGAGCGAGCCGATCAGACGCAGATGACAGGCGCGGAGATCCTGCGCCACAGCATGGGGCTCGACGCCTCCGGCCTCGCCGGCGGCATCGTCGTGCAGGGGCAGAGCTGGGCCAACGACGTGCTGCAGCGCGCCAGCGAGGCCGCTGCCGCGCCGGTCACCAAGCCGGAGGGTTTCGCCGGCGAGCTGCGCTCGTACCAGACCGAGGCGCTGTCGTGGATCGGGTTCCTCGACGCCGCCGAGCTGGGCGGCTGCCTGGCGCTCGACATGGGCCTGGGCAAGACGCCCACCGTGCTGGCCCACCTCGCCCGCACCGCCGGTAACGGCACCACGCTCGTCGTCGCCCCGGCCGCGGTCGTCGGCAACTGGGCGGCCGAAGCTGCACGCTTTGCCCCTCACCTTCGTGTGCTCGTCCACCACGGCATCGCCCGCTCCGAGGCCGGCGAGTTCGACGCCCAGCTGGCCAAGGCGGACATCGTGATCACCACCTACGCCACCGCCGTGCGCGATCTCGACCTGCTGGCCGCCACCAGCTGGCGCACGCTCGTGCTCGACGAGGCGCAGGCGACCAAGAACCCGGCCAGCGACACCGCGCAGCAGTTGCGCCGGATCAACGCCCACACCCGGCTGGCGCTCACCGGCACCCCGATCGAGAACGGTGTCGCCGACCTGTGGGCGATCCTCGACTTCACCAACCCGGGCCTGATCGGGCCGCGGCCGGCGTTCGTCGCCCAGATGTCGGGCGACAGCGAGAGCGCGCTGAAGGCGCTCAACGGCATCCTGCTGTTCCGTCGCACGAAGACCGAGCCGGAGGTGGCCGCCCAGCTGCCCGACAAGATCGACGAGCTCGACCACTGCACGATGACGCCCGAGCAGATCGGGCTCTACCAGGCGGTGCTCGACGACCTGGTGCTCAACGTGGCCAACGAGCTGGGGGAGAGGAAGGAGGGCGCGATCCTCGCCGCCATCACCGCCCTGAAGCAGATCTGCAACCACCCGGCCGCGTTCAACGACGACGGCCAGTCGCTCGCCGGTCGCTCGGGCAAGCTCGCCCGCTTGGAGGAGATCGTCGAGTCGGTGTTCGCCGCCGGCGAGCGGGTGCTGATCTTCACCCACTTCGCCAC
>CAYZFZ010000255.1:0-5417 GCA_964477795.1 uncultured Bifidobacterium sp.
GAACGCGAGGTACAGGAAGAACGGCCGGTCGGGGCGCACCGAGACGAGGTCGCGGATCCAGCCGGTGCTCTGGTCGATCAGGTCCTCGCTGACGTGGTAGCCGTCCTGCGCGCGGCGCGGCGGGTCGATGTGGTGGTTGTCGTGGGTGAGCTCGGGGTGGAACTGGTCGGTCTCGCCCTGCAGGAAGCCGTAGAAGCGGTCGAAGCCCTTCTGCAGCGGCCAGTTGTGGTGCGGCCCGGCGGCCGATGTCTCCTCCATCGGGGCCAGGTGCCACTTGCCGGCGGCGAAGGTGGCGTAGCCGTGTGCGCGCAGCAGTTCGGCGATCGTGGCGGCCCGCGGTGTGATGCCGCCGCGCATGTGCGGGTAGCCGGTGTTCCAGTTGCTCACGCCGCGCATGCCGACTGCGTGGTGGTTGCGGCCGGAGAGCATGCACGCCCGGGTGGGGGAGCACAGCGCCGTGGTGTGGAAGCTGTTGTAGCGCAGCCCGCCCGCAGCGAGGCGGTCGATGTTCGGCGTGGCGAGCGTGCTGCCGAAGCAGTTGAAGTGGGAGAAGCCGGTGTCGTCGAGCACGATCGTGATCACGTTGGGGCCGCCCAGGCCGGCCGGCGGCTCGGGCCACCACGGCTGTGAGTCCTGGTACGTCCGCCCGATCCGACCCTGGAACCCCGGTTCGCTCAACATGGGCGGGCACCCTAGGACTTGTCAGCGTGACTGTCAACTGTTACGGTGCGGGCATGACGCCCGACGCGTTGCCCGACGTGCTGCCCCACGATGCGCTCACGGTCGACTTCCACTTCGACGTGATGTGCCCGTACGCCTACCAGACGTCGCGGTGGATGCGGTCTGCGCGCGACCAGCTCGGCCTCACCGTCAACTGGCGCTTCTTCAGCCTGGAGGAGATCAACCGGGTGGAGGGCAAGAAGCACCCGTGGGAGCGCGAGTGGAGCTACGGCTGGAGCATGATGCGCATCGGCGCGCTGCTGCGCCGCACCGACATGGCCCTGCTCGACGCGTGGTACGCCCGTGCCGGCCGCGCCCTGCACGTGGAGGGGCACAAGCCGCACGATCCGGCGGTGGCCCGCCACCTGCTGGAGGAGATCGGGCTCGACCCGTCGCTCGTCGACCAGGCGATCGCCGACCCCACCACCCACGACGAGGTGAAGGCCGAGCACGACCGGGTGGTCGCCGGCGGCGGCTACGGCGTACCGACGCTGATCTTCCCCGACGGGCAGATGCTGTTCGGCCCCGTGCTCATCGACCCGCCCACCGGTGAGGCCGCCGTGCGCCTGTGGCACGCGGTCGCGGCGTGGCGCGAGTTCCCCCACCTGTTCGAGCTGCAGCGCCCGAAGACGCCCGAGCACCAGCGCGCGATCGTCGCCTCCTTCCAGCCGTACCTCGAAGCGCGCGACTGGGTGAGCATCAACCGCGGCGAGGTCATCTCGTTCGCCAAGCCGCACCAGCCGGCCACACCGGGAGCGGAGGGCTGACATGGATCTCGAGGTCGATCGCCGCAACCTGCAGACCGTCCGTCTCGTCGACCGTGCCGCAGCTGCGCTGCAACCCGGGCAGGCGCGCCTGCGCGTCGACTGCTTCGCGCTCACCGCCAACAACATCACGTATGCGGTCTTCGGCGACATGATGCAGTACTGGAACTTCTTCCCGGCCGCGCCCGCCGCCGAGGTCGCCGAGGGCGACGACACGCTGTGGGGGCGGGTGCCGGTGTGGGGCTTCGCCGAGGTGGTGGAGTCCACCGCCGGCGAGCTGGCCGAGGGCACCCGCGTGTACGGCTACCTGCCGATGTCCACCGAGCTGGTGGTGCAGCCGGGCCGCTTCGACGACCGCGGTTTCACCGACATGGCCGCCCACCGCGCGCCGATGGCCGGCGCCTACAACCGCTATGTGCGCTGCAGCGAGGACCCGATCTACGACGCGGAGCGCGAGCCGCACCAGATGGTGCTGTACCCGCTGTTCTTCACGTCGTTCATGATCGACGACGTACTCGCCGACGGCGGCCTGCTCGACGAGAGCACCGTCGTCATCTCCAGTGCCTCGGCCAAGACCGCGATCGGCGCCGCCTACCTGCTGTCGCGCCGCGAGGGCGTGCGCGTCGTGGGCCTCACCTCGGCACGTAACGCAGAGTTCGTGCGCGGCCTGGGCTGCTACCACCAGGTGGTCACGTACGACGCGCTCGGTGAGCTGCCCGCCGGCGAGGCCTCCTACGTGGACATCGCCGGCGACAGCGCCGTCACCCGCGCCGTCCACGAGCACTACGCGGATCGCCTGCGCTCCAGCATGATCGTCGGCGGCACCCACTGGGACGGCCCGCCACCGGTGCCAGGAGATCTGCCCGGCCCGGCGCCGCAGTTCTTCTTCGCACCCACGCAGATCGCCAAGCGCAACGCGGACTGGGGTCGCGACGGCCTGGAGGCGCGCACGGTGGATGCATGGGTCGCCTACCGCGACTGGGTGGACGGCTGGTTGCACTTCGAGCGCGCGCACGGGCCCGAGGGCGTGCGGCACACCTACCTCGAGCTGCTCGCCGGGCGTGCCGACCCCACGGTGGGCCATGTGTGCACGATGGAGCCCGCGTGAGCGGGCGCACCCGCGATCACGCGGCAGCCTCCACCGCGCCCGCGGCCGAGGACGGCCGCCACGCCCGCCGCGAGCGCAACCGGCTGGCAGTCGTGGACGCGATGCTGGCGCTCTACGCGCAGGGCAACCTCGACCCGTCATCCGACGAGATCGCCGAGCGCGCGGGCCTGTCGCCACGGTCGCTGTTCCGCTACTTCGACGACCTCGACGACCTCGTGCGCGTCGCGATCTCGCGCCAGTACGACCGGATGCTGCCGCTCGCCCGCCTCGACGTGTCGGCCGACGGGCCGCTCGCCGGCCGCGTCGCCCGCCTCGTGCGCCAGCGCCTCACGCTCTTCGACGGCATCGCGTCCGTCGGCATCGTCACCCGCGTGCGCGCCCCGTTCCAACCGCTGATCGCCTCCCAACTCGCGCTCACCCGCACCTACCTGCGCCACCAGATCGAGCAGCTCTTCCATCCCGAGCTCGCCGCCCGCGGCAAGACCGGCGCGGTGGGCGCCGTCGCCGCGATCGACGTGCTCACGTCGTTCGAGTCCGTGCACCTGATGCTCGACGACCAGGGCCTCACACGCGCGCAGATCGAAGCCACGCTCGTCGACACCATCTCACGCCTGCTGGAGACATGACCATGCGAATCACCCTGCTCGGCACCGGTAGCCCGATGCCGGATCCCCGGCGCGCCGGCCCCTCCACGCTCGTCACCGCCGACGGCCTCACCGTGCTGGTGGACTGCGGCCGCGGCGTGATGATGCGCCTGGCCGCGGCCGGTGTGCTGCCGCCGATGCTCGACGCGCTGCTGATCACCCATCTGCACAGCGACCACATCACCGACCTCGGCGACATGATCACCACCCGCTGGGTGATGAGCCCCGGCCCGCGCCCGTTCACGATCGTCGGCCCACCCGGCCTGCACGACGTCGTGCACCACACGCTCGAGTCGCTGACGCCCGACGTCGGCTACCGCATCCACCACCACGACGACCTCACGGAGGGCCCGATCGTGGAGGTGAAGGAGGTCGTGCCGGGGGAGACGTTCACGGTCGGCTCGGCCACGGTCACGGTCGGTGCCACCGACCACCGCCCGGTGGAGCCGACGGTCGCATTCCGCATCGAGGCCGGCGGCGTGTCCGCGGTGCTCGGCGGCGACGGCATCCCCTGCGCCGGCCTCGACGAGCTGTGCCGCGGCGCCGACGCCTATGTGCAGACGGTGATCCGCGAGGATCTCGTCCGCCTGGTGCCCAGCGCCCGCTTCCAGGACATCCTCGACTACCACTCGACGGTGCAGCAGGCCGCCCAGACGGCGACGAAGGCCGGGGTCGGCACGCTCGTCCTCACCCACTACGTCCCGGCCATCGCCCCCGGCCAGGAAGACGAATGGCGAGCGCTCGCCGCCGAGCACTTCGCCGGCCCGATCGTCCTCGGCGACGACCTCACCTTCGTCCAATTGTCCATCTGAATGGTCGGGACTGGCCTCCGCTTCGCTTCGGCTGCTCCCTCCTGCGGCTCGTCGCTGGCGCTTCCCTCGCCGCCCGCACCCACCGTCGTCATTTCCACTCCGTACCACCTCCACGACTGGACCACTCCACATGCAGATCCTGCGCACACCTGACGAACGCTTCGCCGACCTGCCCGGCTACCCCTTCGCCCCCCACTACGCCGAGGTTGCCGCAGTGGCCGGCGAGCCCGGCACCCTGCGCGTGCACTACCTCGACGAAGGCCCGCGCGACGCGGCACCCGTGCTGCTGCTGCACGGCGAGCCGTCGTGGAGCTACCTCTACCGGCACATGATCCCCGTCCTCACCGCCGCCGGCCACCGTGTCGTGGTGCCCGATCTCGTCGGTTTCGGCAAGAGCGACAAGCCCGCCGAGCAGGGCGACTACACCTACGCCCGCCACGTGGAGTGGATGACCCAGCTGATCGTCGATCGGCTCGACCTGCGCGGCATCACCTACTTCGGGCAGGACTGGGGCGGCCTCGTCGGCCTGCGCATCGTCGCCGCCCACCCGGATCGCTTCGCCCGCGTCGTCGTCGGCAACACCGGCCTTCCCGAGGGCGACGGCAAGCTCAGCGAGGCGTTCCTCTCGTGGCAGAAGTTCTCCCGCGAGTCGCCCGCGTTCCCGATCGGCACCATCGTCAACGGCGGCAGCGCCGGCGACCTGTCACCGGATGTCGTCGCCGCCTACGACGCGCCGGTCCCCGTCGACACGTACAAGGCCGGCGCCCGCATCTTCCCGTCGCTCGTGCCCAGCATGGCCGACGACCCGGGCGCGGCCGAGAACCGCGCCGCGTGGAAGGTGTTCGAGCAGTGGCACAAGCCGTGGCTGTGCGCGTTCAGCGACAAGGACGCGATCACACGCGGCGGTGAGGCCCCGTTCCTGCGCCGCGTGCCCGGCACGGCCGGCCAGCCGCACACCACCATCGCCGGCGGCGGACACTTCCTGCAGGAGGACAAGGGGCCCGAGCTGGCCGAGGTGATCGTCGCGTTCATCGAGGCGACGCCGGTCGCCGACGGAGGCGCCGGCTGATGTACGGCAGCATGCGCTACGAGGTCCGCATCGCCCGTCCGGCCGCAGACGTGTGGGCGCTGGCCGGTGATCCGGCCAAGCTGCACCACTGGTTCCCGGGCATCAAGGACTGCACCGTCGACGGCACCACCCGAGTGATCACCACCAACTCGGGCATCCCGATGCCGGAGGAGATCCTGCTGCGCGACGACACCCAGCGCCGCTTCCAGTACCAACTGAAGGTGCCGATGTTCACGCACCACCGCGGCACGATCGACGTGATCGACCTCGGCGACGAGACCTGCCTGGTGGTGTACTCCA
>CAYZFZ010000256.1:0-5396 GCA_964477795.1 uncultured Bifidobacterium sp.
AACGGGCTCGCGCTCGACGCCCTGCGCAGCAACCCGCCCGGCAACCACTTCCTCGGCACCGCGCACACGCTGGCCAACTTCGAGACCGCGTTCTACCGCAGCGACACCGCCGACAACTCCAGCTTCGAGCAGTGGAGCGAGGAGGGCGGCCTCGACGCCGCCCAACGCGCCAACGCCCTGTGGAAGCGGCGCCTCGCCGAGTACCAGCCGCCGGCGCTCGACGACGCGATCGACGAAGCACTGCGGGAGTTCGTCGCCCGCCGCAAGGCCGAACTGCCCGACGAGTTCGGCTGACCCAGCCCCGCACAGCACCGCCCGCACACCCACCGCACACCCACCGCACACCCACGAAGGACGACAACGATGTCGACGCAGCGCTCCCTCATCGCCGAAGCCCGCTACGAGGTGGTTCCGATGAAGAACCTCGAAGCGCAGATCGAGCACATCCCGGCCGGCGCATCGGTGTCGGTCACCTGCAGCCCGGCGAAGGGCCAGCAGGCCACGCTGGACCTCACTGCCCGGCTCGCGGATCTCGGCCACACGGCCGTGCCGCACTTCTCCGCCCGTCTCGCCGAGGATGCGGTCGCGGTCAAGACCCTGGCCACGTTCTGCCGCGATCACTCGCTGCGCGAGGTGTTCCTCGTCGCCGGCGATGCCGAGCAGCCGGTGGGCATCTACGACGGCGTCGTCGCCTTCCTGCGCGACTTCCTGGCCACGGATCACGGCCTCACCCGCATCGGCATCACCGCCTACCCCGACGGCCATGTGCTCATCCCCGCCCCGGTGGTGCACGAGGCGCTGCACGCCAAGCAGGCACTGCTGCAGGAGGCCGGCGTCGCCGGCTACGCGAGCACCCAGATGTGCTTCGACCTCGACACGTGGCGGACGTGGGCCGCCGGCGAGCGCGCCGCCGGCTTCACCCTGCCGCTGCACATCGGCGTGCCCGGCGTGATCGACCGCACCAAGCTGTTCACGATGGGCATGCGCCTGGGCATCGGCGCCAGCATGCGCTATGTGAAGAAGAACGGCGGGGTGCTCGGCCGCCTGTTCAAGCCGGGCGGCTACGACCCCAACAAGCTGATCACCCCGCTCAGCAAGCAGGCCGACGAGCTGGGCATCGAGGGCATCCACCTGTTCACGTTCAACAACGTCCAGGCCACCGCCGAATGGCAGCAGAGGATGCTCGCCAAGCTGGCGTGACGTTCGGCGTGACCGCCTCGCCCAGGTAGTCCGTTTTCACAGACGACAACTCAGCTTGCGGGAGGCGGCAACCGGGGTTGTCGTGCCAGCGGAGAGCACACCCACACCCGGGACGGCGGCGCACCCGAAACGGCGGCGGCGAGCCCAGGACGCCGGCGCACCCGTCGGCGCACCCCTCAGCCCGCGGAGTGGCGGCGGCGGCGCCGGCGGCCCATGGCGATGATCGTGGCCGGCACGAAGAAGGCTCGCGCCGGCAGGGAGACCTGGCTCCAGGGGCGCTTGGCCAGCGGGGCGCGCCAGGCGAGCAGGCGGTAGAAGAAGAACACCGCGATCAGGACGTGCAACCCGACGAGGGCCCAGAAGAAGCCGCGCGGCCCGAATGCCACCATGCTGCCGGCCGCCACGAACGGGCCGGCGACCGCCCCCATGCCGTACAGGGTGACAAGCTGCGAGGCCGCCGCGTTGAGGTGCTCGGGCTCGATCCAGTCGTTCGTGTACGCACCGGCGATCGAGTACAGCGGGTAGCTGAGCCCGCCGAGCAGGCAGAACAGCACGAACGCCATCCACTTCCTCGGCGAGTCCAGTTCCAGCAACGCGGCCACGCCCGCCGCACCGAGCGCAGCGACGAAGCCCACGGCGCGACGGTCGATGTCGTCGCTGGCCGCGGAGATCGGCCACTGCAGCAGCACACCACCCAGGCTGGGCAGGGCAACGAAGAGGCCGACATGGCCGGCACTGAGACCGACGCGGGTGGCGTAGATCGCAGCCATGCCCGACATCGCGCCATGGGCGACACCGATGAGCAGGCAGGAGAAGATGCCGGTGGGCACGATGCGCGCCAGGTCGCGCAGCGAGAGGTGCTCGGCCTCGCGCAGGCTGGGCGCCATCGCCTCCTCGGACAACGCGACGGGTGCGACCGCGAGCGAGGTGACGATCCCCGCCACGGCGAAGCCGGTCACCGCGCGTGCGTCGAAGTTGAACAGCAGCAGCTGGCCCATCCCGAAGAACGCGATCGTCACCACGCCGTACACGGCCAGCAACCGGCCGCGGTTCTCGTTGGTGGCCAGGTCGTTGAGCCACGACTCGGCCACCACGTACAACCCCGCCGTGCACAACCCGGTCACCAGGCGCAGCAACGCCCACGACGGCGCGTTACCGGTGATGCCCACCGCTACCATCGCCGCCGCCAGCACCGACGCGAGCGCCGAGTAGACGCGGATGTGGCCCACCATGCCCAGCGCCTTCAGCGTGAGACGAGAGCCGATGAGGAAGCCGACGTAGTAGCTCGCCGCGATGAGGCTGCTGACACCCGTCGGCAGGCCCACCTTCTCCGAGCGGACACCGAGCAGGGTGCCGAACATGCCGCCCGCGAGCATCAGCAGGGCGAGGCCCGCGAACAGACCCCACGTCGCGAGCGCGAGGTCGCGGCGCAGGGCCGGCCCGTCGTTGCTGCGCGGTGACGGCAGGTTCACGCGGGATGCCGTGTCAGAGGGCGGTGATCGACTCGAACACCTGCTGCGCGAGCGGAAGCAGCGCCGACGCCGTGTCCGTGCTCTGCACGTAGATGCCCACGATGGTGTTGCCCTCGAGCGAGATCACCATGATCACCTTGGAGCCGGTGCCGTCCGTGCCGCAGCCGTCGAGCTTCACCATCGTGCTCGCGCCGAGCGCGGTCGGGTAGCCGACGTTGAGCTCGCGGTCGCTGCACACGCCTTCGTCTGGCTCGAGGAAGGTGAGCACATCGTCCACGGAGCTGTCGATCTCGGGGCCGACGGCGATGATCGTGAGTCCGCGGGTGGTGTCGTCGTTGTTGTAGGCGTCGAGGTCGTCGGCACCGGCCACGGACGGCAGCGTGAAGTCGTCCTGCGTGGTGATCGGGGCGGTGTCCTTCTCGAACTCCGACGGCAGCATCGCGGAGAAGACACCGAGGTCGTCGGTGACGGAGACGAAGTCGCCCGGTGGTGTGCCGCCGGTGGTGGGCGCTGCGGTCTCCTGCGGCGCTGTGGTGGCCGGCGCCTCCGTCGCAGTCGGCAGCGTGATCACGAACGTGACATCGGGCAGCGTGATGTCCGGGATCGTGATGTCCGGGATCGTGACCTGCGGGATCGTGATCTGCGGGAGCGTCGGCACCACCACGGTGGGCGGCGTGGCCTCGTCGTCGTCGCCGCCCGTGAAGATGAGGATGCCGGCCACGACGAGCGCGACCACCAGCAGGCCGAGCGCGATGAACAGACCGGTCTTCTTCGCCGGCGGCTCGGCGGGCGGCATGCCGGGCGCGTAGCCCTGCGGGGGAAAGCCCCCTGGCGGCCCGGCCGGGAAGGCCTGCGTGGGCGGCAGTTGCTGGGTGGGCGGGTACTGGGGTACGGGCGGGTACGCCTGGGTGGGCGGCAACGGCTGGGTGGGCGGGTACGCCGGCGGAGGGTTGTACGGCGGGGGCGCAGCGGGTGGCGGCGCAGCGGGTGGCGGCGAAGCGGGTGGCTGGCCCGGCGGAGGCGGCGGCGGAAGCGGCTCGTTGTTTCCCATTGGTAGAGCAGCCTATTGCGGCGGCTCGCGCCGGGACGCGTCCGTCAGCCGCGCCGGCGGCGGATCTCGGCGGTGATCGCCGGCACCACCTTGTGCAGGTCGCCGATCACCGCGTAGTCGGCCTTGGCGACCATGTTCGCCTCCGGATCGGTGTTGATCGCCAGGATCTTCTTCGAGGCCATCGCGCCCACCCAGTGCTGGATCGCGCCGGAGATGCCGCACGCCATGTACAGGTCCGGGGCGATGCGCGTGCCCGTCTGGCCCACCTGGTCGGTGTGGTTGCGCCACCCGTTGTTGGTGACCGCGCGCGAGCAGCCGACGACGCCGCCGAGCAGCCCGGCCAGCTCCTCCAGCGGGGCGAACGCCTCGGCGGACCCGACGGCACGCCCGCCGCCCACCACCAGCGGTGCGGTGGCGAGGGTGACGCCGGCGGCGCGCTCAACCCGCTCGGCCACCACCGTGCGGGCCAACGACGGATCGAGCGAGACGGGAAGGGCGGCAACGGAGCCGGCAGCCTGCGCGAGCGCAGGCTCGAACGAGTGGTGCGCGACCGTGAGCAGCACCGTGGGCGCGGTGACGGTGCAGCGCTCGAGCAGCGAACCGCCCCAACGGACGCGTGTGATCTCCCACGGCTCGCCGGTAGCGGCGCCGACCGTGGCCTGCACGACGTTGGCCACGAACGGCAGGTCGAGGCGGGCGGCAGCCTGTGCCATCACCTCGTTGCCGCGGTCGGTGCCGCAGGCCAGCACCGACGCCGGCTGCAGCGCCCGCACCGCCTGCGCGACGCACTCGCCCCAGGCCTCGGGCCCGTAGTCGGCGAGGAGGTCGTCGTGCACCTGGTGCACCACCTGCGCGCCATGAGCGGCCAGCTCGGCGGCCAGGCCGTCGGCGGCTGCGCCCAGGGTGAGCGCCTCCACCGTCGAGTCGACGGTGCGGGCGGCGGCGAGCGCCTCCAGCGAGGCGGGGCTCAGCGAGCCACGGTCGTGTTCGACGACGACGAGCACGGTCATTTGAGGATCCCCAGTTCTTCGAGCAGGTCGACGACGGCCGGCGCGGCCTCCGGGCCGTTGCCGAGCACCACCGTGTGGCTGGCCTTCTCGGCCGCCTGCACCAACGACACCATCTGCTGACCGCCGGCCTCGCCCTGCGGCGCCACCGAGTCGACCTGCACCTTCTTCGACGCGAGGCGGCCCTTCAGCGTCGGGTAGCGAGGAAGGTTGATGCCCTCCTTCACGCCGAACACTGCGGGCAGCGGCACGTTGTACACCTCGACACCGGCGTCGGTCTCGCGCTTGGCGCGCACCGTACCGTCGCCGACCTCGAGGCCCTTGACGCCGTTGACGATCGGCAGCCCGAGCGCGTGCGCGACCCGCACACCCACCTGGAAGTTGCCCGAGTCGGCGGATTCGTTGCCGAACAGGATCACGTCGAAGGGCCCGTCTGCCGCCTCGATGCCGCGGATCGCCGTGGTGATCGCGGCGGCGGTGCGCTGGGCGTCCCAGTCGGCGACATCGATGGGCAGCAGCACGGCCTTGTTGACACCGATGCTGGCCGCGTAGCGCAGCTGCTCGTCGGCCTCGGCCGGGCCGAGCGTGAGCACGGTGGACTCGCCCCCGTGGCGCTCGACGAGCTGCACCGCTTCCTCCACCGCGCACTCCTCGTGCGGGCTGGTG